>CANJXJ010000069.1 GCA_947478955.1 Alphaproteobacteria bacterium | reverse complement strand
CTCCTACAACTAATTTATATTGAGACCCTAAAAAGGCAAATCCTGTTCCTAATTCAATTAAAAAATCACGAATATGGTCAATCATCGCTCTTTCAATGACCTTCTCATTTACTCCTTCAGCTAACCCCAAGCTTTCAAAGTTGTATTCCGATTTGATCAGTTGTTGCGCCAAGTCTGAAGTGGCGCTTGGCAAAGTTAATGCAAAATTAGTTTGCGCAGCACCCAGCTTTAAATGACTCTGGGCTTCAATCTGCATTACTAAAATAGTACGTGACCAGCCGTTTTCTACACTTTTTTGGATATACCAAATACGCGTTTGAGGATCTTTTACTTTATCTAAGATGGCTTGATTGTGGTACCACGTAATTTGCGCAGGGACCGCCTGCGTAAATTCATAATCTGGATAAGCAGCGGCAAAGGTCTGCATATACACTAGGTTTCTTTCACCAAAACCCTTTATGTCTGGATATTCATGTTTCAAGTCTTGAGAAAGGGATTTAACAATTTCTGACCCCCAGCTTTGCTCTTTTTTTCTTTTTAAAATTTCATTGCCGATCCGCCAATAAAGAAGAATCAGCTCTCTGTTAACAGAAAGTGCGGCTTTAACGCGAGATGTTTGAATATCCTTCTTGATATCATTTAAAAAAGTGATATAGTCCGTGGAATTAGTAATCTCGTTCATAATTTTGTCTTTTTGTTTGGAATGTTATGGTTGGTGCCACTATACATCGAAATTTCTCCATAATCTCTCGGAAATACATGACTTCTTAAGAATTTAGGTGGTAGAATTAAGGTATGAAGAAAGAAGACAAATATATAATGCAAATTACAACAATACATAAAATCCAAAATGCCTTTGATACTAGCTTGAATGCTCTCAAGTTTATATGGCGCCATGCTTTTGTATTGATTTCGCTTGGAATAACAATCCAAGGAATTTGTGAAGGTAAAACCCCCATAATTGAAGGGGAAGCTCTTATTTTCACAGTAGCTGCTTTTATTGACTGGCTTAAAATGCGATCGAAATTTTCCAGAGTCCATAATAACTCTAGAGAACAAATGTTTGAATCTGCTAGAAAAAATAGAGATGATCTCAGCTGGAAAATGAATGCTCTTAACCCTATGGGATATACCTATAGTTCTTACAACTCTGCAAATAAATATTACTAACTTCATTTTTGTTGGCTTTCCCCCAACTTAATATTTTTTACATCTTCCACCACACTTGAAACTTCCTTTATTCCTTTCCCAGTTACCCTCCTCACAACCCCTTTTTCTTGTTCTACGTGCACATCCTTTTTAAGCGCTGCTCCGTGAGTTAATACTCCGCTAGACCCTGCAGAGATAGCTTGGCCGTGCTGAGATTGAGCTGCTTCTACTTTTTCACGTGTTACTGCGCCTGAGCTTTTGGCAGGTGAATGATTGCTGCCCTGAGAACTAATGCTTTGTAAATTATCTTTTGTTACGGCATGCACTTGCTGCACATGATTATAAGGCTCGCTGCCTAAGGTTTTCGTCCCATATGAATTCTCGTAATGGCTTGGGTTTGTCTTTTTTTCATCAGTAAATTTGCTTGGATGCACCGTAGTGTCGTTAGAATTTTGAGCAGTATGTTGTGTCGATCCTCTTTCCACACGACCTTCTAGGCTATCAGTACCCTGGCTTATGGAGTTAGCAAGACCACTTGCTTGGCTTCGAACATTTTGCATATTCTCATCTGTGACTGGATGAACCTGATGTACTTGATTAGGGGACTGCCTGCCTAAGATTTGCTTCCCAGATGAAGGCTCATGATGGTTTGTATTTATATTTTTTTCCTCTGAAAATCTTTTTGGCTGCACTATAGTGTCGTTAGAATTTTGCGCAGTCTGTTGTGTGGATCCTCGTGTATCTACACGACCTTCTGGCCCATCATTACCGTGGCTTATGGAATGAGAAAGATCACTTGCTTGGCTTCGAACATTTTGCATATTTTCCCTAGTGACGGGATGAACCTGATGAGCTTGTTCTTTGTCATAGCTGCTCCTTAAACCGGACCCTGAGGATACCGTGTTCGTTGGCGTTAAACCTTTTTCAGCCATATATCGTTGTGCATAGGCCATCGCTTCTTCAGGTTTTGCTGCAATGATGTGGGAAGCACCGCGAGCGCCAATAGTACCGCCATTAGAATTATCCGCCTGTTGATTAGCCAGCCATTCACCAAACTGTTGGTTATGGTTGGCATTGATTGTAGAGCTATTCGCCTTGGTAAAATTCGCCTGATTCGTATAATCTTCAGCTTGCCTAAAGCTTTTAGAAGCTTCGTTCCGTTGACTCATTCCTTTTTCATAAGAGCCGGAAGTTTCTTCAGCCAATCTCCTAGCCGATTCATCAGATAGACTATGAGAAATTTGCTTAGAGGCATTTGCTGATTCTCTTATTGCTTCTTGGTAATTATGATCTTCAGCAAATTTTAGAGCTTTAGTGTGCAGCTCTTGCTCTTTAGCGTTAATTTCTCCACCAATCCCTACTGACCCTCCAAACAATCCAACGCCTTTACCTGACCCTATGCTTGCATTTGCTAGCATCTGTGCTGATTTTGCATCTTCAATACCATTTTGTTTTGAAAAATCTTTCACTAAATTTGCCCCATGATGAATGGCTTGGCTTTGTTCTGTACTAATGCCAAGGGTGGCACTGTCGCCTGAGCTCTTTAACGATGAAAGGGTTTCACTAAGGTTAACCACAGAACGAGCTGAATTACTCAAGTTCTGTGCCGAACTCTCATTAAGGCTCATTGCCTTTTGTTCACTCTGACTGGCCATTTGGCTAAGCTGAGCGCTTTGTGACTCTGCTACATTCAGGCTGATCGGCAAATTCGAGCTTCCTACATTGAGCACTTGCGAACCATCCGCCATGGTCGTGATCTCAGAACGACCATCTTGAATGTGCGCTGATGCCCCTTTGAAGGAGGCGGCATTAGAATGATTAAGCATACTGCTGTTAGATATCTGACTATTCCCCTGGGATACATTCCCAAAGCTTAAGTTCCCCGACGTCACCTCACCCGCTGCCATGCTTGCAGCTCCCTGGCTCACGTTACCTAAGTGGGAAGCCATATGCACAAAGCTGCCTACTCCTTTGACCAGTGCTAGGCTTAAAAATGGAATACTCATCGCTAAATATCCAGCCATCGCTGTAATATCTGCGTTCATATTACTGATGCCCACACTTGATGCGATCGTTACCCCTAATT
>CANJXJ010000068.1 GCA_947478955.1 Alphaproteobacteria bacterium | reverse complement strand
GTAAACGAACATCATGATCAATTCTGGTGATGAACAAAAACATTTGAACTTTGGTAATAAATCTCTCGAAATCTTTAGAAGCATCGCATCCTCTTTCAACTCAAAAATCTAACAGATTTTAGAAGTCCTTAACAGATGCGACAGAACCACCGGCAGATTATCCACAGTACAGTTGAAGATGTATCTAGAAAAGAACGCATTAATTATAAAATAATAGAGTCCGCTCTACATAGAGGCGTAAAAAAAGAAGTAGACTGGTCAAGTTATAAAGATTTATCAACGATCGGTATTGATGAAATTTCATTGCTGAAAGGCCATCAAGATTACGTGGTAATTGTTAGCGCAAAGAATAAGAAGGGAGTTCTTTCTGTAATTGCGGTGCTTCCAGATCGGCTCAAAGAAACGGTAAAGGCGTTCTTAGAATCTATTCCAGACTATTTAAGAAAGACAGTTAAAACGGTTTGTACAGACATGTATGACGGATTTGTACAATCTGCGATTGAAGTGTTTGGCAGTGGGGTTGTTGTCGTTGATAGATATCATGTTTCCAAGCTGTACCGCGAACCACTTGATCAGCTAAGAATATCGGAAATGAAGCGTTTAAAGGCGATATTGCCACAGGAAGAATATGCAAAATTAGAAGGAATGATGTGGATTTTACGAAAAAATCACGAGTGTCTTTCTAAGATCAATAAAGAGCAGCTTTCATTATTTTATAAATATTCACCAAAGATTAAAGAGGCTCATAAACATGCTTTAAAGTTAACGCATATTTTTAACACTCACCACAACCGCAAGGCTGCATTAACCATGGTGAGCCGTTGGATAGAGAGTGTCCAGGCAAGCAAAATTATTGTTTTTAATGGTTTTATCAAAACCTTAATAAAATACAAATCATGTATACTCAACTATTTTAAGGACAGGAGAAATAGTGGGTTTGCAGAGGGTCTTAATAACAAGATCAAAGTGCTTAAGAGGAGGTGTTATGGGATATCTAAGCCTGAGACACTTTTTCAGCGTTTGTTTTTAGATTTAAGTGGTTTTAAGGTGTTTACATGATTCCACAGGAAATATCAGAGAGCCAAAATTTGTCTTTCAAAAAGGGACCACTATACTAAATGCTCCAATTTTCTTTTGTACAACACAGTTATACAGATCCTATGCAGGTGCATTTGCATTTAACATCCCTAGCAGAATACTTCTTTGGTCTTCAGAAAAATTTAGTCCATCCAAAATACCCTGTTCTGCAAACTTTGAAAACTCCAGACGCATTTCATCGGTTACTTCTCCAGCAGGGACAGTTATGAGCACATTAGGTTTATCTTCATCCTCTGTTATCTCAAAGAAACTGGAAGGATTTTGCTTCCATCCTCCATCTGAGTTTTTTGTTCCCATATAACCACCCGTATGTCTCTCAAGTTTATTCAATTTCATACGACAACCTTTGTATTTATAAAATTCTCCATATAATTTTGGCCCCAGCTCTGGAAACATTTCGGAAAATGCAATTAACCAAGTTATTGGATCAGAAAAAATAGGAGACTTGCGATCTCTTTCAACAATATCAATGTTTAATCCAATCGCGAGCCTGTCACTTAAGTACACTTGCCAATAAATGGCATGTTCAAGGAAGGCTTTTTGCTGGTGAGATAACGAAAGATTATCGAGATTTTTTGCAAGCGTTACCCAGAAATGCGCTCTGCATTTAAACAAATCACAAAAATCAGAATTGACAATACGTATTGGTCTTCCACACTCATCTGCATGATCCAATAATTTTTGAAAATGGTCCGTTCCTGCTGCTGTATTGTACCCTAGTGTTTCTGGGGTAACGCCGCGTCTGTAAGTCCCACCCATACAATAAATTGTATCTTTTGGGTGAAGATTAAAACACTCTGTATTGTGAGCTGAAGCTAATATTATATGTATATTGCCCGATAGATTAAGCTGGGTTACTTCGGAAGATCTCAATAATTGAACCCCATCTTTTTCCTCATCGCTAAGAGGACCAAGATTAGTTTCAAGTGCAAGGAATGCTTTTGTTGTCATATTAAACATCAATTTACTTACTAATTTAGGGTCAGCCCTAGCTGCCAATTCTGTTATTTCCATGTCTCCCATAAATTCTGGAATATTAGGATACAGTTCTATAAATTTTTTCTGAGACTCACCTATTTCTGGACCAATGCCTGCTAAAAATCTCCCCACACCATTTTTTTCAAATGTTCCTGCTATTTTTTTAGCCCAGGCCGCCATTAATCTGGGTGCTATATAAGTTGAACAATAAACAAAATTGCGGTCACTTAATTCTCCTGTTTTTTCTAACGTGCTTGTTAACTCTTCAAGTGCGCGCTTTCTATTTTTTCTTATAGCTTCTGCGGATATAGCTTCTGCGGATTTTGAAGAAAACATTGCAAAAGCGACCAAATTATCAAGATCCATTCCAGTTTCTTCAGTCATAAAACAAACTTGTTCGTATGTAAAAGGATTTGAATATTTATGCATATCATTGCGCGGTAATTTATCGCCACATGGATGCATAAGATGATCCCAACCTTCCTCGTGTTCAGATCCGAAACAAGCCGTTGATAAAATTAACGATGTTATAATAATCAGTTGTTTAATTTTTTTCATAGTTACCCTTACCTTTTTTATAATGTTATTTTTAGTGTACGAGTTAATCTTTAAAATTTATCCAGTTCTAAAATCAAGTGCGATGAATTACAGTGTTTGTTGATAAGACATCCACAAAAAGGCGTCGCAAACGATAAAGTACTTAATACCATATACCAAATGATTAATATACAGCTCATTGCGCGTTTCCTGATTTTTGGGGACCTAATTTTTCTCGTGATGATAAAAATAGATGACCCCGAAATTATCTTGACCAATTATTGCAGGAGCTCGCAACTATGAATGCAAGAAGAGTGAGGCGAGTAAATTATTTGCAATAAAAGGCAATAGCTCCTCTGATCTGTTACGCTAAACAAAGGCAAAAGCTAGCAAAAGTGTCGCAGATTGATCATCGCAAATGCTAGGCTCTGTCGCATCTGTTAGTGGTGAGTAAAATTTTTAAAAGAATGTCAAAATTCTAGACATACTAAGCTACCATTAAATTTGCGAAGTTTTTAAATGATGATTGGTTTTTAGGGCTCTGTCGCAGCTGTTAGTGGTGAGTAAAATTTTTAAAAGAATGTCAAAATTCTAGACATACTAAGCTACCATTAAATTTGCGAAGTTTTTAAATGATGATTGGTTTTTAGTTTGTCCGGTGATTTG
>CANJXJ010000067.1 GCA_947478955.1 Alphaproteobacteria bacterium | reverse complement strand
GAAGAACTAAAGGCGCTTAAAAATTAAGCAAATAAGGTGGTTAATAACGAAAACAATTCGTTAAATGCCACTCTTTCTCTCTCAAATCCCCCGCGTATTCCTCAAATAAACTAAAATCTTCCCCTAGTCTCAAATTTTGCAGAGGGTTCATCAAAGCTATATGGCTGCAAAAAATCTCACTCTAGAACCTATGCGTTAACAATCATTTAACAGTTGATACTCCACAATAGAAAGTATGAAAGCACCTATACCTATTGATCAAATTGGCATCCCCTTGCACCCCTGCAGGCCAGAGGTGTTTTTGCCTAAGAATCGCCTTCATAAATTTCCGATTTCCTTATTTGACCTCTCATCCCATGAGCGTGCTAAAGAAGCTATTGAGTTTGGCCTCAAAATGCGTAACAAGCGATTTCATATTTTCGTTATCGGGGAAGATCGCAGCGGTCGCATGACCACCACCATGAGCTATTTACAAAAATATGTAAAAAAGCTCCCTCCCCCATCTGATTGGGTGTATGTGAATAATTTTTTAGAAAGCCACAGACCTATTCCATTTGAGCTCCCCTCTGGTCAGGGTATATACCTCAAAACAAAAACTACAGAACTACTTCAAAATATCAGCACCATCCTTGGGAAAATTTTCACCTCGAATCAATTTCGCAAGCAAACCGATAACCTTAGCCAGTATTTGCAATCACAAATTGATCAACAAACCCACGACCTACAAATTCTAGCGAAATCGAAAGGGATTGAATTAGTTGCGGGCACTGATGGCTTATCCTTAGAATTACAAGAGTATGAAGATAAAGACGAAAACAAATCACCCAAAGGTTTAGTAACGTTGCGAAATTCCTTAACGCGCCTAAGTATTGCAACCAACTTAGCCAACCAAAAAATTGAAAAACAAGTCCAGCAACTTAAGCAAAGCACCGCACGAAAAGTACTAAATCCTCTCTTTCAAGCGTACAAAGAAGAATTCTCCCTTTATTTAAAAGGATGGATTGATGACTTCAAACGCGACCTTTTGCAAAACCTTAACTTATTATTTGATGAAGAAAACGCTAAAGCAAAGCTAAGTCGTGCAGCAGCGGAACGTTATGGAATTAATGTAATTATTGATCATGCTCAAAAACCAGAAGCACAAGCTATTTTAGAAGCAAACCCTACTTATGAAAATTTATTCGGGTCTATCAAATACCGTAACAACCCCTCAACAGGAAGTGTTGAAACAAATTTCACTCTTATCAGACCCGGCACTTTACACCGCGCCAATGGGGGAATTTTAGTTTTACGTGCTGATGAAATTGCAAAAGATGAAGATGTTTGGGACATGCTCAAATCAGCGCTGCGTGATGGTAAAATTACTATTCGTGAACGCTACCGCGAAGGAAGCACTCCATTAGATGACGCCCCTAGCCCTCGCTCAATTCCCCTAGACCTACAAGTCTTTTTGGTAGCGTCTCCCGTATGGTACTATGCCTTTTTTCAACAAGATCCAGAATTTTTATCATACTTTAAAATACGGGCAGAAATTGACTCGGACCTACCTGCTACCCCTGATAATATTACCAATTATCAAAAACTTATTCGCTCAACCTGTTTAAAGGAAACCAACCGTGATATTACCCCAGGAGCAATTTCCTATCTGACCGGATATAGTTCCAGATGGGCCAAAGATCGCGCAAAGCTTTCTGCAAAATTCGAGCTCATCGGTGACATTTTAGCCGAAGCAGATACGCTCGCCAGTGAAACCTCTTTAAAAAAACCTATTGATGAAAAGATTATTAATCAAGTGCTTTCCCAACGTCGCCGCCGTAATGCAAGGCTTGAAGATGGTACACTAGAGGACATTCAACGTAACCAAGTGTTAATTGATACCCAAGGAGACAAAGTTGGCTTGGTCAACGGCTTAACAGTTTTAAGCCTTAATGACCGTAGCTTTGGTGTGCCCGCACGTATAAGTGCCAGAACCTATGTAGGTGAACAAGGAGTCGTCAATATTGAACGGCTTACCGAATTAGGTGGCCCTATTCAACAAAAAGGTGCCTTTATTTTAGAGGGATTTTTAAACGGTGTGTTTGCACAAAAATTCCCCCTATCTTGTTCCTGTTCATTAACGTTTGAGCAAAACTATACGGATGTTGAAGGCGATAGCGCCTCCATGGCAGAGCTTATCGCAATACTCTCATCCCTTGCCAATGTGCCAGTTCGACAAGATCTTGCCATTACCGGATCGATTAACCAATTTGGCAGCGCCCAGGTTGTAGGGGGCATTCATATGAAAATTGAAGGCTTTCATCGCCTATGCAAGGAACGAGGGTTTACTAAAACCCAAGGGGTGATTGTGCCCAATACAAACATTCCAAACCTTACCCTGCGCCCAGAAGTTGTTGAAGATATAGCTCGTGGCGATTTTCAAATTTGGGGCGTCGACACAGTTTATGAAGCCATAGAATTGATGACAGGATTACCAGCCGGAATAAAAATCAATACCGAAGGCCAAATAGTTGGCACTTTCAAGAAAAATAGCCTGTTTGATAAAGCTGCCCAAACCTTAAAAGTTTTCCATCAGCGCTTGAAACATAGACACTAGGAAGCTAACATGACATTTTACAAATAATAAGGATAACTCATGATTACCACAGCTTCCGGACTTAAATATGAAGATGTACTCGAAGGTACAGGCATTTCCCCAAAAGCCGGACAACTTATATCTGTTCACTACACAGGCACCCTTGAAGATGGTCAGAAATTTGATAGTTCCGTTGACCGTGGCCAACCCTTAGAGTACACACATGGTGTAGGGATGGTTATTCAAGGATGGGAAGAAGGCTTAGCCACCATGAAAGCTGGGGGCAAACGCCGCTTGCATATTCCCTCACACCTAGGATACGGCGAACGCGGCGCTGGAAAACTTATCCCCGCAAATGCAAATTTGATTTTTGATGTTGAATTACTTGAAGTCATTGATGCTGACTAGTCCAATAAAAGTGCGGGTTTAACGATTTATTAATTTTTTTATGTTATATGGAGGCCACCCCCTCCCCCGCCCTTCAGAAGGGCGGGATGCTTTCATAGAGTAGATAATGGCAAAATTGATAAATCAAAACATCTTACTAACCCAAACGCGGCAACCCACTGCTCGCGAGTTATCGGTTTGGAACCGTCAAGGACACGTAGTACATTATCAAGCCCTTTTAAATGTGAACTATTTACCCGTTGAGCCATTAACTATCACTCCTCAAGCCATTGTTTTAACATCTGCTAATAGTGCCCTAGCGTTACAATATTCTGATTGGGATCGTACCATTCCGGTTTATGGAGTGGGCACTACCACCGCCACTACAGCTAAATCCATTGGCTTTTTAGATTGTTCATCTCCCTCAGATAAACCCTATCCATCAGCACTAAATTTAATTAGCTGGATTAAAAAAAATCTAGCCCCAGCTGATGGCCCCCTTATTTTTGGATGCGGCAATTATATACGCCATGACGTAAGTGACGCCCTCAAACCATTTGGCTTTACCTCGCTGAAGGTCGTACTTTACACCACTGAACCAGCCGTAGCTTTCGATAAAAAAATAGAACTCGCTTTAAAAAATCATGAGATCCATGCCGTGATGATCAATTCAGAACAAGCCCTGGTAACCTTCATGACGTTATGCAACAAAGCAGCTATTCCATTTAATGATTTTACCATCCTCTTACCCAGTCAATTTTTAAAAACTATTGCTAGACAACTGGGATATGCGAATATTTCTATTTTTCAGCGCAAGCAATAATAAGAATCCCCCCATTTTTCATGCCCTATACTTAAAATTTTAATAAAATTATTTGGGACATAATACTTTTTTGCGCTTTTATTATTTCATGTTATCGTGATAATTGAAGTTTTTGTGTGAAACGAGATCTTTTCATTCTGGGGGCAGCAAATAGTACCAGACGGATCGGTTGAAGTTTCACCCGTGAATTTCCTGCCCAATAATTTAATACAGAACGCTGTGCGCGAGTTTTTATATGATGGACCCTACGATCAAGTCGTAGGGAGACTAGGAGAAACTCTTTCTAGTTTTCCTCTGGCTTGACCAGAGGATCCACAAATATAAAGACATAAGCGGTGAGCCGTGCACACGGCGTTATTAAATAAAACAATAAAGTCGTTTCGCTTTTTTGTGTGACATTGTATACGCACCGGAGCTGGTATAAGGGTAAAATCTTATGGTAGAACTTCGGTCCTAAGGGTCTTGAAGGAGGGAGTAATCCCTAATCAAGATAACCAGTAGCTTCTTCAAGGGGACAAAAGAACGTACCTTTGCTAGGACCTGCTAAAGTGACCCCCAAAGTCAAGAACACTAAGCAGCTATTTTTGAGGAGAGATTCATCTCTTGTTTCACTTTCTTTTGCTGCTTAATTTCTTTTTTTTCTTTAACCATTAAAATATTTGTGGTGGTGG
>CANJXJ010000066.1 GCA_947478955.1 Alphaproteobacteria bacterium | reverse complement strand
TTACCCACTAGTAGTTTTTTAATTTTATTCGCAAAAAAGAATGCTTCTCCTGAAGATATGTATCTTATCACACTTGCTGAAATTGACATTATTTTGGACACAGGATGGAGGGGAATAAAGATTGCTGAGTTTGGAGAGGAGTATGGTCAAAAAACCTACTTAATACCTCAAGATGCAACAAGATTACTACCAACCATTACCAAGGAATATATATATTCATTATTAAATGAAAATAGATTTATGCCGAATGCTTGGATTGTAACTTAAAACAATTTAATTCCAAGAAGGACACCATCCGAAACCGGAGGGTATTTAAGCTGCTAAAGGTATAGGTATTCATATACTTAGGCCCAGATGGTCGGAACGTGTGATTCCGGCAATACGTTGCTGTATTCTTTATATTTCCTAGGGTTAAGGGTGGCATATAAACAGGGAACGATAGATGCGGTGGGCAGTGTTATGGGGATGGTAGGGGGAGACTTTACGATACTGGGGTCACGTCTTAACAGCGGAAGGGATATGTCCCTGAGAGTTGGTGGCAATAGTTATATAACAAGCCAGGTAGAAAGCCAGCTAGTTGATTCACATTCATCACATACGACCAGCAGCATGTTTAGCGATAAGGAGCACGTACATTCGAGCCAATCAGTGCAGGAAAAGCTATCAGTTGCCAGTCTTACCTCTGGTGGTAAGATGGATCTTGAGAATAGAGGTGAGCAGGTACTTGTTGGTGCAAAGCTAATGGGCGATGGAGGCTTGCGTTTGAAGGGAGCGAAAACAAGTATATTAGCTGCTCGTTTGCGTGATCACAGTGCCCAGTTGCGTCATGATGAGGGCCCATGGACCAACAAAACCAAGTCTGTTGGCCATGATCATGTGGTTCATGCACATAGTGAGCTTGGAGGAGGGGCGGCGGGCATAGAGATAAAATCCAAGCGGTTAAGCATAGATTATGCAGCACCATCGACCAAAGGCAGGTCAGTATCAAGCACAGCCGCTGAAAAGCCATCATGGATGCGTCATTTGGAATCTCGTGATGGGGTGGTATGGAACCCGCTAACAGACACGGATAATTCCTGGCATAATAGTAAAACGACGATGAGCAAGGAGCTAACAGCAGTCGTTGGCATTGCTGCCGGAGTTGCCACTTCATGGATGGGAGGCTGGGGGATGTTTGCTGCGCCTGCTACGACTACTGCTACAGCTGCAACAACGGGCAGTGTACTGAGCGCGATGGGTACGGCGGCTGCTCATTCATTAGCTATTGGGGCGGCTTCAACAGGCAGCATTTCAATGATCAATAGCGGCCTAAATGGTAGGGTTGACCTATCACAACTGGGCAAAGACCTTACGAGCAAAGAGTCGATCAAGAGCCTTGGCTTAGGCGCGCTGACAGCAAGTATAGGTGCTGGGATTGGTGAGCATTTAGGTGGAGATTTGGATAGGAACTGGGGTATCTCCACGAAACTTACTCCCGGTATGGACATGAGTCAGCGCATGGGTAGCCTAGTAACCCAAACGGCAATCAACTCTGGCGTACGCACCGGTTTAGCCGGCATAAGCGGTGAGGAGGTGGGCAGCATCTGGAGAGCTGAGAGTTTCTCGGCAAGTCTAGCTTTAGGACAAAGCGTCATCGGGGATGTCGGTGAAGAATTGAGCGGTGATAAGGCTAAAACATCCGTTGTTAAAGAATTGATGAGTGATGGTGGGCTTGGTAAAATAGCCATGCACGGCACACTAGGTGGAGCCTTCGCAGCTGCGCAGGGCGGTAGCTTCGCAAGTGGCGCAATAGGCGGCGGAGTAGGGGAGCTACTGCCAAGTCTGATGGGATATGGAGAGCAAGTCGGAGCAGATGGCGCAATTCTCTCAAGAGAGCAACGCGAGGCTGGGAAAGGCGGTATTAAGGCAATGACACAAATTGCCGCTGCTACAGGTAGCTTCCTCAGCGGTGGCTCAGCGAGCGATATCGGTATCGCCAGCAAGCGCCAGCGTTACTAAATCCACATCAGCTCAGAGCGTTGCTGCATATGGAAGCAGCCGGCGAGATTGAACTTGGAACGACAATTGAAGCATTGAGAGAAAGTCCACTCGGTCAAATGGCCGAATACGCTGCAGAAAATCCAGTTGAAACAGCTATGATTGGTGTGGATTTAGTAACGCTGGCGCTTGCTGGCACCGCTGTAGTACCAACCATTGCACTCAAAAAATTATCCGAACAAATAGGGAAAAACGCATTCGGCACTTTGGTAAAACAGGGTGTAAAACAACCGCTGATTTCCACCAGTAAAATGGTGCAAACCGTGGTTACGAAAACACCAAAGGTATCGAAGAGTAAGCTTGCTAAGCCTTCCATTAAGGCAAATAGTGTAAATGCTCAAGAGCTTTTAGGTAATAAACTTACAATTTTACAATCGGCTCAAAAAAATGCGGTAAAAACAAGAACTTTGCCAGATGGGAGAGTTAGGTATTATGCAAAAGAAATTTCAGCATCGAAGGCTGGGGCAACAAGAGGCGCGTCACGGGTAACAGAGTATAACCCTAAAACAGGTGGTGTAAAGAGTTGGCATGAGAGTTACAACCAACATGGAAAAGTAAATCGCGTACATCCGAAAGACATTGATGGGCAAAAGATAAAAAGTCAGCATTATCCTCTAACACAAAAAGAGTTAGAGTTATTAAAAATTAAAAATATGGAATAATAATGAATTATACTCCTGAGCTTTTTGGAGAAGTTTTAAAAAGAAAAATAGCTGAACGCAACAGCATTGAAGCCATAGCTAATTGGGCTTATGATGTACAAATTTATATTTGTAAAGATCGTAATGATTGGTTTTATGACCTTGTATTAACTATGGAAATGATGGGAATCGGAGAAGAATTTGAATATACATACGAGGAATTAGAAAAGATAGCCAATGACTTGATAGCCGGAAAAGAAGTTAAGTTGGGATAACAAAATACAGAATTTGCAGGAGATTTGGCACGAGAGATAGCTTCTGATGTAGCTATTCTTGGTGCTTTTACCATTAAAAGCACGAGCGTTGGGGTTCCTAAGAGTAGTGCAAAACTTACTCCAGAGCCTGCAACCGGTGGCACAGGGGTTACGGGACCTCCTTTTATAGATATGGGAGAATATAGACTAACGAAAGGTCACCATGTTTATGCAAAAAAGCTTTTGAGGGGCATGCGAACTATGATCCCAAAAAAGGTTTTTCCATCAAGGCCTCCGACAGAATTGGGATTAACCTGGCATCATAATTCTTATGAAATTGGAATCTTAGAACTTATTCCTAGAAGTCATCATACTTCTGCAGGAATTGTACAACAAAATTTACATCCAAAGAAAAAAGGGGGGATAGAAATTTGGGGAGGTGGGCGTAGCAATAAAAAGGGTAAAATTGACAATAGTAATGTAGAGTAAGTAGAAATGACCACTATAAAGTTAAAAAATTTAATCTATACTATAAGTTCATATGACGATGGTTATGATTTATATATGAATAAAGATACTTCTTTTGATAAAAATGATCTTTGTATTTTATTGCACAGCGACAATACATTAGAAAAAAAAGACCTAATATATATTTTTGGAATCTACGCGCTAAAAGATATAATTGATAATTTATGTCAGCAAAAACCAGATTTTACCGTTGAAGATGCAATAGAATCAATAAAATTTTATTATACACATGATGCTTTTATAGAAATAAGCGAGCAGAACTAACCGTAGGAGATACATTGTTGGTATGGAGATTAGATCGTTTAGGTCGCTCAATGCTACATTTAGTCTCTTTGGCCGGAAGATTTGAGAATTAAAGGCATCGGTTTTAAATCTATCTGCGATGGTGTTATAGATACTACAACAGCATCTGGAGAGCTAATATTTAATATATTTTCTTCTTTAGCTCAGTTTGAACGTAGGTTAATACAAGAAAGAACGAAAGCAGGACTCGATGCAGCAAGAGCAAGAGGCCGTCTTGGAGGCCGAAAAAAATAGAAAATACTAATCCAAAAGTCTTGACAGCTAAGAAAATGCATAAGGATCATGGTTTGAGCATCAATGATATTTGTAAAATACTTAAAATCTCAAGGGCTAGTTTTTATAGGTATATTGGATTGTGATTTATTTTTTTAAAGAAGATATGATATGAGCGCTAAAAAAAGCAATAAAATTACTAGTTCAAAAATTATAGAAGAATTAAAGACATTTCCTAACCAGGCTTTTATTTGGTCTATAGTTAACAAGGACAATCCTCAATATATTTAGGAGCTTCCAAGTGGCAAGGGAGTAATAATAATGGAAGATTATTGTGATGATCCTTTTGTTTTTATTGCAGGAAAATTAAATGAGGAAGATATAGATGAAGTAATCAAACTTTGTCCTTTAAAATATCCTAGAATATTATGTGATAATCGATATCATACCACTTTTCTTAAAAGAGGGTGGGATTTTCATTTACGCGCTGAATTGTCTTATACAGGTTTTAAGCAGATAGAATTAGACGAAGGATGGGAAATTAAGAAATTAAATAACATGGAATTGCTTAAGCAATGTTATTACTATCAAAAAGTCCCTGGGGACTTTCCATCCAATTGTGTAAATTCATACATAAGCCCCTAAATATTGTTATGAATTCTATCTTCAAATTTTATCAAAAAATGAGCCATAGCTTCACCCCAATTTTGAATTGGCATAGTCCATTTTGCAGTGATATAATTAATTG
>CANJXJ010000065.1 GCA_947478955.1 Alphaproteobacteria bacterium | reverse complement strand
TACGTTCTTTTTCCCAGGTAAATTATCAATGATTTCTTGAATATAACTAGCAATGGGAACCGCTTGCCGGGCCTCGTGTGCTGTACCTTTTGCGTAGGCCAAAAATCCTTCCACCATAAGCTGCATTTGCTTTAAATCTTCTTGTAATAAGCGCGTCTCTTCTTCTTCAGGCATCATGGCTAACTGGAGCTGCATGCGTGTAATCGGCGTCCTTAAATCATGGGAAACACTTGCAAGCATCTGCGTTCGTTCATGCAAGTGGCGCTGAATGCGTGCCCGCATAATATTAAAAATACGACTTAACATACGAAGTTCAAGGGCGCCCTCAATCTTTAACTCCCCTAAATCATCCCCTTTACCAAACCGATCAGCTGCCTCGGCTAATCTGCGCAATGGTCTAATTTGATTGCGCATAAATAGGGATGCTACCAAAAATAGCAGTAACGCTGAGGATGTCGTCCAAATCAGAACTAAAGGAGTAGTCCTACTAAACAAACGCTTACGCGGTAATGAGACTTCCAAAACACCTTTCTTCTTAGCTTCAACAGAAATGTAGATATTGTCCGCACTCATTTTTAAGTAGTAGGGCTTTCCAACTGCATTATCTAAAGCTTCAGCCATAAAACCATATAACCATGTGTCTTTATGGGCTCCATATTCGTTCAAGGTATTTTGGGGAACAAAGTTCACATCTAGCCGCATGTATTTTTGCGCCGCACTTTGAATAGATTTTATAGCTTTAGGTTCCCGTTCAACCCAATCCATTACCATTGCAACATCTCCAGCAATGGTTGTTGAAAGTTGGCGTAGAATCGTTTCTGTATGGCGGTCGAAAAATATATAGCCTAGCACCACCTGCACCAATAACAATGGCGTTAACAAAATGATTAATGCTCTGCCAAACAAGCTTCGCGGAAGGGTTTTACGTAAAACTCTTTTAGGATTTTTGAGGGCATTTAAGAGTCGGGACATAAAGCATATCCTACATGTCGAATTGTTTTTAAATATTTACTGGTATCGTCTTCTAACTTTCGCCTTAATCGATTGATTTGTACATCAATACTTCTGTCACTGATCACAAACCCAATTCGGTGCGCTAAATCAGTTCTGGAAAAAGGTTGATTAGGGTGCTGAGCCAAAATTCTCAAGACCATTTGTTCAGTTGATGTTAAGCGAATTTCTTCATTGTTTTTAAACAATGCAGCTTTTTCCACCTTAAATATATATTCCCCCAAACATAGATCAATCCCAACAGGCCGTCTGACCTGTGTGCGCCTTAACACTGTTTCAATTCTGGCAATCAGTTCTTTAGGTTCAAATGGTTTAGTTAAATAATCATCAGCCCCTGACATTAATCCATGAATTTTTTCATCTAATCCATCTTGAGCCGTTAACAAAATGACTGGCAGGTGCTTATAAGAAGACTGTGCACTTCGCATAGAGCTAAGTAACTCCAGGCCCGTTTCTTTAGGCATCATAATATCAAGAATCATCATATCAAAATGCTGAGATGCTAATTGAGCTCGCGCCTGAGCCGCGTTCGCAGCTGTTTGCACCCTATAACTGTAGTCAACTAGAAACTTACTCAAAAGCTCCCTAAGGCGCATATCATCATCAACAACCAACACCATCGGCATCATAAGAAAATGTTCTCATCTGGCGTTTTCAAACTATACCGCACCGCATGCAAACCCTGCTTAAAAAATCCATCCAACCATGCATTCGCAAGGCGTTGCCGTTCAAGAAGAGTCAACCCTTCAAACGCATCCCACGCAATGTTAAGCGCGATATGGGTTACCCCAATTTTAGGATTATGCCCTTTATGCCCACGATGTTGTTCTGATTCATCAACCACTTGAAAAACCGCGCTTTCATCCAAGTGACTTTTCACAGTATTTGCAATTGCTTCAATGTTTATTTGCATTTAAAGCCTCTAAATTTTGCTGCGAAAGTCTTGCCGTATAAGCCAAAGCTATAGCAGAAATAAGAAATGTAACATGAATAATAACTTGCCATTTAATGACAGCCTCTTGCATTTGCGTGATTCCTTGCAATTGCAATGTATCCACCTGCTTTTGAGAAGCATTAATAAATGTCTTTAATAAATGAATGGAAGAAATGCCAATCAACGCCATCGAAAGTTTAATTTTCATGGTGTTCGCATTTACATGGTCTAGCCATTCTGGCAAATCTGGGTGATTGTCCATACCCAACCTGCTTACGAATGTCTCATAACCGCCAATAATCACCATAATGAGCAGATTTGAGATCATCACCACATCAATTAAATCCAAAACAACCAACATAATTGCTGTCTCGGTGTAGACTTTTAAGCTGGTTAAAAGGTGCCACACTTCTTTGGTGAAGCGATGCACATAAATACCCTGCGCCACAATCAACCCAAGATACAAAGGCGCTTGCAACCACCTGCTTGAAAAAATAGTGAAAGCCAACCCGCGCTCGAACAACGTTTTAGATGATGCCATATATTTTTTCCCTAAGGATTACCCATGGCCTAGGATACTGCAAAAAAAAATAAGACTCTAGTGGGTGAGTTAAGAACTGGAGCGGGAGAGGATGCACTCTCCCGAAAACTTTACCCTTAGAAAAAATCCAAGCGATTAAATGTCGCAAGACAAAGCACAACTCTCTTATGCAAATTTCAGAAAACTTGCAATTTTAGGGTTGCTTAGCATTTCAGATTTTAACTTGGCAAGCTTATCTGCCGGACTTTCAGAAACTTCCTTAGAAGTTTTTGGCGCCCCCCCTCTCAATTTTTCCCACCTTAAATCTATTTTAATGTCTCTTCTCAAGGTTTCCCGATTACGTTGAATAGCTTTTATTAAGTCTTCTTCAGGATCATCATAGAGAGTACTACTAAAATTCCTCATCCATTCTTTATTTTTTTGTATTTTCTCTTTATAGCTAACAACTGCTCCAGTACAATCCTCTTCATATGTTTTAACTACTTCTGCTATTCTTTCGAGCGTAAGTATTTGGTCTTCAAGGGTTAGATCACACAAAAAATTCTCAACATCTACTTCAATGTGCACCAATTCTTGTATTTCTCGTTCTTGGGCTTCTGCTTTCTGTCGTTCATACGTATCGCCTCTTTTGATTTCACACTTTCCCCGAGTAGGGTAAGCACAAATATTACTGAAATTCAAAATATTTGGCTCTATCATGCTAAATGCGAATTCATCTGGAAAACCATCGGATGACCGCTCGCTCATATCCATTTTTTGGTAGAGTCCTTGTGCAACGGTGCTTAAAGAAGATCCTGATAAGAATAAAGCTTTCAACCAACCCAAACGTTGATTTAAGCTAGGAATAACACTTTCCAATTTTCTATGTTTCAAAATTGTTTCAAGCTTACCCTTATCAATGGCCTGAATTTTTCCAGCTTGCGCCGGGGTAATGACTTGACGAAGGAATTTTGGATACGTTGTTAACCAGGTTGGCAATCGGGAAACCAGACCTCTTTCTGCCCACAAGCCATCTTCACAATCATATGTCACCGGACGGACAACGCCCATTACATCAGCAACTAAAGAAGCGTTACTAGCATGCATATCTTGTTGATCCGTAAGAAAACAAAATGCCAAAAATTCTTCCAGTCCTACAATATTTGCATCATTACCTAAGTAGTTTGGAACACGATTGTTAAATAAAATACGCACAGTGCTACTATCCTCACTCATAAGAATACTCATTAAGCGAGCATGCGAAAAACTATGTTCATCATCGCTATTAGCAGCAAGACAAATTAAAGCTTCTCCTTTTTCATGTCCGATATAGGTTGCCCAAGCTAAACTGTATTCGACACTCCCTCCAGGTAGTTTTTTCAATCTAGCTTCTTCGGGCATGAATGCAACAAATTTTTCTACGGTAAATTCTCCGCGTGTTCCCTTGTAATACAAAATGGGACGTACTACAGATTCAAGTCCAGCTGCCTTTGCAATTTCATAGGAAGCTACATCCCGATGAAAGTCTCTGTTCACACCACTAGCGTGCCCACTATCACGGGCCTCCTCTTTCCTTACAGCGATAAGTTTATTATCAGGAGTGTAATATCCAGTAAAATGTATATAAGACTTTTTTTGAGCAGCTGCTGCTGAGGGAGAGGCTTCAATATCACCAGCAACGACAGCCCATTGCTCTGATACATCTGGCTTTTCCCGACATACATCCCGATACCACCTGGGAAACTGCTCAGTCAAAATACTCTGGCGCTGCGGAACCGTTAGAGCGTTATATTCTCTTTTCAACCCAGCGTTTGCACCAAATTCATCCAACGCCTGCATGCTTGGGTTATTCAAAACATCTTGTAAGGTATAAAAATTACCCGCTAAATCCTGATGCATAATTTTAGCTGCCATATAGGCAAGGGCTACAGCAGCAATATGTTTCATGTGTTGAGGGGACAAATCCCGAAGAGCACAAAATTCAGAAAGTGGAGCACGATGAATGACAACAGTTCTAATCAGTGATTTAACAAGCTGCTCGCGCTCTGGCAACGTTGCGATACGACTATAATTAACTCCAAATTTACCACCATTCACAACAATATCAGATGCCTCCAATGAATGTGCTTTCATCGTCACCATTTGTGCGGGCATATAGTGAGCAACACGTGTTCGATCGCGGGACGCATCAACAATACCTAAACGCTGAAGGGCAGTTTCCGCATAAGTTGAATAAATAAAAAGAAATACAAAAAAGATTTTAAACATGAATTAATAAATCAGAATTTTTTTATTTAATAACAAAAAATAGTGGATATATCAAGAACCCTCTGCAAAATTCTCTGCCAAAGTATAAAAAGCTGGTGAATGAGGATATGAGATATGTTAGATAAGACTTAAGGATTTTAAGTATTACGATTAAGTTTATGACATCATTTTTAGACCTGATTCGCCGTTCCCCAAAAGCCAAC
>CANJXJ010000064.1 GCA_947478955.1 Alphaproteobacteria bacterium | reverse complement strand
TAAAGGCGCTTAAAAATTAAGCAAATAAGGTGGTTAATAACGAAAACAATTCGTTAAATGCCACTCTTTCTCTCTCAAATCCCCCGCGTATTCCTCAAATAAACTAAAATCTTCCCCTAGTCTCAAATTTTGCAGAGGGTTCTTATTAACGTTGGGAAACGCGCGCAAATGTATAAACTACAAAATGATATAAAAGATGCGGGATTAAACAAATATAAAATACTAAGAAGACTTGTTCTGGTGGTGGATGGCTTGGTATCAAGCCAGCTTATAATTTTTGAAGTATGACGATTAAATAAAAATCCCAATCCTATAACTATAAGCTGGGGTAAAAGCATAAGGAAAATTCTTCCATAAAAAATTATTTTCCCCCAAATTATTAATAAAATTGCTGCTGTTTTTAATTTGAAATTATTGACTATAAACCTTGAAAGAGAGTTTTCGATATCTACACCCTTTTCAAGAATTTTTTCTACGAGCGTAATGTCTGCATTTTCAGTAGCATATTCAAGACTGCGAAAGGTAACTTTTGCGCCTTTTTCTAATAGGAAAAGTGCAATTTCTTTCTGCTTATTTACAATTAAACTATCAATAAGTGTTGATGCGTAAAAATTCGTATTAACATTTGCGCCATGACTTACTAAAAGCTTAACAATAGCTAGATTTCTTTTTTCCATTGCAGCTATTTGTAGGGATTCATTATCTGCTTTTAAAATTCGTGTCAAAATTAAAGCTACACAACTTTCATTGCCACTTTTAACGGCAGAACTTAGTGAGTATTGGTCGGCTTCAAGGCCAATTTCTAGTAAACTTTTGATTAATGATAGATCTCCCAAGCTGCATACCACATTAAAAAAACTGTATACACAGTTTGTTTTGATTTTAGGGTCAGCGCCTTTTTCAATTAAAAGGCGAATATATGTTTTTGACCACTACGAGCTGCTTGTATTAATGGAGTATATCCATGTTTATCTACTGTATTGACATTGGCGTTGTTTTTTAAAAGCTCAAGAATAAGTTCTTGTTGACCGTTGTAACATGCATACAAAAGGCGTCGATTCACATCTTCGTCGTTAGCAAAGAAAGAGGTAAATAATACAAAGAAACATAGATATAGAATACGAGTGGTCATGGCATTCCTTTACGGCTTTATGCTGCATTTAAGAATATATTCGCTTGCTCGATTAGTTCTTTTATAATATCTGATGTTGATTGGATCTTGGTAACCATACCAACACTTTGACCAGCCATAAGTGAACCATTTTCAATGTCACCATCAACAACCGCTCGGCGTAATGCGCCAGCCCAATAATGTTCTATTTTTAGTTGCGCTTCTTTAAGATCAGTAGCACCACTATCGTATTCCTTGATAACAGTTGCTTGTACTTCTAAAAATTGCTTAGTGGCTTTGTTGGCTAAAGCCCTGACTGGAATGACCGGAAAGCGTTGGTCTAATTGTAAAGAGATAATCGCGTCACGGGCTTGAGCCTTAATAAACGCTTGCTTGAAATTGTCGTGAGCAGGGGATTCTTCAGCGCATACGAATCGCGTGCCTAATTGGCAGCCACTTGCACCCATTTTAAGATAGGACACAAACGCTTCACCTCGACCAATGCCGCCAGCTACAAAGACCGGCACTTCATGAATTTGCGGTAAAATTTCTTGGGCTAAAACACTGGTTGAAACAGGACCAATATGACCACCCGCTTCACTTCCTTCAATGACTAACGCATCAGCACCCATTTTGATAAGCTTTTTAGCAATAACTAACGCAGGGGCAAAGCCAATAACTAAGCAACCATGTTCTTTAAGGCGTGTAAAGCTAGCTGAGCTTGGCAAACCTCCGGCTAAAACCACATGACGAATTTTATGATGCCCGCATACATCAATCATTTGCTCAAGCATAGGGTGCATAGTAATAAGATTTACGCCAAATGGTTTTGTCGTCATTACTTTGGTGCGTTCGATTTCTTGGGATAAAATATCCGGGGTCATTGCACCACTAGCTACCACGCCAAAACCGCCAGCATTTGAAATAGCTGCTACGAGATTATGATTAGAAACCCAGGTCATTGCGCCCCCTAAGATAGCATAGCGAGTTCCTAAAAATTCACATCCACGTTTGCATAAATGCTCAAGGGAAGGGGAGGGGTTAATCATTTTATGCGGCCTCTTTTTGTGTAGATTGTGCAAGGCGAAAAACCTTATGAAGCCCTGTAAGTGCGGGTTGCAAAGATTGTTGGTTAATGACCAACGACATTTTAATTTCCGATGAATAAATCATATGAATGTTAATACTTTCATCAGCCAAAGTTCGGCATATTAATGCGGGAATGTCCATGTTACTGCGAAGCCCAATACCAATAACGGTAATTTTTGCAACATTTTTATCAATTGCAATATCAGAAAAGCCCAGGCCTTCCCTAAACTGATTCATGGTTTCCCCAAAACGTTCAATATCACCTCGGCTGATCATGCCATCCATGTCACAGCAACCTTCACGAGTATGTGATTGGGTCATCATATCAATTAAGATATTGGCGTTACCCATGGTTGTATAAAGTTTTGCGGCAATACCCGGTTGGTTTTTTAGATTTCTTAGAGTTACTTTTGCTTCTTGTAAGCTGTGTACAATACTAGTGATGTTACCTTTTTCCACTGCCTGTTGATCAGCCACAATTTCAGTACCTTGGGGAGAATCAGTGAGGCTTGATAACACCCGTAATTTTACGCTGTGTTTCATTGCCATTTCAACGGAACGAGCTTGTAAAACTTTAGCACCCGCAGCTGCCATTTCAAACATTTCGCTATAGCTTAAAGTATCTTGACGGCGAGCATCAGGTACTAACCTTGGGTCGGCTGTATACACACCGTCGACATCAGTATAAATATCGCAACGGTCAGCTTTTAGAGCAACCGCAATGGCAACTGCTGTGGTGTCAGACCCTCCACGACCTATAGTTGTAATCAGACCCTCAGTACTAAGCCCTTGAAATCCTGCAACGACAGGAATTTCACCTTGGCGCAAACTTTGTAAAAGTTTATCAGGGCTAATATGCTGAATGCGTGCGTTAGTCGCTACCGAATCAGTATGGATAGGAATTTGCCACGATAAAAATGAACGGGCTTTCATGCCTGCTTTTTTTAACGCTAAAGCTAATAAACCTGCAGTAACCTGTTCGCCTGCACTGGCTACCACATCGTGTTCAGCTGTTGGCTCATGAGGGCATAAGGCTTGGGAATACCCAACTAGCTGATCCGTTATGCCCGCCATTGCGGACACAACCACTACAACTTGGTTTCCGTTAAGCATTTCTTGGCGAACAACCTGTGCGACATGTTCTAGACGTGCTAGATTTGCAACTGAGGTCCCGCCGAATTTTAAAACATTCAGGGCCATTTGCTAAATATGGTGTGTTGAACGTGAAATATCAAGCAAAACAATGCTTTATTTTGAGCAAAGATTGTAATTTTTTAAAAGGGATTTTTTAGTGATAACAGCCAATACTTCCCAGACAGAACATTTTGATAATTTATCTTCCCAATGGTGGAATGAACATGGGGCATTTGGTGTGCTGCATGCCATGAATCCTGCTAGGATTCGTTTCATTAAAGATATAGCGGTTCAGCATTTAAAGGGCTTAAGAAACTTACAGGTTCTTGATGTAGGATGCGGTGGGGGCATTGTTTGCGAACCCCTTACAAGGCTTGGTGCTATGGTTACGGGAATTGATGCAAGTACCCTAGCTATTGAAGTAGCCAAAAACCATGCCCATCAGCAAAATTTAGATATTACTTACATCTGTGATGATTTAAAAAATCTAAACAATGCTTATGATCTTATTACTTGCCTTGAAGTTGTTGAACATGTAGATGATTTAAAAATTTTCGCCAAAGATTTAGTGCAAAAATTAAACCCTGGCGGGGTATTGGTTCTATCCACTTTGAACCGTACGGCTTTTTCCTATGTGGTGGGAATTTTAGGCGCTGAATACTTAACTAGAAAGGTTCCAGTTGGTACGCACAATTGGCAAAAATTTGTCGAACCTTCCGAATTAGTGGCTTTAATGGAAAGCCAAGGGCTTAAAACGATTTCCTTAAAAGGACTAAGCTATTCTTTATATAAGCGTGAGTGGTTTCTAGGTGGGAGGTTGCATATGAATTATTTGGCAGGATTTTATAAGAATATTTGAGCGTTTGCAAAGCTCAAGGGGTGATTTTCTTGTCGTTGTTAAATACCTCTGGTAATCATTATATACTTCATTATGCATGCTAGGGTTAAGCATTGAAAAAAATATTAGCTATATTTTTTTATTTTGTATTGAGTGGTGGAACTGCATGGGGGCATATACTCTTACCTATTCCTCAGGACGCTAAAATTCTTTTAAAAGAGTATGCTCATTCCGTAAATGAATTTGGCAATTTGCTGATTGATTGTGAAAAAATAGACGCACCTACTTTGGACAATTTAAGAAAAATCAAGGAAAGCATTGCCACACATTGGAATAAACGCGGCATTATTATTTTTATTCCTATAAGTGAGGGGAGCCTTGGATCTTCTATTGAAGCCATTGGCTTTGAGATTTATATTTTAGACTCAGCAAACAAGAAATTTTCCTATATTTTTAGAAATAACCGGGATATCCCTAACATACATGCTGGCTATACAGCGGGCTCAATTTTTATTTATCGTTACCACCCTGTAACTAAAAAGAAGGAATTACTTGTGCTTAATGAGTATGACAAAGAATTTTTGAGTGTTCCCGCGGGATGTTCTGCAAGAGGTGAGCTCATGATCGATACTGTTATAAGAGAGGCGGCTGAGGAGGTAGGAATTCTATAATGACCCCCATAAAATGGAACAGTTGTCAGAGGAGAGAATCATCCCTAAATAATTAAAGCAGGATGAATTAAATGAAAAATAACATGAAGAAGAAACCGCACAGTGCAGAATTTAAATTCAAGGCGGCGATTGAAGCTATTC
>CANJXJ010000063.1 GCA_947478955.1 Alphaproteobacteria bacterium | reverse complement strand
GAATTTAAATTCTGCACTGTGCGGTTTCTTCTTCATGTTATTTTTCATTTAATTCATCCTGCTTTAATTATTTAGGGATGATTCTCTCCTCTGACAACTGTTCCATTTTATGGGGGTCATTATAGTATCCTTTCTTGTCGCTTTGAACCAGCATTACCATTTAGGGATTCAGGTGAGTTATCTGTTGTTGAAAGATTATGCAACGTCATAGCTTTTCTCCTTGGAAATTATTTGAATATTAGTTTTATTAGGCACGAAAATGGAATTTATGTTCATTAAGTTCAGATACTCAAAGGAAACTTTAGATGTTGGAAAATCTCCAGGAAACTTTAGATATGCTTCTAGGTCTTTGAGCATCATAATCTGGCTGGCAGTTATCACTGACTTCGTTTGCTTACTATGGCTTAGGTTGACCCCATCACGCATTTGATGAGCACCAAATGAGATGCTCTCTGTAGCTTCTTGCTTCTCTTGTTCCCCAAGGTAGCTAGCAACGCGTTTGGCAACGTCCGTGTCAATATTTCTAAACAGGACTTTGGTACCGGTTAGATTGGAGAGCGTTTTCGTATTTGAAGGACCGTAGATTTCTTCTAGTTGGTTCAAATCCTGAAATCCAAGCATAAAGCAGCCACCGTATTTACGGATTTCTGCCAAACCCAGCATTAAGGATGGAAGACGGTTTAAGGAGGCAAGCTCATCTATAATAATCCAGGTACGGGAGTTGCTTTGCTCTGTTCTGCGCATCATCCCTTTAATAGCTAATGAAATCCAAGCGGAAAACAGTGGTTTAACAAACTCTCGTTGATCTGGTTGGCAACTCAAAAACAACCAGGTGTCATCATCGTCTTTTGCAAATTTCAATAAAGAAAGCCCTGACCCAGGCTTTGCATCTTTTAGAGCTTCTAGTGCTCTCAAATTACTAGCAAGAGAAGCACGCACGCTTAGGGCAGTCTTATCAATTGCCGGATCAACGATGGCTGAAACGCTTGTTCCTTGAAGTCGTTTACTTAAGTCTTTAAGGGGGATCTTTAAGGTCATGTTCAATAGCTCTTTATACGAACGTTGGTCATTCTTACAAAGATAGCGTATGGATTCACAAAGAAGCTGGCGAGCACTTTGCGTCCAGAATGTATCAAAAGAGCGGGTTTCTGGAATCATTGATTCAGCAATGTCTTCAAGCACATAATCGTTGATGATCTCATCCCAGATATTCCAATTGAGAGATCTCGCATCTAAGGGATTCAGTAAAATATCCTTTTTTTCATCATAAAACCTAGAAAACATACCCCCCGTTGTGTCCACAATGATTGCCTGATCACCTTGAGATCTGATTTGAGTCAAAAGGTGGTGAATAAGATTAGATTTACCTGATCCAGTTGTGCCGGTAATCATCATGTGTTGATATTCGACATTTTTAGGAATAGGAACGTCCGCGATATCGTAAGGAGAGGCTCCAAGTTTAAGCACCTGCTTTCGCAAAACTTTAGAATCAACAAGCTCAAACCCACTGAGAATTTTAGTCATCTGTTTTTGTTTACCCATGGCTGTCCAGAACCAAGAAACAAGCACAGATCCTACCCCGCCTATCAATAAGGCTTGGAAGAAATTTTTAAGGAAAGATGCAACAAGAGTATGAACCATTAGGCTTACGTGCCCATCAGTCATCAGGAAATGGTTACTGACAAAGTGCTCTGATCCATCTCGGTTAACAATCATAGTAGATGGAGATAAGTTCGCAATTAAGCTTGGGCAATTGCTCAAAAACCAAGCTTTCAAGTACGCTCCTAAAAACATAAAATCGCATGGCAAATGTTCCAGATACATCAGCAATACAAAGCTGATTAAAAAGATCCAAAGGCTAATTTTGAGAGTTGCTCCAACTACTTGTTTGATCATGTGGAATTTGTGAAGCTGAGTCTGTCCGCCCTGCGTGAAGCTGTCTGAGAATTTTGCCATTATTCCTCTTTGGTGGTATCTGGTAAGGTGTCAATTTTCGTCCCCAACTTGCGGACTGATTTATTCTTAATTGTGTCGACGGTGTTGACACTTTGCGCAGCAAGCCGCTGCGTAAATTCAAAAAAGAATTCTAAAGACTGAATAGAAAGGCTCCAAGTCAATTTTGTAGACAGTGTCTGCAAAATCTTGAAGTCGTGAAAACATTTGTAAAAATGAATCATCCTTAGAATATTAGATCTCTCAAATCCTTTTCCATATTCAGCCCTCAAATGTCGCGACAGTGTCGCGACAATTTGTGCAACACACGATTGCATTTGCGCAGGAACTGCCTGCGTAAATTCAAAATCTGAATATGCCGTAAAATTAGTCAATTTTTCCTACTACATTTCTCCAACGGCCTGTTGGATGATTCCTGCGACACATTGGCCCCCATGAAATTTGCGCAACAAGCTGTTGCGTAAACACAAGGTACTGTGTGTATTCTCCATCACTACTCTCTTGAAAATATTATGAGCGGTTCATAGTTACCTTTATCCGCACTCTTTAATGCAGAAATATACGCTCTACGCATATCGTTTAAAGAACTTAAATCGTTGTGATTGTAGGTTTTTGACCCCCAAGAAAAACTTCGGTTTCCTAGACTTTGAATCAATAAATCGCAAACTAAACGAGCATGACGCCCATTGCCATTCACGAAGGCATGAATAAAAACTAACCGATGATGAAAACGTATAGCAATTTCATCTGAGTCAAATGATCTATTGTGAATTTGATACTGAACATCGCCACACAGTTGATGAAGTTCTGATTCTATACGATAAGCTTCTATCCCTATATTTTTTTGGGATTTGCGAAAATGCCCTGCCCATTTCCAGGTCTGGCCAAACATTCTTTTATGAAGTGTTTTTAAAAAACTTACCGTCAACAAGTTCTGTTGTTTATCAGCCCATGGCATCACTTGTGCAATATTGAGATTTTCAAAAGCATTTAATTGGTCTTGTGTTTGAATATGTCGAGGGATGAGATCTTGTCGTTCATCCTCATCAATGGGTGTTGCTCCCTCAATAAAAATATATTTCATAAAGATCTCCAAACATACTTGATCGACTTACTTTTCAGATCTTCCAGAAGTAAAGCTTTCTGTTCTTTTAAATCCTGTCGATTCAATCCCTGACTTTCTAAAGACATGGTTAAGTGAGTCTTTTGCATGATTTGATCAACCAGGATATTTCTTTTCTGCTCAACAAAATCTTCAAGGCTACTTTTAGGAACAAAAGCATAGACAAGATCGCACCCCATTGCTTTAGCCGCTTTCTCTAATGTTTCTAGGGTGATAGTTTTATCTTGTTCTCTTTTTTCCATAGCTAAAGCAGAGGGTTGTTTAATTCCCATTAATTTTGCTAACTGAGCTGTTGGCAAGGAAAGAGCACTTCTTATATGAGCAATCCATCCCTCTTTAGGATACAATCCTCTAAGCTGCTGCATTTGCTTCAGATTTCTATCAACTTGCCTTATTGATAATAGCTCATAGACTTTTTTCACAATAAATTTTCATAGTTCATGTACTTTATTAAGTTAACATATAAATAGTTTATAGGCAATTAAATATATGACCATTTGGCCACACACTTCAAGAAACTACACGTTTCTCCTTTTCTTTTACTTAATTTTAAAAGATTCTGTGATATTCTGAATTTGATTAGGGAAAATAGTTCAGACTTATGCAAATAACTACAGTTCACAAACTTCAACATATTCTTGATGCTAGCTTGAAAGTTCTCAAGTTCATTTGGCGCCATGCTTTTGTATTGATTGTATTTGGGATGATGGTTGCCGCTCTTATAATAGGCAGAATATCTTGGGAAAATTGTTTTTATCTTTATGTGGGGGCCGCAATGTTGGACTGGTTCAAAATGAAATTGTCTGTTAAGGCTGCTAGCAACCCGCAATTTCAAACATCTAGTTTTACAAGCGTCACTCCCAATTATCATGATATTGGCATCTCCTCGCCTTGGTATAGATATGAGACACTCGGGATATCTAGATACAATTACTGAGAATCTTCTACAAACAGACACGTTCTTATAAACCTGACGGGGTTCTAACCAAATATCTCGGAATATCAGCTTTACTATCATTTTTGTTGTACCTCCCCTGAGCCAGAAACTGCTTTCCAGGCATCACTTGCTGTTTCTTTAGCTTCGTTAATTCCCTTACTTGCAAAACGTCTTACCACACCCTTGTCTTGTTCTCCTTGCACATCCTTTTTAAGAGCAGCACCATGACTTAACACTCCACTAGATCCTGTAGAAATAGCTTGGCCGTGCTGAGATTGAGCTGCTTCTACTTTTTCTCGGGTAATAGCACCTGAGCTTTTGGCAGGTGAATGATCGCTACCTTGAGAACGAATACTTTGTAAATTATCTCTTGTGACTGGATGAACCTGATGTGCTTGATTAGGGGACTGGATGCCTAAGATTTGCTTCCCAGTTGAAGGCTCATGATGACTTGGATTTATCCTTTTTTCATCTGTAAATTTGCTTGGATGCACCGTAGTGTCGTTAGAATTTTGAGCGATACTTTGCGTTGATCCTCGAGTTTCTACGCGAACTTCTTGACTATCAGTACCCTGGCTTATGGAGTTAGAAAGACCACTTGCTTGGCTTCGAACATTTTGCTTATTCTCATCTGTGACTGGATGAACCTGATGTGCTTGATTAGGGGACTGGATGTCTAAGATTTGCTTCCCAGATGAAGGCTCATGATGGTTTGTATTTATACTTTTTTCATCTGTAAATCTTTTTGGCTGCACTATAGTGTCGTTAGAGTTTTGAGCGGTACTTTGCGTTGATCCTCGAGTTTCTACGTGAACTTCTGGACTATAAGTGCCCTGGCTTATAGAGTTAGAAAGACTGCTCGCTTGGCTTCGAACATTTTGCATATTCTCATCTGTGACTGGATGAACCTGGTGTGCTTGTTCTTTGTCATAGCTGCTTCTCAAACCAGACCCTGAAGATACCATATTCGTTGGTGTCAAACCTTTCTCTGCCATATACCGCCCTGCATACTCCATAGCTTCTTGAGGTTTGGCTGCTATTATATGAGATGCTCCACGAGCCCCAATTGTTCCCCCATTAGAATTATCCGCCTGTTGATTAGCCAGCCATTCACTAAACTGTTGGTTGTGGTTGGCATTGATTGTGGAGCTATTCGCTTTGGTAAAGTTTGCCTGATTGCTATAATCTTCGGCTTGTCTAAAGCTTTTAGAGGCTTCGTTCCGTTGACTCATTCCCTTTTCATAGGAACCCGAGACTTCCTCTGCCAAACGCCTTGATGACTCATCTGTCAAATTATGTGATAACTGCTTAGATGCTTGTGCTGACTCACGCATTGTATAATGACCCCCATAAAATGGAACAGTTGTCAGAGGAGAGAATCATCCCTAAATAATTAAAGCAGGATGAATTAAATGAAAAATAACATGAAGAAGAAACCGCACAGTGCAGAATTTAAATTCAAGGCGGCGATTGAAGCTATTCG
>CANJXJ010000062.1 GCA_947478955.1 Alphaproteobacteria bacterium | reverse complement strand
GCTGGAGAGTTGAGGCCTTCTTCGGAAAAATCAAAGAAAATAGAAGGATTGCGTTACGTGTTGATAAGCTTGATGTTACTTTCAATTCTTTCATAGCTCTTGCCTTGATCAAAAACCTAGTTTGTTAACAGTTCCTAAGTAGTTATCCATAAAATCGATTAAGAAAGCGTGTGCGAGCACTATAACGAGAGACAAACAAACTATTTAAACTATTTTGTAATTGCGTGCTTTCAGCTGTCTTTAAAGACAAAATTTCGAATTTTCTTATACACATAGCAGTTTCTTCTTTTGTAACTTTATGGTTATTTCCTATTGCAGTACAAGCACGTGCAATAAGCTCATAACAATCACGTACAGCAACAATAGCCTTTTTAAGTTCGGTTTCTGTATCTGGAATTAAAGAAGTAACACCAGTACTAAAAGCAACCTTAAGATCACCGGCCTCATCGAGATAAGGGCCACGCATTGGGACAAGATCACACATTTGCTTACCGTCCCAAAATAGAGATTGAATTCTTATTTCAAGCCTTTTTAGGGCATCTTTGACATCGGGACGTGCTTCTAGTTTTTCTGTTAATAAAATGTTTCTGGCACGGGCAGCCTCATCTTTTTCAGGTGCTTCAGTTTCAGGAGCTGGTGTCGAACCATAAGCTATGGAAATGCCCCCTAGGGCAATGATGGTGAAAGATAAAATTTTAAAGGCTAACATGGCGTTCCTCTCAATTAAGTTAAACTCTCCATTACAAAAAGTGCTTTTTTGAAAAGCACACTGTGAATAGGCATTGTTTATTTTAAAAAGAAGGTATTAATATGAGGTGAAATATACTTTATGTTTTATTAATTCAAGAGCTATCATAAGCATGAAAAGGAATGCTCGCTCAATAGGCAATTAGATAGTCATCCTTCAGGAATCACTAGGAAAAAATATAAAAAAGAAGCTCTGAAAATTGAATCTTACAGAGCTGTTTTTGAACCTGCGGGCCAATTGATATGAATAGGTGCATCTTCTAAAAAGAAATAGGCAGATATGCCGCACAAAACAAGTAACAACAAACCGATGAATACCATGTTACTTGGAACAAATCTGGTGGTTGGAAAATGTTGTTCATCTCCTACAGAAGCTAAACGCACTGGGCTAAAAAAACTTTCATTTTTTAGTTGATTAATAATAGTATCATGGTCAAGGCCTAAATACTGCGCATAGGAGCGAATAAAGCCAACGGTATAAACGCCGCCGGGTAATATATCAAATTGCTCATTTTCAATGGCTTGTAGAAAAACTCTGCGAATTTTTAAATGTTCAGAAATTGCGTCAAGATTCTTACCTTGTTCGGTTCTAGCGGTCTTGAAAATTGCTCCCAGGGTTTGAGGAACGGGGTCTTTGTCTACTTCTTCACAAACCTTAGCCAATGCACTACCCATGATATACCATGTAAAAAAGAGTCACGAACTTAGTTAAGCATGTTTTTTAGGAACAGCCAATGGGTCATTTTAAATTTATTCATCTTCAAGAGTTGACAAGCATTTGCGGGGATAATACAACTATAGAAACGGAGAGATGGCCGAGTGGCTTAAGGCAACGGTTTGCTAAACCGTCATAGGGAGTAATCCTTATCGGGGGTTCGAATCCCCCTCTCTCCGCCATTCCTGAGTATTTCTTTAGCCCTCAATAGCTCCTCCTTCTCTTTGCCCAAGGGGAGTATTTTGTGCGGACGAAGCTGAAGGAAGGATTCCTAAAGGATTCCTACCTGAGGGTCAACTATTGAAAGGTCTATAGGCGTCTCCGAAGGTGGCCCGCCTTGCACACTACGAAGAAACCCAAAATTGTATAAAGAACAATAATTTGTACTTTTATGTTAAGTTTTCCTAGCATGGCCAACCCTCCCTAATCCTTATATGAGGGTATCTGCTCTCTTTTATACGAGTATGCCAGGTACTAAATATTATATTTTTCACTTAGCTTTTATTGTTTTTAGGAAGGATAATTAATATCTGGAAGTGGTTGTTGTCGTGTAAGGAGATGATATCAACTAAACCATCACTTTAAGATCAGAAATTCAATCAGCACTAAGGGGGGGATCATGAAGAACTTCTTTAAATCTGCAGCATTTGCCCATGTTGTCACCATCATAGGATCATTGGGAAACCTTGCTTCTTATATTCAGGCATATAAGATATTTTTACTTCAATCAGCATATGCTGTTTCTCTTTTAGCGGTTTTTATTTCTCTTGTTTCTATGATTGTTTGGTTGATCTATGGGCTAGCGCGAAATATTAAACCTTTAATTTATGCAAATATCTTTGGTATTATAGGAACTTTACTGGTTGCTACAGGAATATTCTATTATCACGACTAAAGAATATATGAATGCCAAGAATAATGGGGCAGGGGAACTTGTGCTTATCATTTAAACATGCATCCAATATTTATGCAGTCAGCTTTACACCATTGTTAAAAATAAAAGTGCGTGGGATGCGTCTTTGAAGCAGCTGCAAGGTTTACTTTACAAAAACCATAAAAAATTGTATTGATATTTTTTTTGTTATTTTTTTAATAAGGAATCGTATGAAAATCCAATTAATTGTACTTATATTGATATTTAATTATTTGGGCGTTTATGCGGTAGAAATAGCAGAGCCCGTAAAGCCAGCTGCCCGCCCGTTATCTGCGGCGGAATGTGTCAAAAAAGCTGCGATAAATATTGAAGGCCCTATTGAGCCGATGAAGGCTAGACGGATGGCAGAGATCGTAGGATGCGAAAGAGTTCTTCTCCTTCTAGAGGAGAATTGGCGAAAAAAAACAGAAGAATTAATGGAAGCTTATAAGAGGGAAAATGAATCAATTATTGCACGTATCCAGCTAGGAATAATAACACTTCTGGCAGAAAGTGAAGCTGAAATAGAAGGCGCTAGAGACAAAAGCCTCGCTGAAATTGACGCAGCTGCAACTGCGTTCGAAAATTTAACAAATTTAACAACCCTTAAAAAAGCAGGTGTATTGACGGAAGTATCAGCTTTGGATGCTCTTACTGCGGCTCTAGAAGTTACACCTTGCCTTGACATCGGCGGCATCAGGAGGTCCTTGGGTTGTGGTATTTACAATCTATCGGATAAATCCCATATAACGTTGAACTCCGACCGCAACGCGGTTCCCAATTTTTTATTCGCTAGGGGATTAAACTTCGGTAAAGTACTAGGCACTTTCCCTGAATTAAGCGCTATTTTATTAAGAAGGGGTACCCCCATAAACTGTTTGATCAGCCATGTTGGCGTTAATATTTTTGATGATATTGTGGGTGAAAGGTTAGGAAAAGATACAGGCTGCAGCTTTGATGATATGGTTCTCCATTATGATCATTTAGTTGAGATATTGCCTAAATTTGTTTTACATTTTGCAGAATTCTTAACGCTTTTTAAAGGGGGGCGTTTTACTTATAAATCTCTTAAGAAAGATCCTGGTGAGGATCATCTAGGATATTTTTCTAAGGATATGAGGTCAATGAGAGCACAGCCAATTGCAGTTTATACTTGCATGTTCCGCGGCGCACCTGAGGAGTGTGATCACTTTTCTTTTGTGCAAAATGTCGATGATTTATGTCCGCACGAAGCTTTATTTAAGAGAATTTTAACCGACGTTTTGAGTCTGGAGGCTACTACGAAAATTAATTATGTTGGTGAAAGTGTCGCCATATATTCACAAACTGTAGTAGATATACCTGCAACATTCACGGGGATAATAAGCCGCGAGAAGCTAGATGAAGTAATTCAACGGTTTTTATCCAAGAAACCAACAGCAGCTTGCAGTGGCCTGTTGGGAGGATAAATACGAATAACTAGGGTGCTCTCAAACTTAGAGTGCCCCAGTAATAAAAAAGTATCAGTAGTTTTTCTTTTGTTCCAAAAAAAATAGCTGTTCCTAATAAGGAACAGCTATCGCTTTTGAATAAACTATTGTGAAATAGCTTAAAGTGGCTTTATGTTAACAGCAGATGTCTTGCCTTTATTTGTTGCAAGCTCATAGCTAACTCTTTGACCTTCGTTAAGAGTAGCAATTCCCGCACGTTCCAATGCACTAATGTGAACAAACACATCGCTTCCACCATTTTCTGGTTGAATGAATCCGAAGCCTTTGGTCGCATTAAACCATTTAACTGTACCAGTTGCCATTATTTTCTCCTTAATTAGTTTTGTGTTCTAGTTACCTTAACTATTAAGATAACCTTCAGAGTTTATGTTCCTAACTTTTCAGTTAGGTTACTCTTTGTCAACAAGGTCTGGATGTATGTGGAGAATATGGTTTTATGTGTACACAAAATTACGTTCAAAAGCATTATGGCAGACTTAAGCATCTTAAGAGTAGTAGTAAACTTCATGTTCATTATACATGAATTTGTGACGATGTCAACATTTAAAATTTAGGGGAATTGTTGGGATTTACAAAAATGCAAAAAATGATGGTTGTTTTATTTTTTGACTGCTATAGAAAAGTTATAAATTCATTGTACGATTTCTTGGCAAATTTATGACATACTAAATCTTTCAATTTATAAGGCATCTAGTAAATGTTTGTGCATTGGTTGGCTTTTTTATACAGCATTCAACTGCAAAAAGCGATTTATGCACCACAGTCTTAAAATGCCCCGTTAATCCTTAACCAATTTAAATAAAAATTAATATTTGTGTGTTACTATTTTATATGATTGTTTATATATAATGTAAAAAGTTTTATTATGATTTTCTTTTTTTTAATATTTTGTTTGATTTCAAGAACGGCTATTGATGCTGCGGTCATGCCGATTGATCAAATGCAGGCCATGCGGTCTATACATTCCTTGCAAGCAAGGGATGAGCAGGTTCGAGCATTTCGTAGGGATTTTAACACCGAAATACAGACTAAAAAGAGGATGATTGGCACAACATATGACGCCGTTGCAACCCTTGGTTTATTGGCAGATGCTATAAATAGTATGAGTATTCTGGATGATGCTAAACTTAGCAATCTCAAAGGAGCAGCCTTAGGAACTAGGAAACTTGGTAGTTTTTACGATTATGGAACCCGAGAATATTTACAAAGCATTTTCAAAGCAATTACCATGGGAGTTGGTTATGACCAAGGTGTAATTAAGCCAGCAACGCCTCTTAGCAAAGCCGAGATGGATGCTTATAAAGCTATTGTTCGTTCAGTTAATCCATACTTTGATGCAGGATCACAAAAGCCTGAACCTATTCACCTTAAGCTTACAGGAATGAATGCTACTGAAATTCAAATGCATATTGATGAAGCTCATAATCTTATGTGTAATGGAACTACTGCTAAAAATAACCCTACAGTTTTTTCAAGCACCGATGGCGAAAACGAAATCAGGTTTTATGATAATGATAAACATGGATATGAGTTCGCTAATTATTATAATGCTTCAATAACCGTGCCTATGAGAATAATACATCCTACAACGAAAAGAGTTTGGGACTTTAGCACAACGGCTTTTCCAACATCAGAAAATATATTTCAAGCTGTAAAAGCATTTATCCTTAGTGGGGCTTATCATGACTATACAAAGAACTCTCCAAGAGATGCTTTTAATGCGTCAAGAGCAGTTACTAAGATTGATGGTATGCAGGATTACTGGGACACTATAAAAAACTATATTATGTTAGAGGCCGTTAAAGCAAAATTTTCGCAAAATGCCGAGCTTGCTGCATTATTGCTAAGTACCGACGAAAATACCCTTGTTGAAAATGCCCTTAAATATGATGGATATTGGGGAAGAGATGGTGGTCAAAATTTCGCGGGTGCTTCTGTTGGTGACCCATCAAGAGGTGGAAATTGGCTAGGAAAAGTGTTAGTGCAAGTTAGGAATATGCTGAAAACAGGGGGTTTACAAGTTAGAGGGCTAGGAACCGCTGTCATTAGTCGTGCCACAATACTGGCTTTACCTGCTGCTAAAAGAACAGAAATTGAAATCTATGTGAAAGGATTTAGTCCTGGTTTTGTATTAACCACCGGAGCCGCTGCTACGGCTGCTGCTGGTGCTACAGACAAAAAAGCCGTTGAGAGATTGTTTAATGGCTTAGCTGCGAATTCATGGATATGTGGTGATTTTGACTATGGGGCATACCCAAAAGGTTCCATGCGAATATATTCAACCACCCCAGATACCATAAAACTACAAACTATTAAAACTTATTTACAAGCACGGGGTGTGCCATTTGGTGAAGGAAATGAGAGGAATGGGGGGTATCCTCATATTAGAATTAATGTTACTGATATCTCCGCCTTAAATGGTTTACTTACATTACAACCACAAACACCAAATCCATGGGTTCTTAATGTATCAGCTCATCAAAAAACCCATGAGCAAATCACAGCACAAGCAAGTCAAAGGGCTTTTGCACCCCTAACTGTTGGAGCCAGCAGCGCTACAACAGCCACCACCACCTCAGCTACCACCTCTTCCTTAACGGCTGGTGTAGCTAGTAGTGGTGCTCAGGTTATACCACCTCTTCCTATGTTTCCTCCGACGTTTCCCACTGCCACCACTATAGCGGCTCCAGCACCAGATTGGATTAACATTCAACAAGCTGTTCAAGGTCATTTTATTTATAGTGACGGAAAAGATATATATATCATGCCTACTCTAGCAAATATGAGGTCTTTAGTATCATATCTGAGCGCAAATAATGTGCGCTTTAACAACTATGGGACTTATGTCAATATACCATTTCCCCCCCCCGCCACCCCTCGACAATTAGCATTGTTTGCTGCGGTACAAAATTCTGCGATGGATGCCGTAGTGAGAACTGAGGCAGCTATGTATTATGATAGTGAAGGTAATTTGTATATAACTTTTGGTGCTAAATACGATTCCCTGAGAGCTATTTTAAATAAAGTGTGTCCATTAGATTTGTCTTTGACAGGTGGACAAATAAAAGTTACTCAACAGGGGCAAAATGCTTTAAGAAAAACGGCTCTGTTGCATTATTGAACAAGACCATCGATTCATAAAGAAGAGAACGAAGCCAACACGACGCGACTGTGGTGCACAAATAGCTTTTTGAGCTGGAATTTCGTATAAATGCTTCTACCAATGTACAAACATTTGCTAGATGCCATATAAATTGAAAGAAGCCGTACGTAATAAATTTGCCAAGAAATCGTACAATGTTCGCGATTGGAAAAAATATGATGAAAACCTTAGAAACAGAGGTAGCCTAACCATATGGTTTTCTGAGGAAGCTATAGCAGCATGGAATTGGGTGAG
>CANJXJ010000061.1 GCA_947478955.1 Alphaproteobacteria bacterium | reverse complement strand
GTTGGAATATTGACAGGAGTTGCCCCTAGTACGAGAGGACCGGGGTGAACATACCTCTGGTGTACCAGTTGTCGTGCCAACGGCAGCGCTGGGTAGCTACAGTATGGACGAGATAACCGCTGAAAGCATCTAAGCGGGAAACTCCCCTGAAAACTAGTATTCCCTATGAGAGCCGTGAAAGACCATCACGTTGATAGGCCAGATGTGGAAGGAGGGTAACCTCTGTAGCTAACTGGTACTAATCGCTCCATTGGCTTGATTGTGACACCTCAACGCCCAAGAATATGGTTATAAAAACCCAAAAGACACAACATACAAAGTGGAATTGTTATCTCTCTAAACTACTTAAACGAACAAGCACAACAAGTTTTGAATAGAGATTTGGTGGGTATAGCGAGCGTGACACACACGAACCCATCCCGAACTCGACCGTGAAACCGCTCCGCGCCTATGATACTATCACTTAAGTGCTGGGAAAGTCGGTCCTCACCAAATCTCTATTCAAATCTTCCTATTCATTCTCTCTCTTGGATCCTAAAACAAAATTTAATTCTCTTATGACTATTACATATATGAATTTATGCTGTGAAAAAAATAGATAAAAGATATTTTACATTTGTTTTTGCAAGTTTTATGTCTGTTCTGATGTCTGCTATAATATCTTTTTGTACTACTTTTTATCAATTTGGATTTTCTGATGGTATATTTATGAAATTTTTAGCAGCATGGCAATTTTCGCTTCCTTTTGCTTTTGTTGCTGCTCAATTTGTTGCACCTACTGTTCGTAAGCTAACAATGATCTTTGTTGAAGCATAGCCTCAAGAGACATACGCGCTAGGAGAGCTAGAGAGGATTTCACTATTCTTGTAAATGCCTAGGAAAGCAGGTCCTCTCTAAAATTTTTACAAAGAGCTTTGCTTTTTGGTTCTTCAACATATTTATCAGTCCGAAAAAAGCTTCTCGTTGAGAAGTTAACTTCTTCTTAAGGTGAATTAAGTAATAGTTATAATGGGCATCATTGTAAGCTAAAGCTGAATGCGGGCAATTTTATCATTATTATTGATACATATATGGTCGGGGAGTAGTCAAACTCTAACGGGGCCTGAGCGCATCAATCCCACTATGGATGAAATCAGCCGATGCGTGCCTGAAACTATGCGTGAACCAATTCATGATGCGATTAAAAATTTACCAAAAGCTGGAAAAATTACTTTGGAATTATCCAAAATACTAACAGGTACATTTGCTGGAAATTGTAAAAAACTGGCAGAACATTTAAAAGCACTTGATATGGATGAGTTACTTAAGGTGAAAAACATAACATCTAATTTTAGTGATGAAGATAAACGTACTATTTCTGTCCAACTAAAAGATAAAAATACGGGCTTAAAAAATTTCTTACATATATTGTCTCATCTTGATCTACATCTAGTAGGTTATGTAAGTATCTTGCATGGAATGTTAAACAAGGGACTTAAACTGGATGTTATTGATTTAATTCACACGCTTGATCTTATTCAACGTGGAGTATTAGAATTACAGGAAAATTTCCAATTATTATCCTATCTTTCCTTGGCATATAAAGAAATTGAAGGATATGGAGCAATTTTGGAAGGGATGCGCCATCAGTTGTCTTTTAAAATCGTTACAATGGTCAATAGTTTAAGCGTAATCACCGAGGATCTTAGGTCATCTTACATAAGCCTTTTAGACAAAGGTGACTGTAGTGGCGAACAAATTATTCATGCGCTTGGCTTGACGGAAAAAAAAGTAACAGCTATAGAAGCAGAGGAATAGGCACTGCAGAGGTATTAGGGTATAATTTAAAATAAATTTACGGAAAATTGGCTTAATATTTTATGGCTGTAAATGTTAAACTTCTTACTATTCTTGTTACCCTTAACTTATTGGTAACGGGGGGACTTGGTTTATGGATTTATACAAAACCCAATACCACCATGGATACAAATGATCTGGAAAATTTGCTAGAAGAGCTTGCTGAAGATAATCCGCACTTCTTGGTATCCCTATTAAATGAAGCTGCTAATGAAAGCACCGAAATTGATGAAGAAGTTTTAGAAGAAAATGCTTTTAAAAATCGAGACGCTATTTTAAAGGCAGGATTTTGCATTAAGCCTTATAAAGGCTCGGTTCAAAAAACATTAATTATCTTTGCTGACTTGGCCGACGCTCATAGTTTGATGTATTTGAAAAATGTTCAAACTGCCTTGAACAACATTAATTGTTCTGTACATGTTATTCCTGTTTCTATGTTTGGAGACAAATCTACAGAACAAGCGAAAATAATAACGGCGGCATCCTTGCAAAATATGGAAAGGGCTTTTCAATTAGCTCTTACCTATAACACGGTTGAAGGTGCTGAAAATCAGGTAATGAAAGCATCTGAAAAACTTGGTTTTGATATAGCCAAGCTTTTAAGAGATATCAAAGTCGTTGATCAGGCTATTGTAAAACAAACTCAATTAGCTGAAACCCTTATGATCCCAGGTGTGCCAACTATATTTTTGCTAACAAGTGATGAGGCACACCACTTGTTACCCGTTGAAGCAAAAGATTTACCAGGCCTTATAGAACATCCAAAGACATGAAAAAATTTAATTTTAAAAACTTAAAAGTTATTGCTAGTCATCCATCTTTTTGGAAAGTTGCTGGTATTATTCTTATTTGCATTATCGTATTTCGAAACTTTTCAGACCATACCAAGGATGTATCCCAAAGGCAGTCAATTGTTCCAATAGCCGTTCAATTGTCTGCAACGCAATATAATCCTATTTTAAAATTATCTGGGTACACAAAACCAATGAATCATGGTGTATTAAAAGCCAACTTTAAAGCAGTTGTTGGTAAGGTCTTGGTTCAAAAGGGGCGCGTGGTTAGAAAGGGAGATGTTATTTTGGTGCTTTCTTCTCCTGAAATTGAAAAGCGCTTTATTGAGGCTAAAGCCCGCCACAGACAAAAACTAGCAGAATATGAAGCAGCAAAAAAACTTGCAAAAAAAGCACTGACAGCAGAAAATACTTATCTTGCGACTGAAGCTGATTACGAACTCGCAGTGGCAAATTTATATAAAGCTGAAACAGATGCTCATGAACTAAAAGTAACTGCCCCTGAAGATGGGTATTTAGAAGAGTGCTATGTACACGTGGGAGACACCGTTTTAGCCCCTGATAAACTTGTGCAAATTGTATATCAACATGCTGAGCAGGTGCGATTGTACGTTTCGGAAGATAATATTGGTTTATTAAAGCTGGGGATGAAAGCTAGCGTTAACATTGCTAATCATGAGTATTTGGGGGAAATTTCAGGCATTTCAAAAATGGCTGATGCTGACACTCGCAATTTTTATGTTGATCTTACTATTAAAACTAACGCCGATTCTTTTTCTTATGGAGCTACTGCCGAGGCAAATATTGCATTACCCACGAGGAAGGGATTTTGGATTAATGCATCTGCTTTGACCCTTAATGATGACGGAGTTCTGGGTGTGAAAATTATTGAAAATGATAAGGTAGCATTTGTAGCTGTGAAGCTCAGTTCATTAACAGAAGAAGGTGCTTACGTTGAACATGATGCACCATCACTTGGGTTGATCTCCTATGGGGGGGAGTTTTTATTGCCTGGGCAAACACCTTTGGTTCATTGGCAGAAAAATCCCACCTTATGAATGGGTTATTGCAAGCATGTTTTAACCGTTCACGTACTGTTATTATGGTGTTGGGCTTATGCTTGCTGTGGGGATTTTTAGCTTATATTACTATTCCAAAAGAATCAAAACCTGATGTGAAAATCCCCCTAATTGTTGTAGCGGTCCAATATGATGGAATTAGTCCAAACGATGCAGAACGCCTGCTTGCAAGGCCGTTAGAGCAAGAACTTAGTAGTATTCAAGGGGTTAAAGAAATTCGTACCAAGGCCTATGAGGGGGGAGTAAGCGTTATTGCTGAATTTTTTGCAGGACTTGATATTGATAATGCGCGCAAGGATGTGATGGAAAAAACTGATTTGGCAAAATCAAACTTTCCCAAAGCAGCAAAAGAACCTGAAGTTAAGGAGATTAACTTAAGTTTATTCCCCATTTTAAGTGTGAAATTGTCAGGAGAAATTCCTAAACGTACCCTTTTTAAACTGGCAAAGGACCTGAAAGAGCATATTGAAAAAAATGTTAAAAACGTTTTAAAGGCTGATATTGTTGGTAACCAAGATGAAGCTGTTGAAATACTAGTAGACCCTCACAAGCTTGAACAATACGCTTTAAATCCAGAAGAAATTGTCCGAACATTTACTCGTAACAACCAAGTTATTTCTGCTGGGGTTTTAGAAAATGCTTCGGGCAAATTCAGCATGAAGGTCCCCGGTCTTATCGAAAAAGCGCTACAGATTTTAGAAATTCCTTTAAAAACAAGAAACCAACGTATTGTACATTTTTGTGATGTAGCAACGGTGCACAGGGCCTTTAAAGATGCGCAAACCTTAGCTCATGATCGAATTTCATTAGATACAATGGCTCCCGCTGTTGTTTTGGAGGTCAGTAAACGCACAGGAACTCATTTGATTGAGACGGTTGAGCAAGTTAAAACGGTGGTGGATGCGTTTGCTAGTAATCTACCTTTGTCTGTGCAAGTCCAGTTTTCTCAAGATGAGTCCTCCCGTATTTTTGATATGCTCAATGAATTAGAAAATAGCATTATTTTAGCAGTGCTGTTAGTTATGGCTGTTATTGTATGGGCATTAGGGTGGAAATCAGCACTGATTGTTGGATTGGCAGTGCCAGGATCATTCTTAATAGGGATGATGGTACTGCAGCTTATGGGGCTAACCGTTAATATTGTCGTGTTATTTAGCTTGATCTTTTCGGTTGGTATGCTCGTTGATGGTGCTGTTATTGTTGTTGAATACGCTGACCGGCTGCTTCGAGAAGGTTATTCAATGGCGCAAAGCTATACAATGGCGGCAAAGCGTATGGCATGGCCGGTAATCACATCAATTACGACGATACTTGTTGTGTTTTTACCGTTGTTATTTTGGCCTGGGTTTGTTGGGCAATTTATGAAGTATATGCCGATTACTTTGTTAGCGGTGCTTAGCGCATCTATTGCCATGGCCTTAATATTTGTGCCGGTAATTGCCGGATTTTTAAAACCTCCAAAGGTCATTCATGATGAAGGCGCTTTTGGTGAAAATGCACCATTAATGGTGTTCTACCGTAAAGCTTTAAATTGGTCTCTTGCTGTTCCAAAACGTACCATCAAAATCGCGATAGGTATTTTAGTCATTGTTAAAGTAGCCCATAGTTTTTTTGGCAAAGGCACGGAATTTTTCCCTGATGTAGAGCCTGACCAAATTCTTTTATATGTACATGGTAGAGGCAACTTAAGCTTGAAAGAACAAGAAAGCTTCGTATCACAAGTTGAACAAAAGCTTGTGGATATGCGTGAGATTAAAGCTATGCATAGTACGATTGGGAAGTGCGATAACAGCAAAGGCATTGAAATTCCTCAAGATGCAGTAGGGGTTTTATATGTTGAATTTGTTGATTGGCAAGAACGCCGCAAAATAAAAGATATTCTTCCTGATATTGAAAAACGCACAGCAGATATTCCTGGGGTCCGGGTCGAAGTTGTCAAACAAAAAGCAGGTCCACCAAGCGCAAAATCTATTGAAATAGAAATTTCCGCATTAGATCCTGAAGTTCTCGATAAAACATTTCACCATTTGAAAACTCATATGCAACAGCACTCAAAGCTTATAGCACTTGAGGATAACTTGTCATTGCCAGGTATTGAATGGGGGGTAAGGGTTGATCGTGTTCTTGCTCAAAAATTAGATGCTGATGTTATAAGTATTGGTAATACTATCAAAATGTTTACCAATGGAATAGTTATTGGTACCTATCGCCCCGATGATGTGAAAGACGAGATTGATGTAACGCTACGATTTGCAAAAATGTATCGAAGCTTTGACCAACTAAAAACCATAAAAGTACCAACAAAATCCGGGTCGGTGCCGCTTACAACCATGGTTGATTTTAAACCTCACAAAAAGCAAGGAGTTATTGATAAAGTTGAGGGCTACCAAGTGCGCAAACTAGGAGCCAACGTTATACCTGGCGTATTGGCATCTGATGTTGTTAATGAATTAAAGCAATGGGTGAATAACCATGCGCCCAAAGGAGCACAGATCAAGTTTAAAGGAGAAGATAAGGAACAAAAAGAATCAGGTATATTCTTAATGAAGGCATTTGCCATTGCCCTATTTTTTGTGGCGGTTATTTTGGTTACCCAGTTTAATAGTTTCTTTAGCATGGGATTAATACTAAGTGCTGTTGTAATGTCAACAATGGGGGTATTTGTTGGATTATTAGTGAATGGGCTAGCTTTTGGAGTGGTTATGGGCGGTATCGGGGTTATAGCCCTTGCTGGCATTATAGTTTCTAATAATATTATTTTTATTGATACCTATGACAGTATAGTTAAAGAAAAAGCTCCGCAAACTTTGAGCGAATATAAGGAAATCATTATTCAAACCTGTTTGCAAAGGGTTCGTCCTGTTGTTTTAACCAAGCTAACCGCCATACTTGGTTTGTTACCAATTTTGTTTTCGATGAATATAGATTTTTTTAAATTTCATATAACTTTTGGGGCACCTTCAAACCAGTGGTGGATATTGCTGGCTACTTGTATCATTTATGGAGTTTTGTTTGCATCGTCACTAACTTTGCTTGTAACACCCGCGGCATTACTTTACAGGGCTGAGAAAAAATTGGGGAAGTTATCTAAGCGAGCGGCTTAGTTATAGAAAAAGGAAAGGCACGTGGCCTTTCCTTTGAGCGTGGGTACAATGCTTCTTAGGGTCTAGCTTGGATTTGCCACTTTGAAAAGTAGTGATAAAATGTCATATTCTTCTTTTTTGCCATAAGCGCCACAAAAGCCTTGCAAATAACCACTTTTAAGGAGTGTATCGAGCAATGCCATAACAGCAGTACTTTCCACAACATCACCAGCACTTGGAAGTTTAAATTCTGCAGCACTTCTTTCGGTCTGAACACCAAGAATATCAACTAAAAGCTGTTTAATGGCATTTTTTACAGCTAGAGGATAAGTATCATACATAGAGGCAAGAGCTGCTAGGTCTGCTTTAACAGAGTCTTGCAAAGCGAGGTGGGTATAAAGTGGGGCGAGATCAAGATCACCTTCAAACGCAGCAGTAAAGTGACCCCCAAAGTCAAGAACACTAAGCAGCTATTTTTGAGGAGAGATTCATCTCTTGTTTCACTTTCTTTTGCTGCTTAATTTCTTTTTTTTCTTTAACCATTAAAATATTTGTGGTGGTGGTTGGGCCTTGTGGATCTCGTG
>CANJXJ010000060.1 GCA_947478955.1 Alphaproteobacteria bacterium | reverse complement strand
TTGAATTTAAATTCTGCACTGTGCGGTTTCTTCTTCATGTTATTTTTCATTTAATTCATCCTGCTTTAATTATTTAGGGATGATTCTCTCCTCTGACAACTGTTCCATTTTATGGGGGTCATTATAATGAGTTATGCATAAAACATTCATATTACTACCTTTTTTCACTTTAGCCGTTTAATAAACCACAATACTAAATCATCATTAACTAATGCATTGGTGCCTGGTTCTACCGGTTGGTAATTATAGGTAATGCCATTACCATCTGGTACGTACCCATGTCTGATGTAAAGCTTTTGAGCGTTACCATAACCTGCATACAACCCAACGCCAATACCAATGATGGGATGCGTTTTACAAGCTGCTTTTTCAGCGGTTTTAAGCAATGCTGAACCAATGCCTTGACCTTGAAATGGGGGTAGCACGTTAAGGTCCATAATTTCTGGAATATTTTTAATACGAAATGGTTCATACTTCGATTGCCATTTTAAGGTCGCATACCCTACAAATTGATCCTTATCATAAGCAACCCAAACCAGTCGATCTTGTGCATGTTGTTCTTTTAAATAAGTTTCAAATGTGGATCCAGGCTTTGGCCAATTATGCTGAGAAAATTGCGAAACAATAATAGAGATATCAGATTGTGTTAAAGGTCTGATCGTGAGGGGCCGAGCAGCACTAATTAAATCTCTCTTCAGATAATGAAAGCTAGAACCTTTGTTATAACCATAGCGTGATAGTTCAACGTTGAATCCTAGTTTTTGATAGAATTCCAACGCTTGAAAATTCATGGTTTCAACAAACGCAAATGTGCACCCACGCGATTGTGCAAATTCAACAGCATGCTTCATAAGTTCGGTGGCTATGCCTTGCGAGCGATATTGCTCTTGTACAAAAAGATACTTGATGTGCAATTGTCCCCAAAACATTTGCACAACAATGCAGCCGATAAGGTTTTTACCATCTCTTTTTTCAAAAGTAATTGCTTTTTCGCTTAAACCGTCAATGCCCGTTGCTTTGATTGCAGCCTTACTGAATTCTTCGAATATTTTGGTCGTTAGTTCGGGGGTTAAGGTAGATTGATGAATCTGCATAAGGCTTTCCTATTATGCTTTTGGTAAAGTCCCTTGGGTTTGTATCTCATCATCAAAATACTTTATAAAAAATGATTTGGAAAGATTTGGGTTTTTAATGTTTTTTCTTACAAATTCTAATTCAAAACCACATTTTTTGTAAAACTCAGGAGCTTGAAATTGGCTAGTTATCAAATTGATATTATTGAAACCTTTATCTTTAAAATGATTTTCAAGGAATTGTAATAGTTGTCTGCCATATCCTTTTCTGCGGTGGGATATCTCTACCCATAAGTCACAAACGGAAATTTCTGCAAATGCAGTAAAGGCATTTAAAACACCAATGGCATTATCATATTTATCGGTAAGTACTAATGCAAACTGCTTGTAGTTAACGTCAATCCCATGGCTGCTTTCATACTTTTCCAGGTCCCTGCGCATTTTTGCTTCAATTTCAGTGCCCAGTTCATCAACAAATTTGATGGTGGTCACAACAATTTCCCCATATCAATATCTTGTGGGGCACTTTCGTGATTACCAGGATCATTGAATGGCATTTCGCTGTAACCATGCTGACAATAGAACTTATAAGCTTTTGGCGAAGCTTGAACGTGTATGCTTTTAATTTCTTGTTTTTTAAGCCACCTTTCGCAAAGTTCTAAAAGTTGGCTACCAAATTTTTGCCCCCTTAAAGGCTCATCAATCACAATAATCCGCATGGCAATTCGCTGATCAGGCCATCGTTGCAAATGGGTATAACCAATAATTTCCGTGCCCTTATAGAGTACGAAGTGGACATGATCCCCGTGATCAAAAGTACAAGTGTAAGGATCAGCAATGGGAACATTGTCAAAAAAGTATTTCTGACGAAAGGTTTTTGCAGCTTCCCATTCTGCATAATGGGTGCAGTGCATCAGCCGTAGTTTATCAAATCCCGCCTGTTGCAAGACGGTTCGAATAAAAGCATTTTTCCCAAGAGTATAATGGGAAAACATAGGGCGAACATCTTTATGATTTTTTTGTTCTTCAACAAGAGTGCTTTTTAGTTTTGTATATTCTCTACCCGCTTGGGTATTTGATCGTAGGAAATTTCTAAACAACAGGTTCAATTCAGTTTCAGAGTTTCCTACTTCATATACGTGCAGGTGTACTTGTATTGGAGTTTTTTTACTAAAATAAAAGCGAAAGGGAATGTTAACCTCGCCTTTGTAACTATAGCCAATTGATTCTAAAGGAATTATAGAGTCGGTTGGTTTTTTTAAAACCATGATGATGTCAATAATCGGCTTAGCATCTAGCCCTGGCACAGCTGTTGATCCAATGTGATGAATTTCCAAGCAATTATCACCCACCGCTTGTTTGATGCGCGATGCTTCATCTTCAAACATTTGCGGCCAATGAAGATTGTAAGGAACGACCTCGATAGTATTTGGTTTTGTAATCACAGTTTAACCCAGCAGTCTCTTATAGTGTAATTTAAAAGGTACTCTCAAGCATACCACACTTACAAGTTTTTAATCTCCCTATAATATGAGTAATCAACTTACGAATATCAGCGTATTGAGGGCGTCATTAGGGTAAGAAAGATCATAACAGCTTGCGCATAGTGTATACCCTATGTCCCATAAAGGCGTTTTCTAAAATTGCTGCAATTGAGAATCCTATCTTTTCGTAAAATTCTTTGGCTTGAAATTCTGTTGTATAAAGTTGAAGCATTTTACAATTTTTGCTGATTGCAAATTTTTCAAGTTCATTAAATAGCTTTGTTCCTAGGCCTTGGTGTCTTCGTTTTTCTTCAACCCACAAACATTCAATTCGGCAAATAGTGCCAAAAATATCACCATATAAACCTGCAATAATTTTTGCATCATTCCTCTTGATGAAAATTGTGTAAGGATAGCAATTATATGGCCCTATTTTTGATTCGTCGTAGACATTCATTCCCCCTTCAATTTGTTTATTGACGGCTTCATTTCCCGATTCATCAATAAAAATTTGTTCTGTATTGCTGATTACAGAAGTTTTGGCGATAGCTTCTACAAATTCTAGTAAGCGTTCTGCAGCCTGGGCTGGGGTTAAATTTGTAATGTCTAGTTCTTTTAAATTTGGATGATCAATTTGAATTAGTCCCTTGGCTATGCGATCAAGCGGTAAGGTTGTTTCTTTAAAACGTTCTTTACGCTGCAGGTTTGAAATTCTTTTCTTATGCTCAGATTCATCACTAATTATTAATTTTACTGGTATGAAAATTGATCCTCTGGCCTCAGCTGCATTCCTAACTTGGTTGTAGATAACGTGATCACATTTTTCTTCTTGCAATTCATTGGTAAACACATAATTTGAGAGGGTATCTTGGCAGATAAAACCTAAAACAGATTTACGGATTTTACTGATTGCCTCCCATGCATTTTCTTTGACGGAGGTTACACCGTCCAAATTAAGCAACGAAAAAATGGGGTTATTGACGAGGTGGTTATCAACAATTTTAAAGTTAAAATCTGATAACTCTTTAGCGATGGTATATTTGCCAACGCCTGCGTGTCCAATTAGGTATATGGTAAAGGTATTAGGAGTCATACCCTTTCCATTCAAAGCATCCAAATTTACCTACAGACTGAAACCCAAGACGTTCGTAAATACGATATCCTGATTCACTAGATGCACAAAGACTTGCGTATCTTATATTACTGCCTTTTGCATTACTCAAAAGATGGTTCATCATTTGGGTACCGTAACCAAGACACCTTTTATTTTCACTAGTAAGTACGTTAAAAATGCCCGCCATACTGTTTTCTTCATCGATATATAAAGTTCCAATTACAACAGGGATATTGCTTTCGTAGCCTACGAACAATTTTTCTAAAGGGTAGAGTAGAGGGTTTTTGAGTTTTTTATAAAACCGCCTAGCAGAAGGGTCATAAGGTTCTAATATTTGAATAAAATGTTCAAGGTGCTCTGGAGTGGTAACGCGAGCAATGATAGGGCTTATCGAAGCCTCAATTGTCATTAAATCAAGAATCATCGCTTGTTCAAGTGATGCTTCGAAATTCAATTCTTGTAAAATATTACTTATCCAAACTGGATTGGTCGAAGGCCCAAGCCACCAAGCAAAAGGCTGATTATTATAATATTGAATTACTTCTCGAATTTTGCTTTCAACAAAATCATCTCCGTACTGGTAATTTGCTTCAAAAGCATAGGAAAAGGTTACCTCATTAAGGGAATCAGCATCTTGCATGTGCTTTGCCCACTGCTCTAAATTAGCACCACAAACAATATTAAACATTGAAGAATATAGTCCACAGTTAACTGTATCAAAGATTTTACTTTTCTCAACGCCAAAGCCAAGTAACTTAGGTAGGTATTTAAAGTGACCAAAAATATTTTTTTCTAAGGTTTCAATTGTCACTTTTGAATACCTATGTAAATATCCAGCACAACATTTTGATGATCAAGAGCACGCTCATCATATACCTCAAAATCAGCAATGTATGCCCGTTCTCTACCAAATTCAGCAGCTGTCATTGTCCAAATTTTTTGCCAAGCACTAATGCATACCATTGGCATTGGGCCAGATTCAGTTGTGAACTTTGCGTAATTTTGAACAGGTATAACCAGACTTTCAAAGCCCTCTGATATATTGTCAAATGAATCGACCTCTTCACCAATAAAGTAGGTGTAATCACCAGTAAAATCGCTTTCATAATTTGTATAAACGCAATATGTAACGCCATGCTTTTTACGGTTATTAATCTTTTCTGGTAGGCCTTCATGAAAATACTTTTGAACAGTTGCCGCAATTTTATTATTTACAGGATTCATCTCAAACATATTGACGTTATTTGTTCGAACAGAAATTCCAACTAGTTTGATTTCCTGCAGTGGTGTTAGGGTTTTTTGCATAAAATTTGTGTCCTTAAAATTAGGGATGGATGGTTTTCAATACTTTAAAATCGCCTGATATTATTGCGTTCAAATTCTCTGTAATCTTTTCAATGTGCCAATTCCACCAGGAAAGTTCTAATAAAAATTCTATTGTTTCCTCGTCAAACCTTTTGCGGATAGGCTTGGCAGGGTTTCCTCCCACAATTGTGTATGGCTCTACATTTTTGGTAACTAGGCTGTTTGTTCCAATAATGGCCCCATCACCAACGGTAATACCTTGCATGAATGTTACACCATTACCAATCCAAACATCATTACCAATGATTGTATCTCCCTTGCTTACAGTATTCACAGGGGCAGCTGCCCAAGATTTTCCCATCACCTTAAACGGATACGTTGAAACACCGTCCATGGCATGATTTCCACCATTCATAATGAACCGAACACCAGTGGCTATTTGGCAGAATTTCCCGATAATAAGTGTATCTTTCATAAATTCAAAAAGGTAAAGAACGTTTTTTTCGAAATTATAAATATCAATGGGGTCATCATAGTACGTATAATCGCCCACAAGTATTTGAGGGTTAGTTATAATATTTTTAAGGTAACAGGTGCGGGTTACTCCTTCTATGGGGTAAACAGTATTTGGGTCTGGATGGTTCATAAAATTTCTTCTTTCGTATCTGGCAGAAAGCCGCCTACTTGGGCATCCCAAAGGGCTTTATACATGGTGTTTTGAGATACCAATTCGAGGTGAGAACCATCTTCAACAATTTTTCCATCATCAAACACTAAAATGCGGTCCATGTGAAGCAGGGTTGATAACCGATGGGCGATCACAATGGTTGTTTTTCCTTGCATCAGTTCCCATAAGGAATCTTGGATAATATTCTCTGTGACCGAATCAAGTTGTGATGTTGCTTCATCTAAAATTAAGATGGGTGCATTTTTTAAGAAGGCACGGGCTATGGCTACTCGCTGCCGTTGACCTCCTGAAAGCTTTACGCCTCGGTCACCCACAAGTGATTCATATCCAAGTGGAAACTTCATAATGAATTCATGGGCATTAGCAAGCTTTGATGCTTGAATAACTTCTTCATCGCTAGCATCAATTTTCCCGTAGCGGATATTATCCATTAGCGACCTATGAAATAATGATGGGTCTTGGGGGATCATGCCAATGCAGCTGCGTAGCGAATCCTGGGTTACGTCCTTGATATTAAGTCCTTCAATGAGAATGCGGCCATCGCTCACGTCATAAAGTCTTAAAATCAGGTTCACGAATGTAGATTTTCCACCGCCTGAATACCCAACCAAACCGACCTTTTGCCCTTGCTCAATAGTGACTGATTTGTTTTGAAACAAAAGTTCTGTGTTTTTATAGTTAAAATTGACTTTATCAAAAACGATTTGCCCTTTATTCCCATTAAGAACAGTAGCAGTAGGTTTATCTTGAATTTCGGGTGCATCTTCCAGCAATGTTAATGCTTGATCAACTGATCCCCAATTGGTAATGAAATCACGCAGATGATGAGAAAGCTCAAACATTCTATCCACAATTTTAAAATTGATCATAAAAACCAAGGCAAAATCCCCAGCTGTAATAAGTTTATGAGAATGCAAATGCACTAAAAAAATTAGAAATGATATGGCATAAAATGAAAAAATGCTTCCTTGGATAGCATAAAATTTCATTAGAAAATATCCTTGAGCTTGGGATTTTTTGACATAATCTCTTGATGCTTTGTGAAATCTATCCATTTCATAAGAAGAAGTAGCAAAGAGCTTAACATTAAGCATATTACTTAAGTGGTCAGACAAATGCCCAAATACGTTTGATTTTGCTTGAGCGTAAGATTTTGTTAAGGGAGAAACTTTTTTTAGACCAATTAAGAAAGCGCTTAGAAAAACCAAAACCCAGAGCAATAAACCAACGGAAAACATAATATGCACACGTGCCAGTAAGCATACACTTATTATCACCGTGAATATGTTGTTGAGGAATTGGTGAGTTGTTGTAAATATGATTGTGGGTATAAGGTTGAAAGCATCGCTGATTTTAGCAACAACTCCCCCGCTTAAGTTATTTTGAAAAAAACCGTAAGAATGGCAGCTTACCCTTTGTGCTAAAGTGCTGGCTATATAGGTTCTAAAATCTGACGTGTATTTGACCACGCACCAATCACTGAACGTCCAGGACAGCATCAATACTAACTGCGATATGGCAAAAACAATAACCAAATACCAAAAATCAGTCGGGGTTGTTGAGGTGGCGGTATCAATTAAACATTTAATTAGGAACTGTTAACAAACTAGGTTTTTGATCAAGGCAAGAGCTATGAAAGAATTGAAAGTAACATCAAGCTTATCAACACGTAACGCAATCCTTCTATTTTCTTTGATTTTTCCGAAGAAGGCCTCAACTCTCCAGCGCCATTTGTA
>CANJXJ010000059.1 GCA_947478955.1 Alphaproteobacteria bacterium | reverse complement strand
CCATTCATCATGCGCACAAAATGACTGCTGAGGTATTGAAATCTCTGGCAAGTATGCATGGCGACTTTGTTAAAAAAACATTTGAAGATATGAATACAATGATGCGTGGTGCGATGACACAAAAGCCAGGGCAGCCTGTTGATATGTCAGCCCATTCAGAAGTCATGAAGAACTCTTTCCAGCGTGCAACTGAGCATGCCAAGAGTATGGGAAGCGTGCTTTCAAGTTCTGGTAAGGAAATTCATGCGAAGGTAAAAGACCGTTTTGAAGAAGCAAAAGAAGAAATAAAAGCCCATGCAGCTAAACATAGCAAGCATTAGGTTGATTTACTTCTTACCCTAATTTAGGATTATTTCCATCTGGAGACTAGGCTAAGGTCCTAATCCCAAATTAGGACTGCTTCTTCTGTAAAAATTCAGCAATAGCTTCCTGGACTTTACCTACGCCATTTGGGTTAGTACCACCAGCTTGGGCCATATCTGGTCGTCCCCCGCCCCCTTGACCGTCTACGGCAAGGGCTGCAACTTTTACCAAATCAACCGCGCTAATGTTTGTGGTTAAATCATTAGTCACGCTAATGACCAGAGAAACTTTGCCATCATAGGTAGTGGTTACAACAACAATACCTGAAGTTAAAGTTTTCTTTAAATCATCGACAATGCTCTTAAGGTCCTTCGCAGGGATGTCTTGCAAATGTTTAAAAATCGCCTGAATGCCTGCAATTGATTCGATTTGTTCTGTAGGATTTTGGCCACCCAATGCTGCATGACGTTTGGCTTCAGCCAATTGTTTTTGCAATTCTTGTATGGTTTTTCGTGAATTTTCCTGTTCAGTATTAACAATTGTCTGAAGCTCATACAGCTTATCAATAATACTTGTGCCGGTTATTGCTTCAATACGGCGAACGCCAGCGGAAACGCTTGATTCACTTATAATTTTCACCAAGCCAATATCACCAGTGCGTTGTACATGGGTTCCTCCGCAAAGTTCAATTGAAAAATCGCCAAGGCGAAGGACACGCACAACATCGCCATATTTTTCACCAAACAACGCCATTGCACCTTCTTCAATTGCTGCGTCAGGGGTCATTAGCTTTGTATGGGCTTCATGATTATTGAGAATTTCTTGATTGACGATTGCTTCAATATTACGCAGCTGATCAGCAGTGACAGCTATTGAATGGGTGAAGTCAAAGCGTAAACGATTTGGACCTACTAACGATCCTTTTTGGCTTACGTGATCCCCCAAAACGTTACGTAAGGCGGCGTGAAGCAAGTGGGTTGCAGAATGATTTGCGGCAGTCTTTGCTCGTGCTTTTGCATCTACACTCAATCGTACAACATCACCAACTTTTAAAGGTCCTTTGATTTCGCCAATTTTATGAGCATGAAGGCTGCCGACCATTTTTTGACAATCAACAACATTGAAAGAGTGATGGTCAGTTTCAGTTGTGCCAATATCGCCAACTTGTCCGCCAGATTCTGCGTAAAAAGGTGTTTGATTACATAACACCCAAGCATCTTGCACAGCTTCTGATAAGAGTTTTCCGTCTTTGATAATAGCAAGTACTTTAGCTTCTGCGGTGAGCGAGCTGTAGCCTAAAAATTCAGTGGTTCCATGTTCTTCTTTTAAATCAAACCATATTTTTTCAAAGCCAGCTTCACCTGATCCTGCCCAGGAAGCACGTGCTAATTTCTTTTGCTTTTCCATGGCTTGGTTAAAGCCATCAGTATCAACGGTGCGGTCTTCTGTGCGCAGGACATCTTGCGTAAGATCTAGGGGAAAGCCATAGGTATCATGCAAGCGAAATGCGATATCGCCGGGAAGAGTTTGTCCACTTTTTAAATGGGAGGTTTCTTCTTTTAAAAGCTTTAATCCGCGATCAAGAGTTTGACGGAACTTTTCTTCCTCTTGAAATAAAGTTTGGGTAATTAAGGATTGAGCGCGTTGTAGCTGGGGGTAGGTATCGGCCATTAAATTCACTAGGGTTGCAACTAGCCTGTGCATTAGGGGATCTTTTGCGCCTAGTAAATGAGCGTGGCGCATGGCGCGGCGCATGATACGACGCAGCACATATCCACGTCCTTCGTTCGAAGGGAGCACTCCATCAGCAATTAAAAAGCTACAGGCGCGTAAATGATCAGCAATCACGTTATGGGATTGCCGCATGCCGGTGTTACCCGTCTCAGCTTTAGAAGCTTCAATTAAACTATGGAATAAATCAGTATCGTAGTTGTTGTGGGCGCCTTGTAAGAGGGCGGCAAGGCGTTCAAGCCCCATACCGGTATCAACCGAAGGCTTTGGTAGGTTTACCCGCGTTCCATCAGCAAGTTGTTCATACTGCATAAATACAAGATTCCATATTTCAATGAATCGATCTCCGTCTTCATCTTTGGAACCCGGAGGGCCGCCTGGGATGGAATCACCGTAATCATAAAATATTTCAGTACACGGTCCGCAGGGGCCAGTGTCACCCATGCTCCAAAAATTGTCAGATGTAGAAATGCGAATAATTTTCTCATCATTAAAGCCCGTAAGCTTTTTCCAGATGGTTGCAGCTTCATCATCATCTGCATAAACCGTTACAAGCAAGCGCTTAGGGTCAATATCAAAATGTTTGGTTACTAATTCCCAGGCCATTACGATGGCACGTTCCTTGAAGTAATCACCAAACGAAAAATTTCCCAGCATTTCAAAGAAGGTATGGTGGCGTGCGGTGTAGCCGACATTGTCTAAATCATTATGTTTTCCACCTGCACGTAAACATTTTTGAGAAGAAGCCGCTGTTTTATAAGCCCTAGTTTCTTTACCGGTAAACACATCCTTAAATTGCACCATGCCAGCTGCTGTAAACATGAGTGTTGGGTCATTTTGAGGAACTAATGGGCTTGATGGCACAATTTCATGGCCATTTGCTTTGAAGTAATCAAGAAAAGTGGAACGAATCAGGGGCAGGGACTTGGATGACATGATTGAAGTTTTTAAAGCTTATGTAACCAGGAATACCACGTTTTGAGAGGAATTTAAAGAATGGCGGGATATAATCAAAGTTTCTATGAACTTTTGCATCCTTAAAAACGACATTGTGTTTAAGAAAATATTTGGGCAATGTTTACACCTTAGAAATAGAGGGGGAAAAGAGTATGTCAAAGGTTTGGTTTATCACTGGATGTTCAAAAGGTTTGGGGCGTGCTTTGTCAGAAGAACTTCTTGCCAAAACCAACTCATTGGTTGTAGCTACTGCCCGTGATGTGTCTACATTGAATACTCTTAAAAAAGAGTATGGGGATCGCGTGCTCACCTTAATGTTGGATGTAAAAAATTCTGACCATATTAAAGCTGCAGTAGATGAGGCCTTACAAAAATTTTCACGGATTGATGTTCTTGTTAATAATGCTGGCTATGGCCTTGGTGGGGCTGTTGAAGAATGTTCTATGCAGTCAATTCTTAATGTTTTTGATGTAAATGTATTTGGTCTTATGGAAATGACCAAAGCGGTTTTGCCCATCATGCGTTCTCAAAATTATGGGCATATTTTTAATATTTCTTCTATTGCGGGTTTAGTGGCTTCAGCAGGAGTAGGAATTTATAACAGTACAAAATATGCTGTTGAAGGACTTTCCGAAGCGCTGAGTATGGAAGTAAAAACTTTTGGCATTAACGTGACCATTATTGAACCCGGACCATTTAGAACAGATTTTCTGGGAGATTCTTTAGAAGTAGCTCCGGCCCTTTCTGCTTATGGGGATACGGCCGCTGCACAAGCACGCAATTATCGTCATCAATCGCATAACAAGCAAAATGGAGATCCCGTGAAAGCAGCGCAAATTATTATTCAACTTGCAGCACAGGAAAACCCTCCATTACGTATGCCCTTAGGAAATGTTGCCATGGATAAGATTTACTTAAAGATGGAATCTTTAAAAGAAGAATTGACTAAATTTGAAGAGACTTCACGGTCTGCAGATTATTGTTAGATTAAAGAGCTGACCGTCGAAAGCAAAGAATGGCTGGGGTACTAGGATTCGAACCTAGGGATGCCGGTACCAAAAACCGGTGCCTTACCGCTTGGCTATACCCCAACGTATTTGGTTAACATATCAGAAATTGCCAAAAAATCAAGATGTTTGGAGACAAGATGAATTGCATTATTAATCTTTCAACAATCTTGAGATCATCAGGTTAATCTGTTGCTTTACTTTTTCCGGAGCACGATCACAGAAATCCATATGTCCTGCCTCAAAGGAAATAACATTCATTACAAGCGCAAGTTGTTCTTCAAGGGGCGGAATCACTCCGTCATCAGCTTTTTTATTATTCGCCCTTAGAGAGAAATTTTTGGAAAGGGCATAAAAAGATAATAACAAAAATGAGAAGAAATTTAAAAGAATTCATGGTTATGGATCAAAAAACATTCCTTGGTGATTGTAATTTGAGGTACTGTTTTTGTACAGGTGTCGGTATGCTCTGCTTCGGTTAAATAATTTTTCTTTACTATTTAGTAAAAGTATATACTATATGCACAGATATTAAATGGGTGTAAATATGTGGGAAAGAACCTATAGTAAGACATTTACTGGGATAAAAAAGGAAGACATCTGGAGTATTTGGACAGATGTAAACAGTTGGCCAAAGTGGCATGATGACCTTGACTATTGTAAACTGGATGGAGAATTTGAGGTTGGCAACCACTTTATGTTAAAGCCAAAAGGGGTAAGGCCCGTGAAGATTACACTCACTGACATTAATCAAGGTACTAGCTTTACTGATTGCACAACGTTTCCTGGTGCGAAGATGCATGATACCCATGCCTTAGAAGAAACGCGTGAAGGACTAAAACTTACCAATATTCTAAAAGTTACAGGCCCACTCAAATGGCTTTGGATTAAACTGGTGGCACAGAATGTGGCAGATACAGTTCCTGAGGAAATGGAAGCGCTTGTAACACTTGCTAGGAGGGGTAATGACTAAATTGCCTTTTGGCTTTGATCGGCCGGAAGATAGCCCTGGATTTTTGTTATGGCAAGTCACGATGGTTTGGCAACGAAAAATCAAAAGGGCATTAGAAGAACATGATGTGGCTCATGCGCAATTTGTGATTATGGCAACGTTGCTGTGGTTTGAGGCACATCATTACGATACAACTCAAATTTTGATAGTGAACTGGTCCAAGCTGGATAAAATGACAGTATCTAAATCTTTAAAAAAGCTTGCCTCACTTGGTTTTGTTAATAGAATTGAACATGAAACAGATACCCGCGCTAAAAGCGTTTCGCTTACTAGCAAAGGTAGAGAGCTTGTTTATAAATTAGTGCCTATTATAGAAAAAATTGATAATGAATTTTTCGGGAAAGTATCTGGATCTGAACAACAAAGCTTGATCCAGATTTTGAGAAAATTGATAGATGCAGATAGAGAGTAGCCATTAAAATAAAAAATCAATGCCTGAATTCCGGTCGCATGTTTTTTTTAAATCATTATGATATACCCAAGAATTAAGCTTATGGTGAATCGGTGAAAATGTTAACAGAACAAATAAAGCAAGAGTTTTACAAGGCTTTAATCAGCAAGAATTCAGAATATGAGGGCATCTTTTACGTAGGCGTTAAAACAACCGGGGTGTTTTGCCGTCCCACTTGTCCGGCCAGGAAGCCAAAGTTTGAGAATTGTGAATTTTATCAATCCGCAGAAGAAGCGTTGCTTGCTTCATTTCGACCTTGCTTGCGTTGTCGTCCCCTTTCTCATCCCAAGCATGTTTCAGGCTTGGTACGTACACTTGTAGAAGCTGTGGAGGCAAATCCTGAAAAGCGCTGGAAAACACGAGATTTTGAAGAGTTATCTGTAGATGCATCGACTGCTCGTCGCCAGTTTAAAAAAAGATTTGATATGACATTTGTTGAATATGCCCGCGCAAGGCGCATGGGGCTTGCAATGAAACAGATACGCGGAGGAAAAACAGTGATTGATACACAGTTAGAGTCGGGCTACGAATCAAGTAGCGGTTTCAGAGACGCATTTTCTAAAATTATGGGCGCTGCACCAACACATTTTAAGAACCATCATAATGTTCTAAAGGCCTCGTGGTTAGATTCTCCCCTTGGTCCTATGCTTGCAATTGCCGACGATGATGCTTTGTATTTGCTGGAATTTGTTGAGCGGCGTGGCTTAGAACGGGAAATAGAGCGGCTGCGTTTAAGAACAAAATTAGCGATTATTCCAGGGAGCACTGATTCAATTACATCAATTGAAGCAGAACTAAAGTTGTACTTTGATGGGAGATTAAAGGCCTTTAAAACGCCAATTCACCTTATGGGGAGCCCCTTCCAAAAACTTGTTTGGGAGGAACTAATGCGTATTCCTTATGGTCAAACACGCAGCTACGCTGATCAGGCTGCGGCAATTAGCAAGCCATCAGCATATAGGGCGGTAGCCAATGCTAATGGTGCGAACCAACTCGCAATTGTAGTGCCATGCCACCGTATTATTAACACCAATGGTGAACTTGGTGGATACGGTGGCGGTATCGCTCGGAAAAAGTGGTTAATTAATCATGAGAAGCAAGGGATTTAATCTACCCCCAACGTCTTTGCTTGTGCCCTTCTTTGGCTGTTTGCACATCTAAACAATACATCGCATAAGGTGCTGCAATAAGCCGCTGAACGCCTATTGGTTTTCCTGTTTCTACGCAGTATCCATAAGTGCCATCGGCTAACCGCTGCAAAGCTGATTCGACGTCATGGCGTAGATGTATTTCATGTTCTTGATACGCATGACATTTGAAGCGTATTTCCTCCATGGAACTTTGGTCAACAAAATCGGCTTCCCGTTTTGTATTTTCCCGTAATGACAAAGAAAGCGTGCGTTCTTCTTCAAGAAGTATTTCCAGTTCATTATAAAGCTTATTTTGAAAATACTGTTTCATGTTTTGCGACATGTAGTTTGAATCATTTAGAGGGTTATATGCTAAAGCCTTTGGATAAATTACTGTCATGGCATACTCTGAAATCTTAATTACTGTACGCATTGATAAAATTTAAATGAAAGGCTGACTACGTAAAAAATTAGACTATTTTCCCGTATTTTGATTTAGTTAGGTAGAGTATTTAAACAAGGTTGATGTACTATTTTCACATCTATAAAAGGGATGCCAAAGCCTTTTGCAGCGGCTTCATCATGCCAAGTATCGCCAATCATAACGCTATTATTTTGGTCAATAATCTGAGCGAATTCTTCTTGAGCAATATCTTTTATTACAACAAACATTCCGATTCCTGGTTTTTTAAATTGACCTATAAATTCTTGATAACGCGGATCTTCATGAGCTTTTTTAATAAGGATGCTCTGATCTAATCGTTTTATCACAATGTAACAAGCAATTCCTCCAATACTAGGAACTGTTAACAAACTAGGTTTTTGATCAAGGCAAGAGCTATGAAAGAATTGAAAGTAACATCAAGCTTATCAACACGTAACGCAATCCTTCTATTTTCTTTGATTTTTCCGAAGAAGGCCTCAACTCTCCAGCGCCATTTGT
>CANJXJ010000058.1 GCA_947478955.1 Alphaproteobacteria bacterium | reverse complement strand
TACAAATGGCGCTGGAGAGTTGAGGCCTTCTTCGGAAAAATCAAAGAAAATAGAAGGATTGCGTTACGTGTTGATAAGCTTGATGTTACTTTCAATTCTTTCATAGCTCTTGCCTTGATCAAAAACCTAGTTTGTTAACAGTTCCTAGTGTGTGTGGTAATTTAAGTTGGTTAGTTGGCACTAACTTTTTTTTTGCCCCGTCCGTTACAGTGGCAAACTGAATGAAACTCATTTGTTGTATCATTCGGTGTTTTGAATCAACAATTTGATCACAGCGAACACACCAAGCCCAAAGTAGCATGTCGTCCATTTTGTTAACCGGGAGGTTTGCTGTCATATCGTGCTTTGGTTGTTCCAGAGGAACGCCTCCAGCAATGGAAGGATCATGCATAGACAGGATGCCAAGAATTTTAAAACTATTTTTAAAAATATGACGAGCAACCATGTAATTTGCTGCAAAGGCATTAAAGGATTCATCTGGTATTGACGTTATAGCAGTAATATCACCAGAAGCGATTACTTGAAATATGGGCTCTAAAGCCTCCCGTGCGATACTGCCATGGAGAGCATGGGAAGTTCTATCAAGTTGTTCATAAAAAGAAGCACGTTCTGCAGGTGTTACACGTCTTATCAAAGCTTCTGTGGTAACATCATCGACTGCTCCATGCAAACTTACATAAGAAACTAGCACAGCAAAAATTATGCAAATTAGATTCATTACGGCTCATATAACATTTATAATTTCAAATTAATGTATCAATAACAATAGAACTTGTAAAGTTCCTTCTTTTTATACTCATGTTGAATAAAACAAAGAAAGTCTTTGTATTTTCAAGTTGCTCGTAGGGATTAAAACGGCGGCCTATTAAACTTTCATTAACCACTCTTATTTCATACTGAATGTAGTTAAGAAATGAGGGATCTGTATGCAAAAGTTCCTACTCTACGATACAGACGAAGGCCTAGATTTTAATATTGCCAGCACCTCAGCTGACGCTGATTCTAATTTTCCCTGGGTTTCATGCAGAGTATTTCGAATCCATGACCAAGAAGGTGTCTATTTTGAAGTCATTAAGGCAGAAGAGTATTTAGAAACAGATGTCTTAAAAGAGACAGAAAAATCTATTGGCACCTTTGAATCATTTCATTGTGCAGCTCAGGCAGCTGAGTTGATTGTTAGCACGTATCGCTCCCGAAATAACTTACCCATCGTAAAACGAACCCTGCACTAAATAACGCAAAGGTGGCTCACCTAAAACCGTAGGTGGTATTTCCGATTAGGGGGAGTATAATGAGGGCGGTTAAAAGCAAGAGTTATTTATAGATAATGTTGTTGTTCAACTTAGCCAAAGCCTGGATGATTGGTATGGTGATCGCTGCTCCGGTGGGGCCAATAGGGATGATTTGTATTCGAAAAACCTTAGAGCTTGGAATGCAGGGGGCTGTTGCCGTAGGGATTGGAGCCGCATTAGCAGATAGCGTTTATGGCTTTATTGCTGCATTGGGGGTTACAGCCATTTCCCATTTTTTGTTGGAAAAAGTAGCCATCATAAAAGTAATGGGGGGAATGTTCTTACTTTTTTTAGCTTATAAAGAAGTACGAACTAAGCCGGAACTCACTGCATTTATTAACCAAAATAAGGAATTACGTAGTCTAACAGTTGAAGTTTTTTTGCTAACATTAACTAATCCTATGACGATCTTGTGTTTTATTGGCGTGTTTTCAACCATTGGGGGAGGCGGAAATTCAGTTGTAGAATTATCAACAATTGTGCTTGGAATTTTGCTGGGTTCCATGACGTGGTGGTTAGTATTGGGCACTATTGTTCTTAAATTTAAACGCAAACTGCCAGAAATGTGGATTAATAGGGCGCGTTTTATAGCTGCCATCCTTCTAAGTGGATTTGGAGTTTTTGCTATCGCTAGCGGGGTTGCCTCGAATTAGTGCTATTTACGGAAAAAGTCTTAATTTTAAGAATTATGGTTTTTTGGACATCCTTTTCGCTAAGCTTTTTCTTGTCATTTATGTATACTCTCATTTTAGCAAGGTAGGCCTAAGGCGTTAAAAAGTTTTTAACACTTTTAAGTCTAGAATTAAAATAAGGGAAAATTTGAAACAATTTTTATGAAAATGAAATATTTTTTATTACTGATAGCTTTTATTGTTGTAGGGGTGCGTCCTACTTTTGCTGGGCCTTTATTTGATAAGTTTAGGGAAACCCAACAACAGTATTTAACTGATTTTGGCAATCAGTACCTTCAAGAAGTTGGTGAACATGTCTTCTATCCTTTTGGGGGTCCTGATGTTACCTATCCTTTGTTAATGTTCCCAAATTTTGAAGTGTTAACATTAATGGGGCTGGAACCAGCAAAACCTGTTGAAACCTATCCTGTGGCATTAGATAATAGTGCCCTTAGTAACCTGTCATCCCTATACAAGCGGAGTTTTTTCATTACCGATCAAATGGCATCGGGGCTTCGCAACGTGGTAGCTTTGATATTAAAACAGCTTGAAAATCTAGATGCATCGGATATTACTGTGCAAGCAATTGAAGGTAGATCGAACGCGGTAGAAATAAAATTTATTTACAAAGAAAAACCGCGCACAATACGCTATTACAAAGCAGGCCTTGATAATAAACAAATTGAGAAAAACCTCGATCTTCTAAAAACCCTCAAGCCTTTCGACGTGGTGCTTTTTAAGGCGGCATCGTACTTGCCCCATCAACGAAAATTCTCAACATTTAGAAGCTTTATGCTAGAAAATGCCAAAACCTTTGTTCAAGACAGTACAGGCATTCCATACAAATATTTAAAGGATCATTTCAAATTAGATTTGCATGGTCAATATCTTAAGCCTTATAAGTTTCCTGGTGGATTTGAGCAAGTAAATTTTAGAAAATATAGTGAAGAATTAAATAATAAAAAGTTAAACATTCGCTTCGGTTACGGTGGTGGGTTTGTTCCAACAAATATTTTAATAGCAACACGTAAGAAAGACGTTGCGTTGTGATTTCAGCCCTGTTGTCATAGGCTTTTTTAACTACGTATACTTGGTGCAGGATCCGTAAAAAGCACAAAGCATACCGATGATTGTTGAATATCTACCCTCAATCGCCGCATTAACCGTTATCCAGCTGCTGGGGGTAATGAGCCCCGGCCCTGACTTTGCGGTCGTTGTTCGCAACAGCTTAATTTACACCCGAAGAATCGGCGTACTAACTGCCATTGGGGTGTCTGTAGGCATTCTGGTGCACCTAGCATATATATTGTTAGGACTAGGTGTGGTGATTGCAAAAACCGCATGGTTGTTTGCTGTTCTTAAATATCTGGGGGCAGGCTACCTTTTGTATATTGGCATTAAAGGCGTGTTGGCTAAAAAGCAACCTGCAAATTATGAGAATACTACAGACTCTCTTAAAGAGCTTTCATCCTTCAAAGCCATTACCACAGGCTTCTTAACCAACGTCGTAAACCCCAAAGCGATGCTTTTTTTCCTTAGCCTGATCTCAGCATTTATACCAGGCAAACCAACCATTATTATTGGCATATACGGGGTAATCATTTTTTCCTCCACTATGATGTGGTTTTTATTTGTAGCAATGTGTTTTTCAAACAAACGCTTGCGGTCATTTTTTAAGGATTTTCAGTATCTCATTGAACGTATTACGGGTGGTCTTTTGATTTTATTGGGGCTTAAAATGTTATTTGTTAGTGCAGAATCTTAAGCTGAATTAGAAAATCAGCCAGTTTGGGATTGCAAAATGGCGCGCTATTGGGTAGTAATTAAGTGGATGTAGCCTAGTTTAGCCAGGATTTATGTGTCGTCACTTTAGAATAGGTAGCCTTGTTGGAATCGGTAACCTTGCCCTATGACGACGGCCTCAATTTCAGAAAATAATCATCACAATACCAAAATTCATGGAACCGTTTGGAAAATCGGTTGGATGATGTTCCTTATCAACCTGTCGTTTGTGATGGGGTACAGCTACATTGCTATCTATATGGACTCCCTAGGCGTTGCCATGGCTTGGATTGGAGTGGCCGAAGGAGTAGCTGAGGCTAGCTCCTATATCATGAAATTATTCTCCGGCATGCTTAGTGATTATTTTAGGCGGCGAAAACCATTAATGGTGGTTGGTTACTCATTAATTGTAACTAGCCGTGTTATTTTTGGATTTGCTTCTTCTCTTACCCCTATATTCTTAGGCCGGTTAGGCGAACGTATCGGTAATGGCACTCAATCAACACCCCGCGATACCATGGTCGCTGATGTCGTTCCTCCTAAACAGATAGGGTCTGCCTATGGATTGAAGCGGGCACTTTCCCAAGGTGGGGCATTTCTAGGCGCAATTGTTGCCATGTTTGCCATGCGTTTGTTTGATAATGACATTCAATCCGTATTTCAAGCGGCTATTATTCCAGCAATTCTAGCGTACTGTATTCTTATATTTTTTATCAAAGAACCTAAGCGCTTTAACCACTCAGCAGTTTCAGCTGAAATTCCTTTGCCTGAAGAAAAACGCCGCCACCCCATTAGCCTAAAAAACCTGCCACTTCTTGGAAAATCTTTTTGGATGCTCATGCTGGTAGTAGCCATTTTTATGCTATCGCGGTTTAGTGAAGGCTTTTTGTGCCTGTATGCGCGTAAAACATTTAACATGCCATTAGAAAATGTTCCTTTGGTGATGATGGTATTTAATGCAGCGTGGTGTTTAACGGCGTATCCAGTCGGACGCATGGCTGACCGTATGAACCGTTACTGGTTTTTAATTATAGGCATTATTTTCTTAGTGCTTGCTGATATGGTGTTAGCTAACGCCACTACCTTAACTATGTTGTGGATTGGGGTTGCTTTTTGGGGGATGCAGTACGCGATTACCATGAATATCTTTTTGTCGCTCATTGCCGAAATTGTCCCTGAAGATTTGCGCGGCACGGGTTTTGGTTGTTATTACATCATCATCGCCCTTTCTGAATTCTTTGCCAGCAACATCGCCGGCGTTGTTTCACAGTATTTTGGGCAATCACGCATGTTTTTAGCAAGCGGTATCATTGGGGCATTTTCTTTACTGGTTCTTATCGTCATAATGGGCTATAAAAGTAAGAAATAGCATTGAGCTGAATATGCTCAAGTCAATTAAGGTAAAGAGATTTTATGACCATTCTACTCATGCCAAAAGCAACTGCCGTATGGCTTATTGAAAATACTGCCCTAACTTTTGAACAAATCGCAAAGTTCTGTTCTTTGCATATGCTTGAGGTTCAAAATTTAGCCGATAGTGAAACAACCCATGGGATGGTGGGATTTGATCCAATCGCTTCAGGGCAACTTACCTTGGATGAAATTCATCGCTGTGAAAAAGATCTGAACGCTGCTTTACAAATATCTGTAGCTGTTTCAGCGGATAGTGTTTTGGGCAAAAAAAGGTCGCGTTATACGCCTTTGGCTAAACGACAAGAACGTCCCGATGCTATTGCATGGCTACTTAAATATTATCCAGACTTAACTGATAACCAAATTTCAAGGCTGGTTGGAACGACAAAACTTACCATTGATGCGGTACGTAACAAAAGCCATTGGAATGCTCAAAATATTAAGCCTCGTAGTCCTTCCCAGCTAGGGTTTTGTACGCAAAGCGAACTAGACGCTTTAGTTGGATTGCTTAAAAAATCTCATGAAGCATCGTGAAGAATCATCGTGATTGTTGTAGCGGCCCTTTATCAGTTTGTAAAATTTCCCAACTTTGCGGATTTGCAAATGCCTTTAATTGCGTTTTGCAAGCCACTTGGGGTTAGGGGCACGCTATTATTGGCCCAAGAAGGAATTAATGGCACTATCGCGGGAAGCCGTGAAGGAATCGATGCGGTCATTGCCTATCTTAAAGCCAACGGGCCATTTCACAATCTTGAATACAAAGAATCTAAAGCCAAAGATATGCCGTTTATGCGGCTTAAGGTAAAGCTTAAAAAAGAAATTGTAACCTTTGGCGCCCCCGCCGCTGATCCCATGGAAATGGTTGGAACCTATGTTACACCCAGGGATTGGAACGCGCTGATTTCACGCAAGGATGTGGTGACGATTGATACGCGTAATGATTACGAAGTGATGATTGGATCCTTCAAGGGTGCGGTCAATCCAAAAACGTCTACCTTTAAAGATTTTGTTAATTACACCGAAGAAAATCTAATGCAGCACAAAGATACACCGGTAGCAATGTTTTGCACCGGCGGCATTCGTTGCGAACGCTCTACAGCATATCTTAAAGCGTTAGGATTCAAAGAGGTCTACCACCTTAAAGGCGGCATTTTAAAATACCTTGAAGAAGTGCCTGAAGAAGAAAGTCTTTGGGAAGGTGAATGTTTTGTCTTTGACCAACGGGTTGCTGTAACCCATGGTTTAGAATTTGGGTCATATGACCAATGCTTTGGTTGCCGTATGCCCATTAACGCTGCGGATAAAGCTTCTGAACAATACCTTGAGGGTGTTCATTGCCCCCATTGTTATGCGGCCCATGAAGCGGGTCACTATGACCGAGTCACTGAGCGTCAAAAACAAATTCAATTAGCACGAGCCCGGGGCCAAAAACACATTGGTGATGTTTCTGAAACAAGACCAAATCGCGTAGAATCTTAAGGCCGCCCCCTTGGAATTTGTTTCATCTCTAACAATTTCATCTTTAAAAAATACCAAAAATCGCCTACTCGGAATTGATCACGGGGAAAAGCATGTCGGCCTAAGCCTTTGTGACGTAACCTGGACGATTGCCTCTCCATTCAAGGTTTTAAGCAAGCAAGAACTTTTGCAGCAATTTCAAAAACTTATTAACCAAGAAAATATCGTGGCAGCTGTCATTGGTTGGCCCGTCAATATGAACGGTACTATTGGCCCGCAATGTGAACTGGTTCAAAAGTTTGTCGAAAAGCTTATCAAGGTTTGTGATCTTCCCTTTTTTGCTTGGGATGAAAGGCTCTCAACTATGGCGGTGCATCGCACGATGATTGAAGCTGATTTATCACGTAAGCGCCAACGCGAAGTGGTTGATAAAATGGCTGCAGCTTACATGCTGCAGGGGTTTTTGGAAAGTTTACGGTAGAATTTATTACGGTTTTTCTCTGGTTCGACCTTTCTTAGTTTTCCTCTGGCTTGACCCAAGGCCCACACCAAGCCTTTTACACATTTTTACTTCATTATATATAAAATTTTAATAAAATTATTTGGGACAAAATAAAATTTGACAGTTTTGACTTGCAATAGATATGCTGTAAGCAGATATCAGATATGAAAGGAATCTATGGACCATCAAAAACCTATTACTAATATTGCGCGTCATACCAAACGTCTTTATTGGCACCTCCTGAAAAAAGGACGATATGAACATTCTCTAAAAGCTCTTGAGCTTAGAATGAAACTTAAAAAATTAAACATCCGCCTAGATAGCCCCATCGATTTAAGTCAACAACTGTATCAATTAGATGCACATGATATTCCTCTTGAATGTCTTGAAAGATGGAATGCTCAAATGAAGATATAAACTACGCTTAGGAATACGTCATTTTGCGCAGAGTGAAATATTTCTATATTAAATAAAACAATAAAGTCGTTTCGCTTTTTTGTGTGACATTGTATACGCACCGGAGCTGGCATAAGGGTAAAACCTTATGGTAGAACTTCGGTCCTAAGGGTCTTAATCAGGAGACATCCTGATTAAGATAACCAGTAGCTTCTTCAAGGGGACAAAAGATCGTACCCTTGCTAGGACCTGCGGCCCATACCGG
>CANJXJ010000057.1 GCA_947478955.1 Alphaproteobacteria bacterium | reverse complement strand
CGAGATCCACAAGGCCCAACCACCACCACAAATATTTTAATGGTTAAAGAAAAAAAAGAAATTAAGCAGCAAAAGAAAGTGAAACAAGAGATGAATCTCTCCTCAAAAATAGCTGCTTAGTGTTCTTGACTTTGGGGGTCACTTTAGTTGTGGTTGTAAGGACAGAACTTGCCACGCCTGCATTGCCTACAAATTGAATAATAAGAGAATTTATAGAAGCACTGGGAGCAGTGTAGGCGCTTAAACTACCCGCTGCAGTTTCAACGTTTAAAGTATCATGTCTGGTTCTACGTGCCAAATCCTCTACACCACACACATATAAGGTAGGTGTTGCGGCTATAAGCATTGAAATCATCGCAATACTTAGTACCAAAAATATTCTTAAGAATTTAAACATATTTAATACTTTTTGTAATATTTAACTAATTATATACTGTATATAATAGGTATTACTAATTAGTTAAAGCCTAAATTAGTGTTTAAAATGAGCAGGGAAATTTTGACAAACTGTAAGGTCGACTTAATTTTTTTGGCACAAAAATTGCATAGATTTAAGATGAGATCGAGACCAAAGAGATATTTATGAAAGTTAATACAGGTGTGACGACTCTTACCCGTTTAATGAAAAGTACAATGGCAGAGCTTGGTACAGCACAAGCGCAGATAACATCAGGTTTACAAAATCCCGATCCCGCAACGGACCCACTTGCTTCAACCATTTCAAAACGTATCAGCCAAGACGCAGAAACTTCGTCAGGCGTGCGAGATATTGTTAAGCAAGGCCAAAATACCGTGGAAGTTTCTTGGGGTATTGTACAATCGAATATTTCCCTGCTTCAAGGAATGAGAGAGCTTGCGTTACAAGCCGTTAACGGTAGCTATAAAGATGTTTCTGATCGAGTTCATATGGATAACGTATTTCAAAGTCATATTGCACAAATTGATAGTAATGCAAATACCAAATGGGGGTCACGTACCATGTTTGATGGTACATTTTTTATGTCGTGCCAAACGGATTTACAAGCAGTAAACGCAAGTGTTACATCTGCGGCTACTAATATACTTGGCGCAACAGACCTTACCATAAATGGTACACCTGTTGGTGCGGTTGCATCAGGAAGCGCAAAGGATATAGCTTTAGCAATAAACGCCATTTCAGGTTCTACCTATGTGAGTGCGTCCGCAACAACCGCAATTTCTGGCGCGGGCGTGTTTAATGCCGTGGCAGTAGGTAATGCAAAAATTGTTATTAATGGAACGCAGGTAACTATAGGAGCGCTAACTGGTACTGAATCAGCCGATCAAACAATTGATAAAACAGTTTCTGCCATTAATGGGGACGGTACGTTAGCAGGTTTGGGAATTAGTGCATCAAATGCGGGAGGCTATTTAAAAATAACAGCAAGTGATGGAAGTGACTTAAGCATTGCATATATGGGAGGTATTGGGGCCGATAATGTAGCTGGGCCTGCGGCTGGCATCTACCATGGAGCAGTTGCTTTGGCGTCTATGTACAAGATAGATATCGGTGGGGTGGCGCCTGCAAACGCTGGGTTGACAGCCGGCGCGACATTCCCAAATGGCATTACCACCGTAACCTTAGGAGATTTGACTGCTGCTGCACTTTTTGGGGACACTCTTCCTAATGTTACCACTCAAGATAATGCACAATTAGCAATAGATGCAATTGACGCAGCGATGAGTACAATCATAGATGAAAGTAGTCGTCTGATGATGTACAGCAGTGACTTTGAGCGAATCAGTAACAATATGGAAACATTAAACGTAAACTTGCAAACAGTGCTATCGGAATATAACGATGCTGACTTTGCAGCAGCGGTTAGTGACTCTCAACGTTTATCAGTGCTGAGAGATGCGGGGATGGCAACCTTAAAAAATGAGTTTGCAGACTATGGTAGGCTTGGCCAATTAGTGGGTGAAGTATTGAGGAGGTAAATTACGAAAGCCGCCGAAACTTTTTGTAGACGTCATCATCATTTCTTTTACCAATAAGCGATATGATTAAGAGCTGTTGTTCCTCAATTGTATAAATAATTCGGTATTCGCCTACATCAACACGATACCAGGTGCCTCCTTTTAAAGAGACGGTATCATTAACATGGCCATATTGTTTAAGGTCCATAATTTTTAAGGCGAGCTGTTTTTGATGTTTTGCAGGAACTGCGCTTAAAAATTTTTGTGCCTTTTTTGAAAGCTGTAATTTAAGCATGTAACAGATCGTTTAAGAACTGCTCACTTTCTTCTGTCGATAATAAGCCTTCTTGCCTAGCGGATTCTGCCTTTAAAGCCCACCACGCATCTTCAAGGTTATTTAATCTCTCGTATTCTTCATTAGATAAAACCACAGCAACCGAGCGTCCTTGTTTTTCAATGACGACCCCTTCGCGGTGAATCATATCAAGTAGTTTGCCAAAATGAAGTTTTGCTTCGGTGGCGGATATGTGAAACATTTTGGCCTCCTTATTTTAATTAGCTTACTGCAATTGATTAAAATAGTCAATATAATTATTTTAATTAAAATGATCAATTTGGCCAGTGGAAGGTAGATAGCAAGTTAAAGTTGTTTAGAACATATTTACTTGGAAATTATCCTTGTAATTTTCCTTAAAAATCCCCATATATATACACTAAGAATGAGGAAATACTCCATGTCATCTTTTCGTATTGTTTTGACTGCTGGTTTTGCTATGTTCTCAATGTTTTTTGGGTCGGGGAATTTGGTGTTCCCTTTAGCGGCTGGTTTTAAAACTCAAGGGATGTTTTCATATACGCTCGCGGGGTGGATCATTACCGCTGTTATCGTTCCATTTATTGGGGTGATGGGGTTTATTCGCAGCGAAGGCAATCGTGATGCATATTATGCCAACCTTGGTAAATCAGGGGCATTCGCAATCAATTTTTTGATATTTATGTTAGTGGGTCCATTTGGCGTAGTGCCTAGATGCATTCTTGTTTCCTTTGGCGGCTTTAACCTCATGTACCCCTCTCTTCCGGTTTGGATTTTTTCTGCTCTTTTTACTCTTGCTTTGCTGGGGCTTTGTTGGCAGCGTAATCGACTGGTGGAAATTATCGGTGTGTTTTTAACTCCCTTTAAATTAGGAGGCATTGTTTTTCTTATTTTGATGGGGTTGTGGATCGCTCCTCCACTACAACCAGTTTCCATGGGGGTAAGGGAATGCTTTGGTTATGGTTTAGAAATTGGCTATCAGACAATGGACCTGATGGGCGCACCGCTTATTGCGATTAGCGTTTATGAATTTTTGAAAAAGAAATCTAAAGCAGGATTAAGTAAAAAGAAGCTGTTTAAAATGGGCGCGTTATCTAGTCTTTTAGGCGGGGGCATTCTATGCGCCGTATATTATGGTTTCATGGCGTTGGGGGCTCATTACGCCGCTGACTTAGTTGGCTTAGGTCAAGAACAATACTTAGCGGCCATTGCGCAAAAGGCGTTGGGATCTTATGCTCTGCCGATTGTGAGCATTACCTTAGCAGTATCATGCATGGCTACAGCCACTTTGCTTACTACGATGTGGACAGATTTTTTATACAAAGATATTTTGAAAAAACAAATAAATCGCCATGTTTGTTTAACAGCAAGTCTGGGTATGGCCTTTGCCATGTCCCTGCTAGGGTTCGGGAAAATTATGACCTTCCTTGGTAGCATTTTAGAGTGGCTTTACCCATTGATGATTATTTATGCCGTATACAAACTTGTCGATAAAAAATCCTCCCCACCCGTTTACGCTTGAGGGCGTAGCCCCGGGCGAACGTATAGCTGTAGCAATGTCTGGTGGCGTTGACTCATCGGTTGCTGCTGCCCTAATGGTGGAAGCGGGATATGATGTTGTTGGAATCACCTTGCAATTGTACGATCATGGCGCCATGATCAACAAAAAGGGTGCTTGTTGTGCGGGACAGGATATTTATGATGCTAAAACCGTTGCAGACAAAATGGGATTTGCCCACTACGTTTTGGACTACGAAAGCGTTTTTAGAACAAAAGTCATTGATGATTTTGTCGATTCGTACCTCCAAGGGGAAACGCCTATTCCGTGTGTCCGATGCAATCAAAACGTTAAGTTCAAAGACCTATTACTCACCGCCCGTGATCTTGAAGCTAAAGCGTTAGTTACCGGCCATTACGTACAGCGATTTAAAAATGATCGCGCTGAGCTGCACCGGGCATATGACCATAGTCGTGACCAAAGCTATTTTTTGTTTACAACCACCCAAGATCAACTTGATTATTTGCGATTTCCTTTAGGGGGATTGCCGAAATCTGAAACCCGCAAGCATGCGTTGCGTTTTGGATTAACAGTAGCGGAAAAGCCCGATAGCCAGGATATTTGTTTTGTTCCCAATGGTTCTTATGCAAGTGTTGTTAGCAAACTAAGGCCGGGTGCTTTGGATGCCGGCGACATTATTCATGTTGATGGCACGGTGCTTGGTCGCCATGACGGAATTATTAATTATACGATTGGGCAGCGTAAAGGCCTTGGAGTATCAGCGCCTGAACCTTTGTATGTCATCAGGTTAAATCCTGAAAAGCATCAGGTATGGGTGGGCCCTCGGGAAGCCTTAGCAGTTAATGTAATTTATTTAAAAGAAATGAATTGGCTACGAGGGCTTGAGCATTTTCGAACTGGTTTAAAATGTATGGTCAAAGTGCGATCTACCCATGCCCCTGTAGAGGCAACCGTGACGGTAACGGGGCCGACAAATGCCATGGTAACATTTGAAAATGCTGAGTATGGCGTGGCTTCAGGGCAAGCTTGCGTATTTTATGAAAACGATCAAGTATTAGGTGGAGGATGGATTACGTCCCAACATTTGCAACAACCTGACTTGAACCAACAAGACTTGCAACAACAGGAGAAGCGCTCATGAAATTATTTGGCACAGATGGCGTTCGAGGTGCTGTGAACCAAGCTCCAATGACTCCTGATATTATTTTAAAAGTAGCCATGGCTGCTGCTCAATATTTGCAAGAAAATACTCACTTGGCGGCATCGGCCCAGCACAGGCCTACGGTGGTTATTGGTAAAGACACGCGTCTTTCTGGTTATATGTTAGAATCAGCGTTGACCTCTGGTTTTGTAAGTATGGGGGTTGATGTCATGTTGTTAGGGCCACTACCTACGCCGGCTGTTGCAATGCTAACCCGAACTTTACGTGCACACTTAGGGGTGATGATTTCGGCAAGCCACAACCCGTTTGAAGATAACGGCATTAAGTTTTTTGACCCTCAAGGGTTTAAATTGACCAGTCATGATGAGCATTACATTGAAGAATTGGTTAATAAAAATAATTTTTCCTTAGCGATCGCTCGTGATTTTGGCAAAGCCCGACGGGTGGATGATGCTTTGGGGCGCTATAATGAATTTGTCAAATCAAGCTTTCCAAAGGGAATGCGCCTTGATGGGCTGAAGATTGTTGTTGATTGCGCAAACGGTGCTGCTTACAAAGTTGCCCCTCAAGTATTATGGGAACTGGGCGCTGACGTTATTGCAATTGGCAATACCCCAAATGGTGTGAACATTAACCTGGAATGTGGAGCTACCCATACTTCAACATTACAAAGTGCTGTTGTGGAACACAAGGCCCACATTGGCATTGCGCTTGATGGGGACGCTGATCGCCTAATTGCGGTTGATGAAAATGGCGACGTGCTTGATGGTGACCAAATCATGGCATTGATTGCTAAGCTTTGGTACGAACAGGACCTTTTAAAGGGTAATGGGATTGTGGCGACCCATATGTCAAACCTTGGACTAGAGAGGTATTTAGCAAGCAAAGGGCTGCAGCTATACCGTTCCAGCATTGGCGATAAGCATGTATTGGAAATGATGCAACTTAAAGGTTGTAATGTTGGCGGGGAACAATCAGGCCATATTATACTAAGTGACTACACCACAACCGGTGACGGATTGTTGGCGGCGCTGCAGGTGCTTGCGTTGATGGTAGCAACCGGCATACCAGCAAGTGCGATTGGTCATACTTTTGATCCGGTGCCGCAGATATTGCGTAATATACGTACTAAGCATGCGATTAATTTAAACGATGATCGCATTCGCTTAGTTATTGATGATGCGAAAATTCGCCTTGATCGCTTTGGCCAGCTATTGGTTAGGCAATCTGGCACCGAACCCCTTATTCGGATTATGGCCCAAGGGGATGATGCTGGTCTGCTCAATGATGTGATTAACACCATTAGCGGGACAATTTCTGACCTTGATGTTGCTTGAAGGCTGTAAGGAAACCTAAAATCCTTACTTCATTTCAAATAAAGTCACGTATATACTATCGCCAGCATAATAATGAAAAAATTAATGAGCAGAAGAACTATTTTTTGGTTTCGCCAAGACTTGCGAATTAGTGATAACCCTGGCCTTTTTGAGGCTGCAAAAGAGGGCGTGGTACTCCCGGTTTATATTTTAGATGACGAGACCCCCAAACAATTTAAAATGGGTAGTGCTAGCCGATGGTGGCTTCACCATTCTTTGAACGCCTTGGACCAAAGTTTAGGGGGAAAATTAAATGTCTATATAGGGAATTCGTATGATGTTCTTATCAAGCTCCTTAAAACAAATAACATGGAGGCAGTTTACTGGAACCGGTGTTATGAGCCTTGGCGTATAGCAAGCGATTCCTTAATTAAAGTCGAACTTAAAAATAAAAACATTGAATGCAAAAGCTTTAATGGTTCATTGCTTTGGGAGCCTTGGGAAGTTTTAAAAAAAGATAGCGCCCCATACAAGGTATTTACCCCTTTTTATACTAACGGTTGTTTGCAAACATCTCCTCCTAGAAGGCCTCTTCCCAAAATTGAAACCTTAAAGCTAGTGAAAGATCAGCATAACCAAATAATCCTTAAAAACTTGGGTTTACTGCCCACGATTGGATGGGATAAACAAATGGAATCGTCTTGGCAGATAGGCGAGCATGCCGCCCAGTCAAGGCTGATTAATTTTTTAGAAAATGATTTAAACGGATATAAAGAAGGTAGGAATTATCCTTTTAAGACAAATACATCTCGGTTATCACCACACCTTCATTTTGGAGAAATATCCCCCAATCAGGCTTGGTATTCGGTGCAAAGTAAAGGCGAAACTGAGGGCTATACCAAAGATAGCGATATTTTTTTAAAGGAGCTTGGGTGGAGGGAATTTTCTTATTCCTTAATGTACCATTTCCCGGATTTACCTACTAAAAATTTTCAACCTAAATTTGATAATTTTGGGTGGGATAAAAATCCCTTTTATACAAAAGCTTGGCAAATGGGACAAACAGGCTATCCAATTGTTGATGCAGGCATGCGTGAACTTTGGCAAACAGGCTACATGCATAACAGAGTACGTATGATTGTGGGTTCATTCTTGGTTAAGAATTTATTACAACATTGGCACGTTGGGCGCGATTGGTTTTGGGATTGTTTGGTAGATGCTGATCTTGCCAATAACAGTAGTGGCTGGCAATGGGTTGCAGGATCAGGTGCAGATGCAGCACCTTATTTCAGAATCTTTAACCCAGTTACCCAAGGGGAAAAGTTTGATCCTGACGGCACTTACACGCGTAGATTTGTGCCTGAATTAAATAAGCTACCAAATAAATACCTCTTCAAACCATGGGAAGCACCTGAATCTATTCTGCTTGCCTGCGGTATTAAATTAGGAACAACTTACCCCATACCCATAGTGAATTTGGAAAATTCAAGACATCTTGCATTGCAAGCGTACCGGATGATTTCCAACACAATTTCTGACTTTGATGGGGCAGGCTTACGGGGATGATAGCCCAGTTACACCGCCAAAAGGTCTATGCTGGTGCCCCTACTGAAGTAATAGTGGAAGCGTGACAATCTTCTAGAACAAGTGATGAAAACAACCGAAGGCCTGGTGTCATTTCACTAATGGATTTTAAAACACCAAGGTATGCGCCTTCTGCACAGGCCGGGAGATTGGGTTCTGTTGCGTCTAAAAGGCTAATATTATGACCACGCATCACCATATATAACGCTTCGGTAACGGGCATCAGTTGGTCTGTACGTTTCATCAAAAGTGCTTTTCCAAATGATACCATAATCCTTGCTGTGCCTAGCGCCGGTAATTCTTCACCACGTTCTAAACACCGTACGATTGAATTAATAAAGGGGCTTCCACGTTCACGATCAGCGTTTAAACTTTGGCCAAAATCTGCATAGGAAAGTACATCGTTAAAACGTGGGTTACTAGGAACTGTTAACAAACTAACTAAATAGAGTTAGACTTCAAGCAGAAGGAGTTTAGCCTATATGACAGATCGTCTTTATCCCATTTGCGAAGAATTTTTCAACGCCAATATTTTACCAATCATT
>CANJXJ010000056.1 GCA_947478955.1 Alphaproteobacteria bacterium | reverse complement strand
CTATGATAATTCAATTTACAAATGGCGCTGGAGAGTTGAGGCCTTCTTCGGAAAAATCAAAGAAAATAGAAGGATTGCGTTACGTGTTGATAAGCTTGATGTTACTTTCAATTCTTTCATAGCTCTTGCCTTGATCAAAAACCTAGTTTGTTAACAGTTCCTAAGAGTTTTTCAGTCCTATAAACGGCCGTTTATGGGACTAAAAAAATGTGTCCTTTTGGACTTTTAAAAACCAACCAAAATTATCTGAGCTAAATCTCTTAAGATCCTTTTGTGGCTTTCTTGCACCAATTAGCAGAAAGATTTTCCCTATAGTACCAAACTAGTACCGAATCTCGTTCAAAAATCAAAGTACCATATTTAAAGCTTCCTGTTGAGTTTTGGGACAAGTCTGCTAGATTATGAATATGAAAATTGGTTACGCTCGCATTTCAACTCAAGACCAAAGTCTCTATCTGCAAGAAGACGCTCTTCAAGCAGCCGGATGCGATAAGGTATTTGTAGATAAATTCTCTGGTGTTACAAAGGAACGTCCTGGTTTAATCCAAGCCTTAGAATTCCTACGTGAAAACGACACTCTTGTAGTTTGGCGATTAGATCGTTTATCTCGTTCTTTTAAAGATCTTATTGCCTTAGTCATTGATTTTAAAGAGAAAGGCATTCAGCTTTGCAGCCTTACCGAAAACATTGATACTAGTTCGCTCAATGGACAATTAATTTTTCACTTCTTTGGAGCTATGGCAGAATTTGAACGCGGCCTTATTAGCGACCGTACTAAAGCTGGCCTTCAAGCCGCTCGCGCCAGGGGCCGTCACGGAGGAAGATCCCGTCTTATTACAAGCACTCAAGAAGAGAAGCTGAAACTTTTGATTAAAGATCCTAAATTTTCTCCCAAGGAACTACAAGAGATGTTTGGGATCAGTAAAACAACCCTTTACCGTTATGCCCAACTCAACAAAGAAAGAGAGCAATTATGATCGATGCCCCCTGCCCTACCCTTTTTAAAGCTCAGGATAAAAACTCCACCCAAGAAATGTATTTTGAATCTCCCAAAGAAGCTTATGAATGGATGCTGTCACACCAAAACTGGGTCTTAAAGAAACGGGAAACCATTAATTGGACTTTTCCGTTAGAACAGATTGTTTCTCAGGATTGTTGGGTTAAGATTGGGTAGACAATCTGCTCGATTACTCAAATGAGCAATGACTCATTTTTTTATTATAGAGCAGATTGTAAAGAAAAATTGTTGGGCAAAAATTGGCTTATATATCCTCTCATTTAAGAATATTACTCACAACATCACCCATACACTATATTGACACCCTACCCTACTCTTGCAAATATTTTTTAATAGCGGCTTCAATAGCATCGGTCATAGTAATCCCCCTTTGCACACACCACAAATGAAAAGCTCTTTTCAAATCTTTGGATATTTTCATACTTATAGACTCTATTTCTTCTTTTCGCTGTTCCACAGGGGGAGCTGGAGGATATGATAAATTAGTTTTTGGAGCAGTATAGTATTCTCCGTGGTTAGCAGTAGAGATTTCGAAACTCGAAGGATATACAGGTATACCGGGTTCATGCCTTTGATCGTTACTTGGTTTATGTTGCACAGGAAAGACCTGAGGATCTTTAGAAGTAGCCTCTACAATCGGTTCTGGTTCAACCTTTACCATATCAGCTGTTAGTTCAAACTTTGGTTTTGCCATGACTTTAACCTTTACGCTGTAAGCTTCTGCTTATTGTTTTTTTGCTCGTCAAATAAGCGACCAGAAATAAAATTCCAAACATTTGAAATCTCTTCTTCCGCAACTTTATCAAAAGAACCGGCTGAAACACCCTGCCCCATTGCGTTTGCATATGAAGTTCGGTTAGATATTACAGATGGAGCAACAGCTCCAAATTGTGAGAGCACAGAAGCAGCTTGAAGAGTAGCTTTCGTGCGAACAATGCCTTGGGTTATTACAAATGCATAACCCTTTTTATTCTCCTCAACAAGACTAATAGTGCGACCAATTGCAGCTAAATCTGGAGGAGTTGGCTTTGAAGGGATAAGAATTAGATCCGCAGCCTTAACGCCTGCAGAAGCATTTATACTTGCATCACCTGGTGTGTCTATCACACACAAGTCAAAGTTTTTTAAAGCTAGTTTGTGTAGCATATCTGGTAAATCATCAGCACTTGTATCAACCAAGAAAGGATTTTCTTCTTCTCGCTTTTGCCACCAGCTTTCAAGTGTTTTTTGGGGATCCATATCTATTAGTATTACCTTTAAGCCAGATTTCACTGCCTCATATGCTATATGTGCAGCACAAGTTGATTTACCTGCCCCACCTTTTCTATTTGCTACTGTTAAAACTTTCATCTAATAAAATATCTTAAATTGTTACATAACAGTAACACATGACACACAATGTGCATAGTGTGTTTTTCCATGTCATATATGTTTTTCTCTATAGCATGCTATGTGTGTATACGTACTTATTTATAGTCACACATACGTATATGCATATATATAGTTGTAATGATATATAAATTTCTGCTTATACGTATTTTTGGCTATCTATATACAAATCTTTCTAGCTTTCTGTATATACATATATCAATATATACGTATATCTAGATGCTTACCTGATATATCTATGTGTACGGATATGTGCATATACGTACATACGTATTTACGCATATATGGATTTACACACAATCTATGAATTAATGTACACAAAGAAAAAAACTGACATAATAATATACATCTTTACGTATTTCCACATATGCAGATTTCTTAATTTATTGCTTTGTATATATGTACATATGTAGATATATAGATATCCATATGTTCTTATAGCAACACGTACGCATTTCCAGCTTTCAGTATTTTACTATTTGTGGTTATTTAGCTATCACGCTATCTTGCTATACGCATGTACGTATGTACGTATTTCCGCATAGCTGTTTATAGATATATGTGTATTTCTGTATGTATTGTTATATTGAAAATCAGATTTATATATGTTTGATAGAAATTTACAATCGAGAGAATAAGAGAAAGTTTTTTATCGCCACAGATCGACACGTTTCTATTGACGTATTGACATTCCCTAAAAGTTTGTCATATTGTTAGATAGTTACTAAAGTTTTAAACAAAATTGAGCGCATCATCAACCCGAGTAAATCTGGCCATTCCTTTGGACGCAGCTATTCTTATAGAGAAAGAATGCGACAAAAGAGGGATAAAAACGCCCCAGTTTATCAAAGAATCCATATTTGAAAAATTGAGGAGACTTGAAAACAAAGAGGAGCAAAACGAATTGGCTCATATGAAAGAAGAGATAAGTGAAATTAAAAAGTTAAACATGATTATGTTGGATTTACTAACAAAAAAATAAAAGCACCTGTTCTAGCAGATGCTTTTATTAAATTGCACACATCTTAAGATAAAAAAAGATGCCTTAACACATCTTGACTATAGGATATTACTATCTTATTGTCAACAAACTTGTCTTGTTTCGTGTGCATAAAAACGACTTTCATAAAGGGGAGTTGCATTTATGCAAACATATAAATTACTCGAGGAAGACTCTGTCTTACTCTCCCAGCCTATGCTTATCGAAAGTTTCGGTAGGGCAGGGGCCCAGTTTCTAAGCCAACTACACTATTGGTTAGAAAAAAAAGATACTCTTGGTTGTAAACATCAAGGGATTAGTTGGATTTATAATTCCGCAGAATCATGGGCCGCTCAACTACATTTGTCAGTAAGGCAAATGCGGAGAATTATTGCAAGGTTCGTTAATTCAGGAGTTCTGCGAGTTGAAAAACTCAGCCCTCATAAATCTGTTCGAACAAATTATTATACAATAGATTATTCCAGACTTAACGCTTCCATTAATCATCCCAAATCCTCTGTAAGCCGCAGTATGGTTCATGGTGACATTTTGTCACCATCATCGTGCCATAATGGCACTATCTATATAGAAACAAAAACTACTAACAAAGATATTAATAAATCTGAGGAAGTTCCAATCGAACAAGTGGGGCAGGGTAGGAGTGAAAGAAAACAAGTCGAGCCAGTCAAACGAGTCAAAAATATCATTCTTAAAAATGAGAAAAAGAAAGCAGAAAGTTCTGACCGAACTTCTCTAATAGAAAATTCAGCAAACTCTCACTCAATAAGAAAAACCTCAACAACCCAAGATATGCTGACAATTTGGAACGAAACCTTAGGAGAAAAAGCTAAAGCAACCATGAGCAAAGAGTTAGCGCCGTTGTTGGTAAGTGCTTATTCGAAGAAATTTGAGCAAAATCTTGATCAATGGAGAAGATATTGTGAACTGATTAAATCTAGCCCTTATCTGACGGGAGAACAATTCCAGCTATCGATTTTTTGGGGATTAAAGTTTTCTACGATTGACCGGATTAGGGCAGGGGAGTTTAGCGTAAAATTAAACGCTTCAGTCTATGGAGAGGGGCAGGGGGGTAGTAAGTGTACTGTTTTTGATGATAACCAAGTTCAACAGATGATCGAAGCATTGGATGAACCTGAGCAAGCAAAAGAGACGAGACTCAAGATTGCTCAAGTCATAGGAACAGCGGCTTATCACTCGTGGTTTCACCAGGCTAGATTTGAAACCATAGATGGAGAGATCCAGCTGATTGCCCCTAATTCTTTCGTGGAACAATACTGGGACACACACTATTCGTGGGCTGCAAGAAATAAACAATTTTAGTAAAGTTTTAAGATTAGATGTTTAGAGACCGAAAGTGTACAATTTCATAAATTATTGTTGGAGGAATCTCTGCTGAAAGCAAAATCGCTTACCCACAAGACAAGTTCTTTAATAGATGAGTTTTGTTCTTCTCTTTTGAAGGAAGAGATTACCTATGCTAGTGCTGGTCTTATAGAGCGCAGTAACTTATTTAGTGCTTTTTCCCACCCAGCCTGGCAACAGAATTATGTTAATTTTTCTTTGCACATTCATGATCCTAGCTTTCTCGCTGCACTAAAAATTCCTTCCTTCCCAATATTTTGGGATACTGTGCCAAAAAACACCAAAAAAGCAGCAGCAGTAATGGAAGGAAGATGTGAAATGACAGGGGTTACTTCTGGCGTAACCATAAGTTTTCATCATGATTCTAAGATATTACTCTTAACTATGGGAGCTAAATTGAACAGCCTCGAGCTTCTCGTTAAGCTTAACAATGAAATTATTCCACACTTAAGGATTAAGGATATATTATGTCAAAAAATCAAACAGATTTAAAAAGCCGTATACTCATTCCGTGCCTTATTGGAAACGCTCTAGAGTTTTATGACTTTACACTATGTGGAGTTTTTATAGCTATTTTGGGTAAAAACTTCTTTCCATCGGGAGATGATTTTGCTGCTTTACTGGGTGGAATTTTTGCATTCTCTGCCGCTTTTTGGACAAGGCCTTTGGGTGCACTATTATTTGGGTATATAGGGGATAAATATGGCCGAAAGCAAGCCCTTACCTTTTCAGTATTATTAATGGGGGTGCCAACCTTAATTATTGGTCTTTTGCCAACCTATGCAAGTATCGGCTTGATAGCTCCATGCATTTTGCTTGGATGTCGCTTGATGCAAGGGTTGTGTACCGGAGGAGAATACAATGGTGCAGCCATTTTTGCTTTAGAACATATGAAAGCAAAACCTGGGATGATTAGCGGACTTATTTCTGCATCTTGCGTTGTTGGAGCCGTTAGCGCGACCTTAGTAGCTTATATTGTGACAAACTTTTTAACCTTTGAACAAGCCTGGAGAATTCCCTTCTATCTAGGAGCATGCGTAGCTGTTGTTGGCTTTATCTTACGTAAAAGAGCGATGGAAACAACAGAATTCATTAAAAGGAAACCTATAAAAGGTTTACCTATTGTTGAGGTCATCAAAAATTATCCAAAGCAATATGCGCTAGCAATTGCATCAGGGGCTTTCAATGGTATTTTAAGCTATACATTATTTGGCTTTTTAAATTTGTACATGACCCAATATATTGGGGTTAAGGCAACTAGCAGTTTGTTTTTTAATATCTTTGGGCTTTTTGCTTTTATGATTAGCTGTCCAATTTTTGGTCGTATTTCAGATAAAATTAGTCCGTATCGCTCAATGGTTTTAGCATCAGGGGTAGCGATACTTTCAAGTTGGATTGGATTTGTCCTTTTTCAATATGGGTCTGTTGAAGAAATTATTACAGGGCAAATATTTATAGGAATTGGGGTTGGAAGCTTTGTAGGTCCATCACATATATTTCTTCAAAAGCAATTCTCTCCGGAAGTTAGATATACAGGTGTTGCATCGGGATTCTCTATCGGTATGGCAATAACAGGCGGAACAACAGCGCTGATTATGACGTATGTGCTTAAGCAAACCCAAGTGTTGCTAGCTCCAGCTATCTACATTTCTGTTGCTGCGATTCTATGGTTATTGGCCTTAAAATTTTTGGGGACAAAAAAAGAAGTTGAATTAGTTCAACAAAAGTTGGCAGCCTAAAGAAATTTAGGCAACTAACTCTTGCTTGTTTTGAGTATTTTTTAGTCTAACATCTTCAAAGGTGAGGGTACTAAGGTCTTTCATGCGTTGTGTATACACATACCCATCCAAATGATCACATTCGTGTTGAATGACTCTGCTATGAAAACCAGATGCTGTTCTATGATTGAGGATTCCATCAAGATCATAGTATTCATAGGAAACATCAGTATACCTGGGAACTTTACCCATTAAATTAGGCAGAGAAATGCATGCTTCCCAGCCTTCTTCTTGGGTATCTGAGGTTTGTGTCCAAACAGGATTAATCATCACTGTGAAGGGTATTTCTTCCTGTTTGTTTTCTAACTGGTAGCGGTTATGAGTGCTAAGCGGAATTCTAAAAATAACAATACGCTTATCGATGAATACCTGTGGAGCTGCGAGACCTATTCTTTCACCTAGCGAATCAAGGGTAAATAGCATCTGCTCGACAATAGGCAAGCATTTTGACAAATCAGCTTTAGGAACAGGTGCAGCCTTTTGGCTTAAAATCTTTTCACCCAGCCTGGCTATAGGTAATGGCTGTTGTATCTTCATTGATAACTCCATGCATGCGATGCCAAAAAATGGGGGAAATTTTTGAGAAGTTGGGAGACAGCTCAAAAAGGGGTCCGCCCTTATACCCTGTATTCGTTCCAAACAAGAAGAACTGTTTATTGTTGTATCCGATCCGTCTGAGTCTTTTTTTCTTATCTTCTGTCTCAACAATGCAAGGAAAATCGAGATATTTTTTTACAGATGCTAAGTCAATAGGGCAACCCCCAACATAATCACCAATTTTGAATTGAGGAGTCATTGAATCGTCAGTGATAGACATCACCTCAACTGTTTGGTGTATCGTTCTTAATAGTTCAATTTCACGTGACACAAGAATAAGCTCATTTTCAAAAGTATGAGATGAGGTAGAAGCACTCTGTTTCTGAGTGTTTAACTTGTTTATTACAGCTTTGTTTTCTTCAGTTAAGACTTTTGCCTCTTCGCCTTTTCCATGAAGAATCCAGCTCAAATGGCAAATGATTCCATTTTCTGCAGCGATTGCTACAAGGCGATTGGCACTAGTTAGGGATAAAGGATTAAAACCAGCTTCCCACTTACTGAGTGAACTTAAGCTTAATCCATAGCGTTCGCAAAAATCTTTTGCGAGCAAACCTGTTAAAGAGCGCAAAAATCTTACGCGCTGTCCTTGAGCTAAATTCTTCTTCATATCAGGAATACTACCAAAAAAAAGGGTAACTGCCCAGTTTTACTATTAAACAAGAAAACCTATCAAAATTCCTTTTTAATTCTTTTTTAAAAAAAGAATTTACAGGGAAATTTTTATGTGCTGTACTTTCTGTACAGGATGCATACGAAGCAAGACAAGGCGACGTGCAAAGCTAACTAAACAGGGAGTTTTTAATGGTAATAGATTTTTATTGTCCGGGCCATTTTAGACAGTTTACGAGTGCTGGGGGTAAGCCCAGTTATGGCAAAGAGTTTTGTGGGGGTTGCAAAAAAAGAACGCTCAAAACAATTCAGAAAAGAATGGAACAAACAATTATGAAACTAATAGACCCAAGAACATGGACCCTAACTAAAAAACGTGATGACTCTCATTTACAGACAGGGCATTTCTCTCACTCAAAGCTCGGAACGTATAATGGCATCTCAGCCTGTTCGGCTCCTTACTACCAAACGGCTCATTCTGAATTCTCAAACTCCGTAATGGCATCTCTTTGTTTGGCTGCATTAGTTGTCTTTAACATCGACAGCTTATAAAGTGACCCCCAAAGTCAAGAACACTAAGCAGCTATTTTTGAGGAGAGATTCATCTCTTGTTTCACTTTCTTTTGCTGCTTAATTTCTTTTTTTTCTTTAACCATTAAAATATTTGTGGTGGTGGTTGGGCCTTGTGGATCTCGT
>CANJXJ010000055.1 GCA_947478955.1 Alphaproteobacteria bacterium | reverse complement strand
GCACTTATAAATGGTGCATGGGCAGCGGCCGCAACCCCTGAAATCTTTTCAAGCAAATCCATATCCATAGGTGATCTGCCAAATTCGAAATCACCAACTAGGCAAGAATATGGATGTCCACCAAAGGTGCCGTATTCTTCTTCATAAACCTTTTTAAATAATTGGCTTTGGTCAAATTCAACAGCCTTATCTAAATCGTCATGTAAATCCTGGCGAGAAAGGTTCATTAACCTTAACTTTAAGTGTTCACCGGTTTCAGCTCTATACACTAGATAAGATAACCCTCTCCAAGAACCTTCTAGAGCCAAGAAATCTGGATGATGCATAATCTCGTTAACCTGTAGGGTCAAAAGCGCATCAATGCGGTCCATATGGTATGCTAAGTAGTGCCCTGGAATCGTTGGGGCATTTTCATCCGCGACTGCAATTTGAAGTAAGAATTCGTTTAAGATATTTAAGACAATAGGTCTTTGTGATTCATCACGAACCATTTTGCCATCGGTTATTATCTTATCAAGATCATCGCCAGCACCTGCTGCAATTTGATCAGCTAATGCTTTTTGCTTAGCAGCATCGGCCATTAAATCGGTAAGCATTGCTGCAAGAGTATCATTACCATCAAGCTTGTTCATCAAATCTTTTAAGTGACAGCGAGAATCATATAGCTTACTTAGATCATCAACTCTTTTAACAATATTGAGGGGCTCAAAATCTTCTATACAAGTAAAAAATAGCTCCAGAGATGTTTCAGTTTTATCTCCACCTAATTTATAAGGCACGGTAAGTGTTAAACGTGGTTTGATTGCTTCAAGTACCTGGGGGAAATTATCACGATCAATTTCCACAAATTTTCTCTCCTTTAAAGGGGGGAGAGGATCTGCTAAATGACCAGATAAATCTGCCAAAATACCTACAACGAAAGGTAATTCTTTCATTTCGATAGCATCACCTATTTCTACATCATAAGTGATCTGGACGCGCGGTGGGCGCACCCGGTCGAGCTTATGCTGAATACTTTCGACCATAACTTCTTCCTCATTTACACATTGCTATGGATGCTGTGCACCCATTGATCCTTATGTTCATTAAATCGAACCTTTATTAAAATTTCGTTAAATTTTATATTTAGTTTCAAAATAACCACCTTTTTGTGTGAGCTGGACTAAGGCTATCTTTGGCTTTATGGTTGAATTGCGTGGGTAATTACAAAAATAAAGAAACAATGAAGAAAAAAATTATTTGTATGGTGTGCGTGGACGCTTTAAAAGTAGGCACTTGGAAACAAGCTGAAGCATTAGCCTCAAAATGGATTGGGGATTATGAAAAAAAACCAGTTCAATTGCCCGTATGGTGTCGTTGGATGCCACCTCAGCTTTTTGTACTTCTTCCTGGTTTTTTAAAAAATATAGCTATTAAAAATTTAAGGTGTTCTTTACCTGATATTGTGATTGCCGCAGGCCGCCAAGCAGTGCTTGTAGCCTTAGCATTGCGCCATAAGGTAAAGACTGTTGTCTTAATGAACCCAGGAGTATCTTCACGCTATTTTGATGTGGTTATTGCACCTGTTCATGATCAGGTGATCGGTGAAAATGTAATTAGCACCCAAGGGGCTATTCATGGAATTAACCCTAAAGAACTTGAGTTTCCCAATCATTTAGAAAAATACCCTCATCCCCGAATTGGCGTACTTTTGGGGGGGAACAGTGTTCATGGAACATATGAAAAAAATTTAGCTGTAAAAATGGCAAATGACTTACGTAATTTTGCTGCTGCAAAAGGGGCAAGCTTAATTATTACCCCCTCCCGTCGCACGCCAATTGAGTGGTTGGAAAATTTTGAAAAAGCCCTTGAAGGTTTTTCTTATTGGATTTGGGATCAGCAAAAGACAAACCCTTATCCCCATTTTTTAAAGGGCGTTGATGCAATTGTTGTATGCGAAGATTCCATTAGCATGGCCAGTGAAGCTTGTGTGATGGGCAACCCGGTGTTAGTTTATTCAACCGGAATTACCAAGCCAAAATTTAAGCGGTTTTATCAACAACTGTTTTCAAATTCCTATGCACAACCGTTTGCTATGGATGCAAAACTTACCGCCTCACCTGTTTTAAAAGAATTAGATAGAGTTGTTGACCAGCTTGGAGAAATGGCAGTTTTGCCTACTAATTAACTAGAAAATAATGTCAAATCACTAAAATTTTAATAAAATTATTTGGGACATAATACTTTTTTGCACTTTTATTATTTCATGTTATCGTGATAATTAAAGTTTTTGTGTGAAACGAGATCTTTTCATTCTGGGGGCAGCAAATAGTACCACAATGATTGGTTGAGGTTTCCACCATGAATACTTCATGGGGTGCTACGCTACGTGCTATTAGTAGGTAACCTCAAGTGCACCATTCTTTTTGGCAGCTATCAAGGGTGTCGTTAGCTAATGCTTCGCGAATGGCATGCATTAGTTGGTTCATAAAATAAATGTTGTGAATCGAAACCAATGTGTAAGCTATCATTTCCTGAGCTTTTAATAGGTGATGGATATAGCCTTTGCTGGCCCAAGCGCAGGTTTCACATCCACAATCGTTTTCAATGGGTTGGTCGTCCTCACGGTACATACTATTGCGTAAGTTAATATGTTCTCGGGTACCTTGATTATTGGCAGGTTTAACCAATGCTCCGCCATGGCGAGCAAGCCGTGTAGGGTGTACACAATCAAAGGTATCAATTCCTTGTTTAACACCTGAAAAAATATCAGAAATGCCGCCAATTCCCAAAAGGTGCACGGGGCGGTCTTTTCTTACCATTTCCATGGTGAAGCTAACTACATCATGCATTTGGCTTTTATCGGCACCAAGCGAACCACCAACAGCGATGCCATAGAAATTATGATCATTTACAAACTCACAACTTTCTTGACGAAGCTGTGGATAAACTCCTCCTTGAATAATGCCGTAAAGCTTTTGTGATCCGTCATCATGGGTTTGCCATTCATTTAAAGAACGCAACGCCCACCGGTGGCTCATGCGCATGGATTGTTGGGTATAGGTTTGATCAACATGAAAAGGGGTGCATTCGTCCAATACCACTATCAGATCAGCGCCTAGGTTGCGTTGTACGCGGATGGATTCTTCAGGGGTTAAAAAATACGTGCGTCCGTCAATGTATGATTTGAACTTTGCTCCTTGTTCGTTGATGCGCAATAAGGTTTTAGGACGGTTCGTTGATCGCCGGCCTTTAACCTCAGAAGCCACTGATCCATGACCCAGACTGAAAATTTGGAACCCGCCAGAATCTGTAAGCATAGGCCCGTTCCAGCCAGTCATTTTTTGCAATCCCCCAAGCTTTTTAACGGTTTCTCCGCCTGGTTGTAACATTAAATGATAGGTGTTTGATAAAATGATCTGTGTATTCGCACTTCGCATTTGTACAGGCGTCACCGCCTTCATGGCAGCCTTTGTTGCGCAAAAGATAAACGCGGGGGTTTTAACTTCCCCATGGGGCGTTGTCAGGGTGCCTAAACGTCCCTGGGTCGTTGATTTTGTGATGCTAAAATTAAAGGTCATAAGGTTTTATCCGGTAACTAATATATAAAAGGGGAGTTGAAAATATAGAAATAAATGCTCGTAAAAGTTGCGAAAAGCCAATGAACCCAATTAATACAGTGGTGAATGATAAAGGATTAGGGGCTAAAATAATCCAGGCAAGAATACTAAAAATAACCGTATCAAATATCCCAGAAATTAAGGTAGAGACATTTCCGCGAAGCCATAGTAAATGCCTGCCGTGGCGTTTTTTTAAACTTTCAAAAATACCAATATCAATATGTTGAGAAATGCCAAACGCTATTAAGCTTGCAATGAATAACCGAAGGGATGGGGTGAATAGGGCTTCTAAGCCTTGGTGAACCGCGCTTATTTGCTCTCCTGATTCTGGATGGGCGATAACAAACACCATGCTTAGCATTACAAAAATTTGCATTAAAAAAGTTAGATAGATAGTTTTTCGGGCAAGGTCTGCGCCATAGTGCTCCGTAATTAAATCACTTGTCGTAAAAAGAGTGGTAAATACAACGGTTCCCAAAGCAATAGGTTCTTGAATGTAGGAGAATACCCCTAGTTTCAAAACTTGGATATTCGCAATGGTAACGGCAAGAACGCTATAACACACTAAACCGAAGGCCCCAAAGTAGCGAAAAGCTAGTAATATAAAAGCCATGCAGGTGAAAAATCCAAGGATTAATAATACCTCGGGTGATAATATTTCTAGGGATTTAATGAGATTTGCAAAAAAGCCATCCATTATTATGCCCGCATCTCTTTTGCATCTTCGTCTTCAAGCCATTCGCAACCATTCACCAGGGCTTTTGTTTGGATTGCTCCGTAATCTGTAGCACTGCTATAGGGCAATTTGGCTACTGCTTGGTAATGGTATCCTTTATAAGGAATATTGATGTCTTTGCACAATTCTTCCAATAGCTCTATTTGGGGTAAGCGATCATCAAAAAATAGTATTTTAGATGGTAAGCCATACTTGGCTAGGAAACTTTTTAAGACATCAGATTTGGCATGTGGTCCTGTAAAAAGAATTCCCTGATACAAAGTTGCTGGTTGTTCGGCGTCAATGAGAATTTCAACAGTGTCATGTGCATATGCACTAAAGGTTAAACCAAAAGACTTTAGTTCATTAGCGCGCCAATGTTCCATTGACGAAATTTTGCCAAAAGTACCTGTATGCATGGAAGTTAAGGCAATAACAGTAACACCTTTGCTCTTGAGCATTTCAAAGATCGTGATCCATTCTTGTTCAACAAGCATGATTTTACGATTTAATCGCCAGGTGGAGACAATTTCAGCTAAATTATGGGGGGCATCTTTTTTAAGATCATCGATGATTGTACAAAAAGGTGAGGAGGGGCGAAACATCATCGCCTGTGGAGTGATCAATGTGTCATCAACATCAACAATAAACCAATCGCCGGGTTGCAATTGGTCTAATTCAGATTGCAGGTCATGTATTGAAACGCATTCCATTATGCTACCAAAGATTTTGGGGCTAAAAATAAAGGCGTGTAATACACGCCCTTATCTCTTAAAAAAGAAAAAATTTTATTTTTTAGCTTCAATTTGCTTTGTAATAACTTTTTTCAAAGGCAAAACTTCAGCAGTCAATTTACGGTTTGGCGTTGATGTTAAATAAGCATCCAACCCACCATGAAATTCAACCGTACGGATAGCACGGGTTGAAAGGCGAAGACTAATTGTTCTTCCAAGAATTTCGCTTAAAAATGATACATTTTGCAAATTCGGCAAAAAACGACGATTTGATTTATTGTTTGCATGGCTAACCTTATGGCCAAACAAAACACCTTTTCCAGTTAATGCACAACGACGCGCCATTTCATTTTTCCTTGATTTATTTTGCCTATTTATAGCATAACATAGCCGGGTGTAGTCAAGCATAAACTTAAAATTTATGTTTTCAGATCATTAAAACCCAACGCCTTTGGTGGTGGAATATTCAAAATGGATTACTTCATCTGGGTGTAAATGCTGGCGAATAGCATGGGCCGCTTGAGCTGCTTCTGCAAATCCGGTCAAAATTAATTTTAATTTATGAGGATATGTTGCAATATCACCAATAGCATAAATGCCTTTGCGGTTAGTGGCGCTTGTTGCTTGGTCAATCACAATATGATTTTTTTCCAAATGGAGTTCCCATTCGGCAATCGGCCCTAAGTTCATAGAAAGTCCGAAAAAAGGCAATAGGTAATCTGCTTGGAGCAGCCGTTTTAACCCATCAAGGTTTTCAACTTCCACAGCGTTTAGGGTGCCATTGGTCCCTTGCAGTCCGCTAAGCTGATAGGGGGTCACCAGTTCAATTTCCCCATTGCTTTCTGCTGTATTAAGTTTTTCTTCGCTGTCAGGAGCTGCGCGGAACTTTGCACGCCTGTGTACAACCTTAACGGATGCGGCAATGTCTTTTAAAATTAAAGCCCAATCAACAGCAGAATCCCCACCGCCTGCTATGACAATATTTTTGCCTCTGTAGGTGTCTTTGCTACGTACAGCATAATGAACGCTGTTTTTTTCATATGTTTCTAATTGAGGAAGGGGAGGGCGGTTAGGTCCAAAGGCGCCTACACCTGCGGCAATAATAATGCTTTTGGTTTTGATTTTGGTACCCAAAGAGGTCTCAACTATCCAGTCAGTACCTTGGGTATTTAACGGGGTAATATGGGTCACTTGTTGATTCAGATGATAGGTAGGGGAAAACGGTGCTGCTTGTTTTTCAAGCTGCTCAATAAGATGTTCAGCAGTAATTGATGGGCACGCTGCAATATCGTAAATAGGTTTTTCAGGGTACAAGGCTGAACATTGACCTCCAATTTTTTCAAAAGCATCAATAACATGGGTTTTTAATTTTGCCATGCCGCATTCAAAAATAGCGAACAATCCAACAGGACCGGCGCCTATAATAACAACGTCGGTTTCTTGGATCATGACCTAAAGCTTAACCTTGGCGAGCTTTGTAGCGTGGCTTTTTCTTATTAATAACATACATGCGACCCTTGCGACGCACTAATTTGCAGTCTTTGTCACGACTTCTAAGGGTTTTTAAAGAATTTGCAATTTTCATAATTTTCACCTATCTGCTTGACCAAGATACTAAGTCTTTATTGCGTTTTTGTCAAAGGGAATTTTCAAGAAATGCAATTCGGCGTAAGGCCGTTTACAAAGCGTCCCCTGTTTTCAATTTCCCTCTGGCTTGACCAGAGGGGCCAGTCTGTAGAATCCGAATCCATGCAAGACGTGCCCAATGATTGATTTAATATGGATCCTACGATCAGGTCGTAGGGAGGCTAGGGGATGACCACAAACAAAACTCCCTCTAACGATTTTCATTAGAGGGAGTTCAGAGGTATTATTTTTTAGAATTTATAGCTTGCGCTAAATTGATAGCGGTTACCTTGTCCAGTATATTTCAGTACAGATTTACGTTTTAAGTACATAAACTCTAAACCAAACTCAAGATTCTCTTCTGGCTTATATATTGTATTAAAGTGTATTCTTCTCATCTGGCGATCAAGCCCTGGATCAAACCAGTTGATAGGTTTGCGGTTAAACGCACTGCTGCCAGTTGCTAGATCTGCTTGAGAACCGCCCATGGTGGTTTGCCATTGATCGTTCCAAGCATGGGTATATCCTAACCATGCCATGGTCATTGGTATCGCTTTATAAGTTCTACTGCCATTTGCACTATCAGATATATCAAAAAGGGCAGATCTACCAGTTAGGTCGCCAATATACCAACCAATTCCCTTACCAAATGTTATACCACCGGTTGCAAAGCTTTTGCCTTGGGTCATAATTTTTGCAGCAATGTTGAAGCCATATCCATTTGCTCGGTAGGTTCTGCCGTCAGAGGCGGCATTTGTTGCGGCGCCTGTGTTGTTATTTTTAATAGTAAGGTCGCGAGTAACCATCCCTAGCCCAAGAACATTTCCATTATCGGCTTTATATTTCAAACTAAGGGTCATATCTGGTCGTTGAGGTTTAGCTATGTTTGTATTAGTATTTCGCGCAACATAGGTATAGTTCAGTACTGTTGCGCCTGGGTTGTTGTTATAGGTAACATAGTCCGCTTTTGGTTGTTCAGCTGAGACCGCTAGTTCAAAACGATCCATCTTGTGGGTATAGCGCATTTGAGCTTGTCTTATAGGGCCATTGTGAGTGCCAAAATCAACGGTTGGTGTTACCGTTTCTGTGAAATCAAAGAAATTGGTCCAAGTATGACCTACCATTAAACCGCCATAGGCAACTGTTGCATGGCGAAGTCTGGGTGTGTATGTCATGCTGGCTGAGTTGTTGCCGCTGTAAGTTGGAGCGGAATCTCCGAGTGACATGGTGCCATATAAATCAAATTCGATATGCCCTTTTATATCTTTCCCTGAATTATTTTTTATCAAGCTTCTTATGCCCATTTTTGTTTGCTTAGCATGCATGTTAAAATGCTTTTTCCAATTATGAGGGTTTGTTTGCCCATTAACCGCAGCAGTGCGATTTCTTGATTGAAGATTATAAGGAAGATTGCTCATGAGTGTAAAATCACCAGTGTTATTTCCTCCATCATATATGGCATCTATCTTCACCATTCCTTCAAGCTTTACAGCAGCCTTGGTTCCCGGGACAGGAATATACCCTTTTTCAAAAACTGGAGCATCCTCAGGTTTAGGGTCTTCTTTTACAACAACAACTGCGGCAGGTTGCTGGACCTTAGCCTGCTTGGTTTCAGATTTAATTTCTTTAACCTGTTTGCTTTGCTCATTAACCTGTTTGGAAATGGCTTCCAGTTGTTTTTGCAAAACTTCAATTTGCTTTTGAAGTGCACTTATTTCGCTTGTGGCGGCTTCTGCAGAAAATAAAGGAGCTGTTGATATTCCTAGCATTAAAAGGAGTACTGTTGATTTACGCATAATATTTCCCATAACTTATATCTGTTATGATTATTCAAGACGATCATAGGATTGTAAATAAATTTAATTAAAATTTTATTGATAGCTTGATACTGTGTCTCAACCGCCTAATTGAGTTTTTTTTATTTTTTGTTATAATGCCCAAGAATTAATTTTTCTTATCTGGATTTGTCATGTGCTTCCAGGTCGCTAGGAACTGTTAACAAACTAACTAAATAGAGTTAGACTTCAAGCAGAAGGAGTTTAGCCTATATGACAGATCGTCTTTATCCCATTTGCGAAGAATTTTTCAACGCCAATATT
>CANJXJ010000054.1 GCA_947478955.1 Alphaproteobacteria bacterium | reverse complement strand
TGTATTCGGCCTTGATAAATATTTTTCAGAAATTGGATTTTTTAATGAAATCTTAAGATAATCCCTCCTAAAGTGGCCCCACCCAAATGAGGGTGGGGGTGGTAAGGGGTGCAACGTATAGGGCGCAAGAGACGAAAAATTAGATGAAACTTCGCTTTTGGAGCAGGTCAAAAAAGGAAGGGGCCACGCCCAAAAGAATCGGGATTTTTTTCGTAAAAAAAACTTATGTAATGCGATCAAGACTTCCTATCAACTGAGAGCACTGCAAGCAGTATTATGCACAAACCCAAAAAGCCCCTAAAAATCATTTTTGGTCCTCTGAACACCTCAGTTTTGCTAGAGGCAAAAATTTTACTAGGGGCTTCTTTTTGAAAATGGGGAGTTTGTGGATCATATGGCAGGTCCCTCTAGTCAAGCCAGAGAAAAATTAGTAATTACTGGAAAATTATGCTAACCAATGCAGTCTAAGCAGAGGCCCAAACGCCTATTGGAACTTCATAACCGCTTGAATAACGCCAGCATTTGCGCCAATATGGCTCAAAATAAAAAGGTATTTTAAAAATGTCATATCAATATATTTATGTAATGAAGTCTTTATCTAAGAACTATCCTGGCGGCAAGCAAATTCTAAAGGATGTTTGGCTTTCATTTTTCCCCGGTGCCAAGATTGGTATCATTGGACCGAATGGTTCAGGTAAAACAACCCTTCTAAAAATCATGGCGCAATTGGATTCCGATTATCAGGGTGAAGCCTGGGCAGCCGATGGGGTGAAAATTGGATATTTGCCACAGGAACCCCAGCTTGATAATGATTTGGATGTTTTATCAAACATCAAAGAAGGCCTTGGGGAAGTGACCGACTTGATGAAGGAATATGAAGAAATCAACTTAAAATTTGCAGAGCCCATGGACGACGACACGATGAATACGTTGCTTGTGCGTCAAGGTGAATTGCAAGAGCGAATTGATACATTAGATGCCTGGGACTTAGACCGTCAAATTGAAATTGCGATGGATGCGTTGCGGTGCCCCCCTGGGGATGCCCGGGTTGATAAGCTTTCCGGTGGTGAAAAGCGCCGCATTGCGTTGTGCAGGCTATTACTTCAAAAACCAGACATGTTGCTGTTAGACGAGCCTACTAACCATTTGGATGCCGAGAGCGTCGCGTGGCTTGATCGCCATTTGCAGGAATACAAAGGCACCGTGGTACTCATTACCCATGATCGCTATTTTCTTGATAATGTAGTGGGATGGATTCTTGAAATTGACCGTGGTCAAGGTATTCCTTATGAAGGCAATTATTCAAGCTGGCTTGAGCAAAAGCAAAAGCGCTTAGCTGTTGAGGAAAAACAAGAAACATCTAGGCAAAAACAACTAACCAGAGAATTAGAATGGATTCGTCAATCACCCAAAGCGCGTCAAGCAAAAAGCAAGGCACGTATTAGTTCTTATGAAGAGTTATTAGCGCAAAATTATGACCGTGGCACAGGGGATGGAGCTATTAGTATTCCGCCGGGGCCGCGTTTAGGTGACTTGGTTATTGAAGCAAGCAACCTTAGCAAAGGGTTTGGCGATAGGTTACTTATTGAGAACTTAAATTTCAACCTACCTAAAGGTGGCATTGTGGGTGTTATTGGGCCAAACGGTGCCGGTAAAACCACCCTTTTCCGCATGCTAACGAGCCAAGAAAAGCCTGACCAAGGAGAGATGAGAATAGGTGATACAGTTGTGATGGGCTATGTGGATCAATCACGCGATACGCTCGATGCAAAAAAAACTGTTTGGGAAGAAATTTCCAATGGCCATGACGAGGTTGAACTAGGTAAGCGTAAAATGCCGAGTCGTGCTTACTGTGGGCTTTTCAATTTCAAAGGCGCAGACCAACAAAAAAGAGTGGGGCAACTTTCAGGGGGAGAACGCAACCGTGTGCATTTGGCAAAAATGCTCAAAAGTGGGGCGAATGTCTTGCTTTTGGACGAGCCGACTAACGATTTGGACGTGGAAACATTGCGTTCCCTAGAAGAAGGCCTACTTGATTTTGCTGGCTGTGCGATTGTGATTACCCATGACCGGTTTTTCCTTGACCGTATTGCCACCCATATTTTGGCTTTCGAAGGGGATAGCCAGGTGGTGTGGTTCGAAGGGAACTACCAATCTTATGAAGAAGATCGTCACCGTCGTTTAGGCGTTGATGCAGATCAACCAACACGCATAAAATATAAGCCGTTAACGCGGTAAGCTTGATGAGCTTAGGTACGATGGAAAAAAGCTTAAATAGAATTTTAAAAGGCTATAGCACTTTCAGAGATAAATATGCCCATGGTGATGCCTCGGTCATGCAATATCTTTCGATGTATGGGCAAAAACCAGAAATGATGGTTGTTGCATGTTGTGATGCGCGAGTAGACCCAGCGCTCATTCTACAATGTGACCCAGGCGATTTGTTTATTGTACGCAATGTGGCAAACATCGTGCCACCTTATGAAAAAGATAATTTTCACCATGGAACTAGTGCTGCCTTAGAGTTTGGTGTGAATTTTTTAAAAGTTAAGCACTTGGTGTTACTAGGCCATAGCCAATGTGGTGGAATTCAGGCGTTGATAAATAGCGATGGCTCAACTTCCAATGACTTTATTACAAACTGGGTCTCGCTGATAAAGACTGATCATACAAGCAAATGCGAAACCGATGATGTGGCTAAGTTAGCGTTGAAAAAATCCTATCAAAATTGCATGACATTTCCTTGGATAAAAGAAAAAGTGAGCACACAAGAACTGGTTGTGCATCTTTGGTTTTTTGATATTAAGACGGGGCAAATTTTCAAGCATTGCGATACAAGCAATGAATACGAACCGCTTGTAGCGGATGAGTGTCAGCCGTAGGGGTGCAACTTCACGCAGCGTAAAATTTTTACTATTGATATGGACCCTACGGTCAAGCCGTAGGGAGACTGTGGGAGGGGGCTGGTAACGCACTCACTTTCTAGGCATAGGGAGACTGCGGAGAAGCCCTCTTTGGCTTTTCTTTGACTTGATCTCTGGATCCACTTCCAGTTTTCCTCCGGCTTGACCGGAGGGATCCAAGAACATAGATATTACTCACTGGACCATATGGTCAAGCCATATGGAAACTAAAGAAGATTACCGCTTCTAGTTTCCCTGGAACCCCACTCTCTAGTTTTCCTCCGGCTTGACCGGAGGATCCAAAAATATCAAAACCTAGCAAGTAAAATGTACCCACCACACTACTTACATACCCCCCTAATTTACCCCCTAGACAAACCTCCCAGAAAGGACTATTTATTGCTCACTTTTGCCAGTTTAGGTATGTAAAATGAATATTTTCAAATCCTTAAGTCGCACTCAAAAAGAAGCTGTTGGCCTTTTGCAAATAGGCACCTTTCTAGAATATTTCGACCTCATGTTATATGTACATTTAGCTGTACTTTTAAATGAATTATTTTTCCCCAAAACTGATCCCCATACAGCCGCTTTATTAGGGGCTTTTGCATTTTGCTCTACGTATGTGCTTAGACCGTTTGGGGCGTTGTTATTTGGCTATGTCGGAGACCATATCGGGCGTAAAACCACAGTAATTCTTACAACAATGATGATGTCTATCTCGTGCATTGTGATGGCGAGCTTGCCCACCTATGCCCAAATAGGCATTCTTTCAGCTTGGCTAGTCACAGGATGTCGTATTATCCAAGGGCTTTCATCGATGGGAGAAATTATAGGCGCTGAGGTGTACATGACCGAATTAACCAAGCCTCCAGCCCAATATCCCGCAGTTGCTTGCATAGCAATTGCTTCACAAGTGGGCACCGCTTTTGCTTTAGGGGTTGCGGCCCTGGTCACACACTTTGGACTTAATTGGCGGATGGCTTTTTGGATGGGAGGAGCCATTGCGGTTATTGGTTCTGTAGCGAGGACACGCCTTCGTGAGGCTCCCGAATTTCTTGAAAAAAGACAACAAATACGCGAAAAACTGCGCACCAAACACCAAGAAGAAAGTGGCATAATTTCTAACGCTTTTAGAACCCAAAAATTAATCAACAAAGACAAAATGGACCGTAAGACATTTTGGGCCTATCTTGCTGCTACTCCAAGCTGGCCCTTATCATTTTACTTAACATATATGTACTTCAATAAAATACTTAAGGTTGATTATGGGTATAGCGCAGAGGACATAATATTCCATAATTTCTTATTGTCCCTTATTTCGGTATCCATTTTAATTTTTCTGGCCATTATCAGTTATAGAATTTACCCCTTAAAAATATTAAAAATAAAAGGAAAAATGAGCTTGGTCGTGATGTTGTTGTTGCCGTTTATAATCATAAATGCCACAAGCCATATTCATATCTTTTTATTGCAAACTCTTTTAATCCTTAGTGCGATGTCACTCGTTCCTGCATACCCTATTTTTCTAAAACGTATTCCCATCCTCAAACGATTTACTACCGCTAGCTTTATTTACGCTTGCAGTCGGGCACTGACGTATATTATCACCTCCTTTAGCTTGGTCTACTTAACGGAAGCGCTAGGCTACTATGGGTTATGGTTAATTATGATCCCGGTCAATATTGGGTTTATATGGGGCGTTAATTATTTTGAAAAACTAGAAAAGATGGAACGCAGAGAGAAGTTAACCCCCGCACTTGCTGCTTAAAAATAACGTCTAGTATTTTTAAGATATCTACCCCCTAGACAAATCACCAACAAAGGATTATTCGTTACACAAACTTGCCAATCTTAAGAGTGTGTGAATTGCTTAGTTTCAAATCATTAAGTCGTGATCAAAAAGAAGCCGTCGGTCTTTTGCAAATCGGAACTTTTCTGGAATATTTCGACCTTATGCTGTACGTGCATTTGGCTGTGCTTTTAAATGAATTATTTTTCCCCAAAACAGACCCGCATACTGCAGCCATACTAGCGGCATTTGCTTTTTGTTCCACCTTTGTATTAAGACCCTTTGGTGCCTTGCTATTTGGTTATATTGGAGATCACATTGGCAGAAAATCAACAGTGATTCTTACAACCATGATGATGGCTATTTCGTGCATTATTATGGCAAGTTTACCAACCTATGCACAAATAGGTATTGCTTCCGCATGGTTAGTTACGGGATGTCGTATTGTCCAAGGTTTTTCCTCTATGGGGGAGATTATGGGCGCTGAAATATATGTCACAGAGTTAATTCCTCCGCCAATGCAATACCCTACAGTCTCTTTTGTGGCAGTTTCAGCAGCGCTTGGCACAACTGTAGCGCTTGCGATTGCAACACTAGTGACACACTTTGGATTTAATTGGCGTATTGCTTTTTGGGTTGGAGCAGCCATTGCTGTAATTGGTTCTGTAGCAAGAACCCGCTTGCGTGAAACACCTGAATTTCTTAAGGAACATGAAAAAATCCAGCAAAAACTAAATGCTAAAAATGACTTAGGAAATAATAAATTTTCTAAAGCAATTAAGACACAAAAATTAATAAATACAGAAAAATTAAATCGAAAAACTTTTTGGGCATATCTTGTCACTTGGTGCGGTTGGCCAATGTCATTCTATCTAGTATTTATGTATTTCAACAAAATTTTAAAACAAGACTATTTTTACACCTCAGAAAAAATCATTCTTCATAATTTTTTATTATCAATTATCTCGCTTATTGTATTGGTTGTAATTTCAGTACTTAGCTACAAAATCCATCCATTAAAAATATTAAAAACCAGAGGAAAAATGTCTCTAGTTCTATCATTATTACTGCCAGTAGCCATCCTAGGTTCAAATAGCAACATTCAAATCTTTTTGTTGCAAACATTGTTATTAATCGGTGGATTAGCAACAAGCCCCGGAGTCCCGATTTTTTTAAAACATATTCCAACCTTAAAGAGATTTACCTCCGCAACTTTTGTTTACGCACTAAGCCGGGCAGTTATGTATATAATTACCTCGTTTAGCCTAGTCTACCTCACTGAAATATTTAGCTACTATGGATTATGGCTGGTCATGGTTCCTGTCAGTGTTGGTTTTTTGTGGGGAGTCAATCATTTTGAAAAATTAGAGAAGACAGAGTATACAGATAAGTTTACTCCCGCGCTTGCTGCTTAAGAACGGTAAGGTGAAAAATTTAATTGCTATGGACCCGGCCCTGCATAAGGCGGTAAATTTGTTCAAACGCTTCAGACGGGGTAGGATTACAAAAAGCTAAAATATATTTAGTCCTATGTCCTACCCAAAACCTATTGATGATCAATCCTATTTCATTAATTCAAGTAATTATCAAAACCTCTTAACCCAAGCTAGCAAAAACCCAGATGCATTTTGGTTAAGTATGGCCAAGCGCTTGAATTGGATACAATTCCCCACCAGGGGTGGAAATTGGACATTTGATAAGCCTGTCTCTATTAAATGGTTTGAAGATGGGGTGCTAAATGTTTGCGCTAATTGTGTTGATCGTCATGCCCTGGAAACCCCCGATAAAACCGCCATTATTTGGGTTAATGACGCTGGCACAACTACCACCCCTATTTCTTACACTCAGTTACTTAAAGAAGTTAACGCCATGGCGGGGGCGTTAAAAAACCTAGGTGTTCAAAAAGGTGATCGGGTGATTATTTACATGCCGATGATTCCTGAAATTGCCTATGCGATGCTTGCTTGTGCCAGAATTGGCGCCATTCATTCGGTGGTGTTTGGGGGATTTTCCCCGGAAAGCTTAAGCGGCCGCATTCAAGACTGTAATGCCAAAGTGGTGATCACTGCTAACGAAGGAGTACGCGGTGGCAAATCCATTCCTTTAAAAGCAAATGTTGATCAGGCTCTGTTGCAAACACCGCAAGTTGAAAAGGTTTTGGTAATCAATAGCACCTCTTTAAATGTGCCCATGGTGGCAGGTCGAGATAGGTTTTATACGCCCGACCACACCAAAATTGTGGCTCCTGAACCCATGAATGCAGAGGATCCTTTATTCATTTTGTACACATCAGGTTCAACCGGCAAACCCAAAGGCGTATTACACACAAGCGGAGGGTACTTAACCTACGCCAGCCTTACGCATCAATGGATATTTGATGTGCAACAAGATGACATTTACTGGTGTACCGCCGATGCTGGTTGGATCACGGGTCACTCGTATGTTGTTTATGGGCCCCTGGCAAATGGTGCCACCACGGTAATGTTTGAAGGCATCCCCAATTACCCTAATCCTGATCGCCTATGGAAAATTATTGATGAATTGAAAGTTAGCATTTTCTACACCGCCCCTACCGCCATTCGCAGCCTGATGCAAGCAGGAGATGAATGGCTAGAAACTAGTTCGCGTAAGTCTTTAAGAATTCTAGGCTCCGTCGGGGAGCCGATTAACCAAGAAGCATGGGAATGGTATTTTCACCAAATCGGCCAGGAAAATTGCAGAATCGTTGATACATGGTGGCAAACTGAAACCGGGGGTATTCTTATTACCCCTTTAGCTGGTATCCACAATTTAAAACCAGGTTCAGCCACCCAACCATTTTTTGGAATCCACCCTGCCCTGTTAGATGAACACGGCTATGAAATTGATACCTATCCGTGTGAGGGAAACCTCGTTATAAAGACTTCCTGGCCGGGGCAAATGCGCACCGTGTATGGCGACCATCGTCGTTTTGAAGAAACTTATTTTAGTCAATTTCCCGAATATTATTTTAGTGGAGATGGTGCCCGCCGGGATGCTGACGGGGATTATTGGATCACAGGCAGAGTTGATGATGTTTTAAATGTATCAGGCCATCGTTTGGGAACCGCAGAAATTGAAACCGCAGCAACTATAGATCATGCAATTGTGGAAACCGCAGTGGTAGGCTTTCCCCACTCCATTAAAGGTGAAGGCATTATGGTTTTTGCTATTGCTGGGGCCCATAGCCCCCATAGCGATGAGGAACTAAAAGCAATTATCAAGCGTACCATTCGCACCCAAATTGGCCCAATTGCCAGTCCTGATGCCATATATATTGTTAAAGGATTACCCAAAACCCGTTCAGGTAAAATTATGCGACGCATTTTGCGCTGCATTGCCAAGGGTGAATTTGAAAAAATCGGTGATGTTAGCACCCTTGCTGACCCTAGTATTGTTGAGCATATCATTGAGGTATTTAGTGCAAAAAAGTGATTGTACCGTCATCAAGAGTACTCTATCATCCAAGGGTAGAATTAAATGTAATGAGCTTGTCATTCCCGCGAAGGCGGGAATCCAGAAACTTGCATACCTGGATCCCCGCCTTCGCGGGGATGACATAAAATCACAAGTTTTGTACCATGCCCCTCTAACCCAGCAGCGTGAGGCATCCCGTGCAAAAAAGTGACCACACCGTAGCCATTTTATTAACAGTTGGATTCTTTACCATGCTGGCACTGGCATTTGCCTCAGTTCCCTTGTATAGAGTTTTTTGTCAAAAAACCGGTTTTGGAGGCACGCCTAAAATAAGCCGTGATGGCTCTACCCAAGTCATTAACCGCGAAATTACCGTGCGGTTTGTAAGCAATACCCACCGTGACTTGCCGTGGACATTTACGCCTTTACAACATACCATCCGTTTAAAAATTGGGGAAAATGGTCTAGCTTTTTATAAAGCAAAGAACTGTTCAGATAAACCCATTGTAGGAATGGCCACCTATAATGTTTCACCAGATGCCGCAGGGCAATATTTTAACAAAGTTTTTTGCTTTTGCTTTGAACAACAAAAACTAGATGCGGGTGAAACCATGGAAATGCCCGTGCAGTTTTTTATTGACCCCGATTTTGCCAAAGACCCAATACTAAAAGATGTAAAAGAAATTACTCTGTCTTATACATTTTTTGTGTTTAAGAAAAAAGCATAAAAAAAAACCCTTCAAGAAAAACTGAAGGGCTTTAGTTTTAAAAATTTAATTACTTTTAATAAATTTAGTTACAGCCGCATCTTGGTGAATAAGTCCAAGTTTTTCCATCCGCGCAACGTGCACCTTTTGGTTTTACACATGTTCTTGCTTCTAAAGCAGCAGTTGCAACGATTACAGCTAAAAATGCTAGTACTAATGATTTCATACTTCTCTCCGATAAAAGTTAAATTATTAATAATATAAATGTAAATAAATATAGTTAATAAATATTTAAAACGAGACCCCGGGAAAGAGTATTTTAAAGTAGTTATCTTGGGCCGCCCTAAATAAAAACCCACAGAGCAAGCCCTGTGGGTTTAGCGTCCTTATCTCCGTAAAATTAGAAATTATAAAAATAAGGTTGTTTAGATTAGCCCTCACTAGGTTTACCCCCATAAGGGCTTATAATTTTACTTACTTACACACCTACTTGTGCCACGACTATAGGCAACTTTTTGTCCTGCAGCGCATGTTCTTGCTTCTAAAGCAGCAGTTGCAACGATTACAGCTAAAAATGCTAATACTAATGATTTCATACTTCTCTCCTGAACCCTCTGCAAAATTTGAGACTAGGGGAAGATTTTAGTTTATTTGAGGAATACGCGGGGGATTTGAGAGAGAAAGAGTGGCATTTAACGAATTGTTTTCGTTATTAACCACCTTATTTGCTTAATT
>CANJXJ010000053.1 GCA_947478955.1 Alphaproteobacteria bacterium | reverse complement strand
GCAAAAAGGGCAAGAAGAAATTTAAAGGCAAAAAAGGCAAGAAGAAATTCAAAGGCAAAAAGGGCAAGAAGAAATTTAAAGGCAAAAAAGGCAAGAAGAAATTCAAAGGCAAAAAGGGCAAGAGAAAAACTAAAGCAAAAAAGAAAAGTGCTGCTAAAAAAGCTAAAAAGAAAGCGGCTAGAAAGGCTAGGCAGGCAGCTAAAAAAGCTAATCCTGCTAAATGGAAAGCTGACCAAAAGGCTAAAAAGGCTGCTAAAAAAGCCAAAAAGCAAGCAGCTAAAAAGGCTAGTCAAGCAGCTAAAAAAACTAATCCTGCCAAATGGAAAGCTGACCAAAAAGCTAAAAAAGCAGCTAAAAAAGCTGCTAGGCAAAAGCAACAGGCAGCTAAAAAAGCTGCTAGGCAACAGCAACAAACAGCTAAAAAAGCCGCTAGGCAACAGCAACAAACAGCTAAAAAAGCTGCTAGGCAACAGCAACAAACAGCTAAAAAAGCTGCTAGGCAACAGCAACAAACAGCTAAAAAAGCTGCTAGGCAAAAGCAACAGGCAGCTAAAAAAGCTGCTAGGCAACAGCAACAGGCCAAAAAGCAGGCTGCCCAACGCGCCACGCAAGCTAAAAGACAAGCTGTTCAAAAAGTTCAACAAGCTAGAAGACAAGCAGCTCAAAGAGTTCAACAAGCTAGAAGAGCAGCCGCTGCACATAGGCCTGCACCTAGAAGACGTCGATAAAAAAAGGGGCATTAGCCCCTTTTTTAAATACCTTTTAAAAGATTCCTAAAGCACACCACGTTTCTCTTGGTCACGCTCCAGTGATTCAAATAATGCCGAGAAATTTCCTTCACCAAAACCTTCATGCCCTTCCCGCTGAATGATTTCAAAGAAAATAGGCCCTATGACCGTTTCAGTGAAAATCTGAAACAACATTTCCTTGCGATCTCCATCAACTTCACCATCCAGTAAAATTTTATATTTAGCTAATTCTTCATAATTTAAGTCTAAAGTTGGGAAACGTTCGCGCACCACTTCATAGTACGTTTCCGTAATATCCAAAAATTTAATCCCTTCTTGTTGGATCTCGCCTACACTTTTAACAATATCTTTAGTCGTCAGTGCAATGTGTTGAATCCCTTCACCTTTATATTCACGAAGGTACTCAGCAATCTGAGAAGATTCTTCTGTAGGCTCATTAATCGGAATACGAATTTTCCCACAAGGACTTGTCATAGCTTTACTTAACAATCCTGTCTTTTGCCCTGTAATATGGAAATACCGAATCTCTCGAAAGTTAAAAATTTTCTCATAGAATCCCGCCCACTTAGACATTTGTCCCTGATATACATTATTTGTTAAGTGGTCAATAATCCCTAGTCCATGTCCTTTTGGATGAGGATCAACATCTGGAAAAAATTCAAAATCATAATCGTAAATCGTTTTAGAATCATAACGATCAACAAAAAAAATCAAACTATCGCCCACCCCATAAATTGCCGGAATAGCTAATTCATCTTTATTAACTTCTATTTTATAAGGCCTTGCTCCTAGAGAAACAGCCCTATTTAAAGCAAGCTCAGAATCCTTTACTCGTATTGCCATTGCACAAGCCGAAGGGCCATGAGCTGCAGCAAAATCAGACGCAAAGGACCTTGGCTGCTTGTTAACAATAAAATTAATATCCCCTTGCCGATATAAAAAAACATTTTTTGATCGATGTTTACCTACGCAGGTAAATCCCATAGATTTAAATGTTTTATCTAAGCTTTCATCATTTTCAGGGGTCGCAAATTCTACAAATTCAAACCCATCAGTTTGCATCGGATTATATGCATATGCATCTTCATTTTTTGATAATGACTCTTGAGTAGCCAAAGACATAACAGCTCCTAAACCTATAGTACTTAAATAAATTTATCTAAACCATAAGCGAGAATGGTTAGAATGCCAAGTGGAGAACTTATTATTTTACGTTTTTCAATCGTTCATTCAATTGACGATGATGGGCATGACAAATAGCTACAGCCAGTGCATCTGCTGCATCATCAACAACACCTTTAGGCATGGTGGGTAAAAGTCTTGAAACCATTAGAGCTACCTGATGCTTTTCTGCGTGCCCTGACCCCACCACTGATTTTTTCACTTTATTAGCGGAATATTCATACACTTCTAAGCCAAACGCAGCGGGCGTAAATAACACTACCCCTCGCGCCATACCAAGCTTTAAGGCGGATGCTGGATTTTTATTCACAAAAGTTTCTTCAACAGCAGCCTCTTGAGGTTGAAATTGCTCTAGCACCCTCATTAAGTCTTGATGCAAAGTATTTAAACGTATAGCTAAAGGGTTATTTGCAATGGTTTGCACGACTCCATGAGCCACATAACTCAATGCATTTCCATTGCTTTGCACAATCCCCCAACCGGTTCGTTGAAGGCCGGGGTCAATCCCCAATATCTTCACCATGCGTCCCTCCTGATTATATAGCCTTGAAAATCATACCCGGATACCATAGAATAGTCACCCTAAGCATAATTGTAAGATTGTATGACTATTGAAAGAACTTTTTCCATTTTAAAGCCTGATGCTACCCGTCGTAACATTATAGGAAAAATCAATGCTAAAATTGAAGCTGCTGGTTTGCGCATTATTGCTCAGAAGCGTTTGCAGCTAAGCTTAGCGCAAGCTCAGGCATTTTATGCCGTACATGCGGAGCGTGCATTTTTTGGTGAACTTTGCCAATTTATGATCAGCGGTCCCGTTGTTGTACAAACGCTTGAAGGAGACGATGCTGTAGCAAAGTATCGCGACATTATGGGCGCTACTAATCCAGCCAATGCAAAAGAAGGAACGATTCGCCAAGAATTTGCAGAGTCTATTGAAGCAAACTCAGTGCATGGATCTGACTCCTTAGAAAATGCAGCTAAAGAGATTGCTTTTTTCTTCAGCAATCTTGAAATTGTTAGCTAATCTAGCGAATATTTTAACCGGCGTTCGCTTTTTTGGTACGCCGGTACTTATTCACCTATACCTCTCACATAAATATTTTTTAGCCTTTTGGGTCATGTTGTTTTTAGGCCTTACTGATTGGCTTGATGGATTTTTTGCTCGTAAATTCAATTCTGAATCACCATTTGGTAAACTATTCGACCCTATTGCTGATAAAACACTGATGATTGGAATGTTTGTAGTCCTTGGCTACCTAAATGCTATGCCCTTAGCATTTATTATTTTATGCCTAACCCGAGATGTATTAATTGCCTTGGGTGGTTTTGCAATGATGCAATCAGTTCACCGAGAAAAATTATCACCTACCAAAGCGAGCAAAATCAATACTTTCTTACAGATATTATGCATTCTCATAGTCACCTATCGATTACATGCATCTAGCGTAAGCTCTTTGTTTTTGTTTAGCGAAACCGTTTTAATTGTGTTAACCAGTTTGTTTACAATTGCATCAGGCATGCAATATGCAAAAACCTTTTGGAGATTTCTAAAAAATAGTTGAGAATTAAGATATTCTAATTAAAAAATTTTCCTGATGTTTTTTGCCCGACCGCGTTCTCCTGCCCGCCTTGAAGTATGGCCCACCTTTGTCGATGCCCTGTCTACGGTATTAATGGCTATTGTCTTTGTGTTAATGACTTTTCTTGTTGCCCAAGTTTTTTTAGTTGAAACAATTAATACGAAAGATACTGAGGTTGCCAGGTTACAAGCCCAGCTTAGGCTCTTCGAGCAAAGCCTCGCAAAATCAAAGGAAGAACATAAGCTGGCCTCTTCAAAAGTTACTTCTCTTGAAGAGCTTATAAAAAATCTTAATATTCAGTTGGCAAAACTAACTCAAGATTTAAGCCTTGAAAAACACCAACACGAAGATCAACGCACTACAAATGAGAGGATCAAAACAGATCTAGAGAAATTAGAAGAACGCTTACGCCAGTTACAAGCTCTTCTAAGCCAAGCTCAAGCTGAATCATTTGCAAAAGATGAAGAAGTTAAGAAATTGACACTTGGCGTTCAAGCTTTGGAAAAAGAACAAGAAAAACACAAAGATTCTATCAGGGTTGGACAATTTCGTTCACAGTTTTTTGCTCAATTAAAAAGCATACTAGGCGATCGCAGTGATGTACGCGTTGTCGATGATCGTTTTGTCTTTCAATCAGAAGTCCTATTCGGAGTGGGCTCTGCTGAACTTGGGGAAGAAGGACAAAAGCAACTAAATGAATTAATCAAAGCTCTAAAAGAAATTGGCAGCAAAATCCCCCCTGAAATTAACTGGATTCTACGAGTAGACGGCCACACCGATAAACGTCCAATAAAAAGCTCTCAATTCCCTTCGAATTGGGAACTTTCCTCAGCTCGTGCCATTGCCGTTGTGCAATATATGATAAAAAAAGGAATCGATGGCAAGCATCTTGTAGCCGCAGGGTTCGGAGAATTTCAGCCCTTGAGTATTGAGGAAGATGCCATTGATAAGAATCGTCGCATCGAATTTAAATTGGACCAACGATAAAGCGAATCCCGCGAACAAGGCCGCGGGACATCGAATATTCCATCTATTTGAAGTGAGTTAAACCTAAGCGGCAGCAGCTGCTACTGGCCCAGTTGCCTCGGCTTTACCTGGTTCTACTTTTACAGCATCAGTTGGCTTTGCATCCGGAGCTGGCGTAGTTACAGCAGACTTCTCATCTGTTTTTGCTACCGCATCAGCTGGCTTTGCATCCGAAGCTGGCGTAGTTACTGCAGCCTTCTCATCTGTTTTTGCTACTGCATCAGCTGGCTTTGCATCCGGAGCTACTGCGGGTGCTTCAACAGATTTTTCTGCCGTAACCACGGGAGACGCCGCAACTGGTGTTGTTTCCGCAGGTTTTTCAATTGGCTTGTCTGCTGGCTTTAATAGGGCATCCATTTCATCTTTTTTTTCGCAAATATTAAAAATCATATACGCATCTTTTTTAAAAAGCATTGCATATAGGGTTTTCCCATTTACAGAAAAATTAAAAGGTATTGGTCCTGAAGTGTTCGCCAAATCTTTTTCAGCTTGTTTTACTGTTTCTTCAAGACTTGATTCAATCACCCTACTCTTTTCTTCGAGCTTTTCTTTTTTAGAATGAGCAGCACGTTCATATTTCTTGCCTGGCTCAACTATTTTAATCGCCACAACGTAATTTTGGTCATCAGTTTTTATCTGACCATTTTGTTGTGCTTCGTTAATAGCTTTTAAAGCATCTTCAGACCCTTTCGAAAGAGCTTCGGTAACCATTGCGTTTCTTTGGGCAAGAGTTGAAACTGGTGATACATCAGCAAAACCACTGCTAATAGCAGTTGCTAACAATAGGCTCGTAAAAAATTTTGATTTCATAAAATCTCCAAATGGCAACATGCGATAATTCTACATGAACCTGGCATACATTGTAAAACTTTTTGAATTTTTGTACCAAAAGTTCTATAGATTTACACAACTTAAATTATATGTCCGCCAGAGGTGTGTTTCTTGTTCTGGTGGTCTAAATAAAAATGGATCACAATTAGATGCTTGAAGTTTTGCATAACCTAAGCTATCTGCTAGCGCTTTAAACACACCCCCATGAGAAACAATTAAGGGACAATGATGCCCATGCAGAATTTGTGAGATAGCCTCTACAATCCGCACTTTGAATGCGCCAAACGTTTCAGCGCCTTGTGGTGTATCAGCATCATCAAACAGATTTTTAGATGGATCAGCCACCTTTCCTTCCGCTTCTCCCCATTCCCGCTCAACAATTCTGGGGTCAATAATAATTGGTTTTTGAACCTGTTCAGCAATGACCTCAGCTGTTTTCATAGCACGTTTGCGCGGGCTAGAAATGATGATGCCAAAAGGCTTCTTCTTGTATAATCATCGCGGCACGACGCGCTTGGTCTATGCCATAATCATTCAAGGGAATATCAATACTTCCCATAATGATGTTGCGCTTGTTCCAATCGGTCTCACCATGGCGAATAAAATAAAATGGTTTAAGTGGTAGGGTTGTCATCGTTTTTGACGTCCATTAATAATTGCAGAGCTTGAAAAATCCCCCAGTCTTTGCACAACCACTTCTACAGTTGCACCCACTTTTTCTGCCTGATTTTGTTTATTTTTAAATTGAGGGTCACCTTCAGTTATAGCAATCACATTGGGGTGAATATGTTCAACCAGCCGATTGTACTCTTCAAATCCATTCAATACTGGCAACAAGATAATTTTATCTACAAAACAAATTGAGGAAAGAATCTCTGCACGTTCTTTTTGGGTATGGGTTGGTTTGCGATGCTTGTATTTAAGAATTCGCTGATCCGGTTCTAAAGCAACAACTAAATAATCACCAGCCACTTTTGCTTTTTTTAAAAATTCTATATGGCCAAAATGTAAAACATCAAAGCAGCCACCAACTAAGACAACGCTTTTATACTTTGTTGTTTGTATAGCATTGAAATCATAGGTTTCGATTAACGCTGTTTGCTCAACCAACGTAGAATTCGTTGTGCACGCACTTAACAGTAAATAAAATGCACACAGTACAGGGAAAGTCTTCAAGATAGTTCCATTTCAAAAGCAACCAGTTCAAATTTTAATCTACCTTACCCATTGGATTTTGACAAAAAGTACAGCTATCATCCAAAGAAAAATCAGGAGCCTTCATGACAGTTGTTAACACCCGCCACGTATACCCGCTGGGTTATGGTGGCAGCATAATTTTACTAATATTTTTTGCCATTTGTTGGCCACCCCTTGGTGTATTCTTATTTGTAAAAAATGTTAGGTACCGCAAGGATGGATCAACATTTTACCTTCGTTATCGAGGTTCATGGTTTTGGGTAATCTTGTGGGCAATTTTTTTCTTCCCGGTTTCGGTTATTTTAATGGCAATCCGTGGTGCTGATGTGGTTGAAGAAATAAGGCATTAAAAAGTAAAGAAGGGATTTATGAATATATTTGATTTATCTAATAAAACAGCGCTTGTGACCGGAGCATCTTCAGGTCTTGGCTGGAGATTTTGCCAAGCCTTAGCCTCAGCGGGCGCTCATGTTATTGCTGCTGCTCGACGCACAGAAAAACTTGATGAGCTGGTAAACTCTATCAAACAATCTGGTGGGTCAGCTGAAAGCTTAGAGCTTGATGTACGAAGCTTTGAACAAGTTAAAAAGCAAATTTCAAGCCTTAATCAACCTATTGATATTTGTATCAACAATGCCGCCATCGCCAAGTTAACATCTGTTTTTGATGATGATCAAAATAATTTTGAAAGTGTTATGCAAACCAATGTCATGGGGTTGTGGTATGTCACTAAAGTAGTAGCTACAGCCATGAAAAACCAAAAAATTGAAGGGTCAATTATTAATATTGGCAGCGTTAATGGAGCTGCTGTTCCGGCTGCTAATGGCGCTGCTTATAACGCATCAAAAGCAGCAATCATGCACATGACAAAAGGTTTGGCGGGTGATTTATCCCCCCATAAAATTCGTATCAACGCTATTAGCCCGGGGTTTTTTCCAACAGATATGTCAAAGGGGGCATTAGAAAAATTAGGAGATAAGATAACATCAAGAATCCCCCTTAACTTCCTTCCTGACCTAAGTGATTTAGACGGCACTATCCTCTACCTTGCTTCAAACAAAGCATCACGTTACGTTACCGGTTCGTGCATTACAGTTGATGGGGGTATAAGCTGGGGTGGGCTGTCCTGAGAGGAAAACTTAGCCACCAAAAAATTTCTAAGAATGACGATTCTTTTCCCTTAATAACTTTGGGTGAAATAGTTAAATTTTTTGACGTAGACTCGTTTATCAAAAAAACACGAACATGTTCTGTAAGCAATATAAATAAAGGTTTTTGGAACATGGTTTATGAAAAAAGGAACAGGCTTTTTAAAAGATTAGTTGTACATATAATTATTTTTTTAAATATTGTTACAGCGTGTGCCTTTTTAAATAACGGTTATACTTTTTCCCCAGAATATGTAAGGGGGTACGTATGCTGCATTATAAATGATTTAGTTCCAGAGGAAGAATTGGAATTTTACATAGATAGTGAGAAATTGCATATTAATCTCTTAAAAAGAGAGCTTGATCCTATGACAAAAGACAAGTTGCTCCAACGTCTAAAAAAAACAAACTTTTTTAAAGAGATAAATATCACCACTGTAACTGCTCAATCTTCTTCTGCTTCCCCTAAAGATGCGATCTATTTAAATTCTCCTTCTCAAGCTGCCTGTGAAGTTTTGCCTGCGGGGACGATTTATGATTCTCCGATTGCGGATCCTAAATGGCCTAGATTTTCTGCTGGTTATCAAAAACATTTAAAAAAGGCATATGGAAAAGGTATTTTTGGCCTTTCCTTCGGAGAAAATATACCCCTTGTACGATATCGCACCGATGGATGGGCATATGAACTTGGTCTTCAAGCGGGAGTCTTTGGATTGATTGATGTGGACGCTTCTCCTACAAGGCTTATTAATTCAGATTATTTTGTAGGGGGGGGGATTGTCAGTTGTTTATGATAGAAAATGGCAAAATTTATTCCAATTTTCTCACTTAAGCTCCCACTTGGGAGACGAGTTTTTAATCAGCAGACCAGACTATGTTAATAAAAGGGTGAATCTAAGTTACGAAGCCTTTAAATGGTTTACCGCCTATAAATTTAACTCTTTCCGCCCCTATATAGGTTTCGGTTATCTAGTACATCGAGATCCATCTACGATCAAACCTTTTACTCTAGAGGCAGGGATAGATTATATCTCAGAAAAAAGTTTCTTATTCGATACCACACGATATGTTCTCGGTGTCCATACACATTTCTGGAGTCAAAATAATTTTAAACCAAGCTTCAATATCAGAACGGGACTTCAATTAGAGGATTCTGTATGGAGAGGTAGGCACATGCAATTTTTGATTGAATATTCTGAGGGTAAATCAAGGCACGGACAGTTTTACAAAAAAAGGGAACAGTATGTTGGCTTTATGGTCGCTTTTTCAAATTAGATGAATTCCTTTCAAAGGGATCAGATATAATTTTTGGCAGCTTCACGGACACCTCCAAAAATTTCAAGAAATGCCGCTCCTATTACAAGCAGGATGCGGAAAACATTTGCGTTTTTTTACGTAGTTTTAACTACTTCATAAGGAAAGAATAGAAATGGAAATAAACTTCGGCAATAAAGCATAGGAGGTTGTATGTTATACTATGTAGTTGTGTTTTTCATTCTAGCGGTGGCTTCTGCATTTTTAGGTTTTGGCAACCTTGCAGGCACCTTTTCACAAATCGCCAAAATCTTATCAGTAGTATTTATGATATCCCTGATAATTAGCTTGATACGTCATTTCTTACCGAGGCTCTAAATTCTTTTAAGCCTTGTAAAATATGTTGATAATTTCCTCACTTATTAAGGAGACTACTATGTACCAATTAATAGTTATTTTCATATGCATTGCTATAAGCTTACTGGCAACTGCCTGTAACACTATGGAGGGACTGGGGAAAGATGTACAAAAAGGAGGTAAAAAGCTTGAGCGCTCTGCCGACAAAAATAAGTAGTAGATGTTGACCCAACCTGGGGTGTAATATCAAAAAATGCGTGCATTTAAATTCATTTTAGAAATGACTAAGCCCTACAGGCGTTATCTGTGGGGGATGGTATTTGCTATGTGCTTAGTATCGATTGATGCAAACATTAAGCCATACTTAGGAACTGTTAACAAACTAACTAAATAGAGTTAGACTTCAAGCAGAAGGAGTTTAGCCTATATGACAGATCGTCTTTATCCCATTTGCGAAGAATTTTTCAACGCCAATATTTTACCAATCATTATACGCCACACAACCGGTTCTGG
>CANJXJ010000052.1 GCA_947478955.1 Alphaproteobacteria bacterium | reverse complement strand
AGAACTAAAGGCGCTTAAAAATTAAGCAAATAAGGTGGTTAATAACGAAAACAATTCGTTAAATGCCACTCTTTCTCTCTCAAATCCCCCGCGTATTCCTCAAATAAACTAAAATCTTCCCCTAGTCTCAAATTTTGCAGAGGGTTCTTAAGAATTCTTGTGTATTTCGCTCAACCCAATTTTTAGTAAAGAAATGTTTGTCTAAATGATGCAATGGAATGTTAGTTTCTTTATGAAGGGCTAATGCATATGTTGATTTTCCGCTACCTGGTCTTCCGAAAATCATGATTCTTGAAATTTTACTAGGAGTAGATGGATCAATTTTTTTACGCATATTTCTACTCTACTACATAGACCCTATCTTCAAGCAAATTAGGGCAGGAAATCACTAAAAATTTCACATTTTTATCTGAGTTATTATACACAGTATGAGGAGCATCAGGTGGTATATTGATTCCATCACCTTCGTGTAAAATATGTTCTTCTCCATTCAATTCAATGTTCAACATTCCCTTTAAACAATAAAAGAATTGCTCTGTTCCCCTATGTAGGTGCCTTTTTTCAGATGCGCCCCTTGGCATCATTTCTGAAATAATTGTAAAAGATCCATCTTTTTTAAGCCAATGTCCATTGCATCCTTCTCCCCATAAAAAATTAGGAGCGTTTTTTATTGAAACGCTTTGATTGATAGACATTCTTCGTTCTCCTTAATCATCAACGTAATTTTTTCTGAATGGGCTTGGTTAATTCTTTTAAACCCTGCTTTTTCATAAGCACGAATTGCAGCCACATTCGGGGTATCCGGGTCAACAAACACATTATCAAAATTCGTAAAAACAAGGGACTTTAAAAATAATTCTAACGTCCTTGTTCCAATGCCTCGGCCCACAAAATCAGGCTCACCAATATACCAATCAATGGCAGCGCAAGACGAGGGTAGTTCTATTGCATAATCATGTTCACGTGGAAAATCATGTTTGTTGTAGTACTGGATGTAGCCAATCGGCTTGTTATTTATATGAATGATATAGGCATGTATTAAGTTACTGCCTGCAATATAACTTCGGTATTTTTTCTCAATTAACTCAAGTGTCCAAATTACATGGTCATTCCACCATGCTTTAACGTGAGGGACTTCCAACCACTTTAAAAGCAGAGGAAAATGATTGGTTGTAAGAGGTTCAAAAGTTATTGTCACAAAGTTCCTTTTTGAAATTTTTGCCATAAATCTTCGACATTGGAAGACCTTAAGTACTGCAAATTTCGTTTCAATGTTTCTAAATCCCAATCCCACCATTTTATTTGTAGTATTTTTTCAATGTCTTCATCCTTAAAGCGTTTCTTAATAAGGCGCGCTGGGTTACCACCCCAAATTTCATATGCACCAACATTTTTTGTAACCACAGCACGAGAAGCAATCACCGCGCCGTCTGCAATGTGAACTCCTGGCATAATTAATGCTTCAGCACCGATCCAGACATCATTGCCAATAAGGGTGTCGCCCTTCCATTGATGCCCTGGGAAAAATGCATCATCAAAATCATGAAGAGGGTGCGCCGCAATCCAATTGTAATTATGGCCTTGGGTGCCGCACATCATGAACTTGGCACCAGTTGCGATTGAGCAAAACTTTCCAATTATTAGTCTGTCAATGTCTTCAGATTCGGCTTTGTTATCAGCTTCATCCAAATACAGTACGCATTCTTCAAACGGCTTACCGTGATAATAACCAGAATAATAAGAATAATCACCTGAAATGATATGGCGACATTTGACATGGTCTTTAATGATGATTGATTCTCGGTAAGAATTAAACAACGTCATATTGCTTCCTGATCAACAAAGCTCACTCCTTCATAAACTACACAAACTTGTCAACTTTTTAAATATGTTTGTAAGAGCATGTAAATTGTTTCTTGTTATTTTAAAAGAAAAGCCCAAACTGGTCGGAGGTATTTGAAAATTATCTCATTCAATGAATCAAGTTCAATTTGCTGTTGTTAGAGAGGATCCAATCCATGAAACAAAAATTGTGGAAAAATACAACACAAAAAAAGTCCTTTTAATTGGTTCTGGTGGCTGTACGGCTTTTCATTTACTAAACCGGTTTCCAAATTTAAAAATTACCGTGATAGACCCCAATCCTTATCAGTTAGACCTTGTAAACAGAAAAAAAGAATACTTAAACGCAAAAAATTATGATCCCAATCTTTGGAATATTGGGATTTTTAACAGACAGGCCCTTAACAGCTGTGGAAATTTTGAATCATTGTTCGCACAACTACGGCTCTTCGTTCATGAATTTATCATGTCTCCTGAAGAAATAAATGCTGTATTATTTTCAAATGCCTGTGTGCCAACAGATAACCCTTATTGGAAAACTGCTTTTGAGTTATTTTTTTCAGATTCAATGCTTGTAACGATGTTTGGCCCAGATGCTGTGCAACACGCTCCTAAAGGATCATATCCTTTATATTTCCAAACCGTTATCGAACACGGGCTTAAACAAAAGAATCGAGATCAAAATTATTTTCTGCATCATATTTTCCTAGGGTATTACCACCAGGAGCACCTTCCTTCTTATCTGCACCACAATGACACAACTTATCATTTTGAAATTCTCAACCTTTTTGCACAGGATATTGAGAATTTTTCGACTTATGACCTGATCAGTTTTTCTAATATATTCGATTGGCTGCCGTCAGAAACATCTCAGCAAATTCTGAAAAAACTATCCTCAACAATGAAGCCAGGCAGTCATTTTCTCTTGAGGCAATTGAACAATGTAAGATCTTATGATTTGGGAGAGAATTTCAGGATTACCCCTCTAAAAGGAGATCTCTCACTGTTCTATAATAAAATATCTGCTTATGAAAGAATGTGACATGTCCATCAGTCAAAAAATCACAGAAATTCTCAATGACCTCAATTACCTTGAGAATGCCTATTTCACCAACTTAGAAAATGGACATTTCGATAAAAACGATTTTATCGAAACACAAATCCAATTTTACTTTGCTGTAACATTTTTCTCGCGACCAATGGCAGCACTTGCGGCGAAAATACCTCTTCCTAAAATGCGTTTGGAAATTGTTAGAAATGTTTGGGAAGAACATGGAGAAGGTAATTTTAAAAATGCACACGCTCATACTTTTGAAGAATTATTAAAACGACTTGGAAATGTCTCAGTCGAAGATATACAAAAACGCGCCTTATGGCCTGAAGTCCGCCTTTTTAATACTGCATTGATTGGCATTTCTGTTTTAGACGATTACATGACAGGCATCGGTGTTATGGGCATCATCGAGCATATGTTTTCTAGTATTTCCCATAAAATTGGAACTGGCATCATAAAACGTGGATGGCTTAACGAACAAACAATCATTCATTACGGCGTTCACGAAAAACTTGATGTTAAACATTCTCAAGATTTTTTTGATATTGTAGCAGGTGCTTATCAGACATCAGCTGAAAATAAGTATTATATTGATCAAGGAATTTGGCTTGGGGCAACCCTTTTTCATTCTATGTATCAACAACTTTATGAACACAGAAAGCGTCGCATCTTTCGCGACATAACAACCCCTCACTCCAGGGCAGAAGGCATTCCTTGTTAATAGAACATATAACGGGTAAAAGGTGGAAAGAACACAATCAAAGCCTTATTGATTTTGAAGCACAGTTTTCTTATCCATCAAAGGAGGGAGAATTTTCCATCTCTCATGCGCCCAACTACAAAGATTTTTTTGAATCCTTAAGATTTAATATTGATAGTCCCCAGCTTTTTCTAGCAAAATCAGAAACACAAGAAATTTTAGGATTAATTGTGACGGTACTTCAAAAAATTCCTTATGAAGATGACTTTATCTACACATGGTATCTTTGTGATTTTAAAATTGCGCATAAATCTTTAGGATTTTTAGTACTGCTAAAGCTACTTAACACTCTTAAAAAAACATGCTTCCCGATATGTTCCAATGCCTACACAATATCAATGAATCCAAAAGAAGGCCCCAATAGACTTTCTATTTTTTGCGAAAGGAATCCCTTTTTACAATTCAAAAAAGCTTGTAATTTTAATCTGTATGAAATTAAAAATTGGGATAAATTTAAACGTCCAGATCAATCACTCATAAAATCTTCCAAAGCGATTTTAAATAATTGTGTACCTTTGAATTTATGGCACGTTACTAATAATTCAACACGAAGTGTTACCCTAGACTTAGAATCATCCCCTCTAATTCTTTATGCTGATATTCATCATCACAACCTCCCACTTTGGGGCACTTGCGCTATCATGCATTATGGCATGGAGTTTATGAAATGGGATTGGGTTTGCTCAGCAGATATTTAGGCTTGTCAACCTTTTAAATCAGTTTACATCACCATCTTATGTCCCATATTATAGACTTATGTTACAAGGTGCGTTGCTAATTTTTTACAATGCTTAAATAGGAATTCGGTACTACCATTGTCAAGTGTAATCTTGTGGGTAAATTCCGAAGCTGCCCCCGCAACTGTAGGCGGTAAGTGGTTTAAACATATAGTCACTGGGAAACTGGGAAGACGTTTTAGCTGCTATGACCCGCGAGCCAGGAGACTTGCCATGGAACATTTCACTAACATCGGGCGGGGTGCACCGGTTGAGAGTTCGGGCGCTTCACCGTGCCTTTTAGCTTTCACAACATGACTCTGACCCTTATTTGAAATGAGGGACTATGAAAACCAGTAATGCTTATGACTTTGACCAGTATGGCCATTTGATCAATTTTAATCCTTTCCAAAGAGTTGTGCCGTTTCCGCAAACTCAAGAACAAAAACAGCTGTATCAAAAAGCAGCGGTACGCCCAAAAAACTATAAGATTGATCCCTCATTAATTTCACTAGAGTATTCCAGAGATGCGCTGCTCACCGACTTTGGTAAAGCAACGCTTGATGATCGTTATGTTCTTGCAAATGAAAATTATCAACAAATGTTTGCTCGCGTTGCTTGTGCTTACGCTGATGATCTTGATCATGCTCAACGACTATACGATTATATTTCTAAGCTCTGGTTTATACCCGCCACCCCCGTATTATCAAATGGTGGTGCGAAACGAGGCCTGCCGATTTCCTGCTTTTTAAATACGGTCAGTGATAATCTAGACGGCATTGTTTCTACCTGGAATGAAAACGTGTTACTGGCTTCAAATGGTGGGGGCATTGGCACTTACTGGGGGTTTGTTAGAAGTATTGGGGAGTCAGTTGGTCGCGCTGGCAAAACCTCAGGAATTATCCCCTTTGTGCGCGTGATGGATTCTTTGACTTTGGCAATTAGCCAAGGATCGTTGCGGCGTGGTAATGCTGCTGTATACTTAGATATCCACCATCCAGAGATTGAAGAGTTTTTAGAAATTCGTAAGCCCTCAGGGGATTTTAATCGTAAAAGCTTGAATCTTCACCATGGGATTAATATTACTGATGAATTCATGGAAGCAGTTCGTCAAAACATGGCATTTCCCTTGCGAAGCCCTAAAACAAATGAAGTGATTAGAACTGTTGATGCACGCAACCTTATGTCCAAGATTCTTGAAATGCGTATGCAGACCGGGGAACCGTATTTAGTATTTATTGATACCGCCAATAAAGCACTATCTCGGCATCAGCGTGAGCTTGGTTTGAAGATTAGAATGTCAAATTTGTGCAGTGAAATTTTACTGCCAACTGGGCCTGATCATTTAAAAAATGACCGTACAGCTGTGTGTTGTTTATCTTCACTAAATGCTGAAACTTGGGATGAATGGCATAGTGATCCTTTGATTATTGAAGATATTTTAAGGTTTCTTGATAACGTGCTTCAAGCGTTTATAGATGAAGCACCAAAAGGAATGGAGCGCGCTACTTATTCAGCGGCGCGAGAACGTTCGGTTGGGCTTGGGTTAATGGGGTTTCATTCATTTTTGCAATTGAAAGGGTTACCTTTTGAAAGTGCTTTAGCCAAAAGTTGGAATATGAAAATGTTTCGTCACATTCGAAAAGCAGCTGATGCGGCATCGGTACAGCTAGCCCAGGAACGAGGAGCCTGTTTAGATGCTAAGGAAAAAGGTGTTATGGCCCGGTTTAGCCATAAGCTTGCGATTGCGCCTACCGCTTCCATAAGCATTATTTGCGGAGGAACCAGCGCTGGTGTTGAGCCTATTCCTGCTAACATTTACAACCACAAAACCCTTTCGGGAAATTTTGTGGTTAAAAACCCTCATTTAGAAAAGCTTCTTATTGCCAAAGAGATAAACACCGATGCAATTTGGCAATCAATTATTGAGCAGGAAGGATCAGTTGGGCATTTAGACCAATTAAACAGCTGTGAAAAAGATACCTTCAAAACCGCTTTTGAAATTGATCAACGGTGGGTTGTCGAGCTTGCTGCAGATAGAGCACCTTTTGTGTGTCAGGGGCAATCGATCAATCTTTTCTTACCAGCCGATATTAATAAGTGGGATTTGTTGATGCTGCACTGGATGGCCTGGGAAAAGGGAGTGAAAAGCTTGTATTACTGCCGATCAAAATCCATCCAGCGAGCAGAACACGCCGGGCGAAAAGATCAAAAGATCAAGGTCGAAGAGATTGCTAATACGGATTATGAAGAATGCTTAGCATGTCAGTGAGAAGCAATGAAAATGTACATAATGGACCCTCCGGTCAAGCCGGAGGAATACTAGATGGAATATCACGCCACCATAGAGGGAATCTTACACTACATAGAGAATCCTACACTACCATAGTTTTCCTCGGGTTTAACCCGAGGATCCAGTGCAATTAATCAATATGGATTTCCGCCTCCGCGGGAATGACAATAGATTTAATTTTCTTAAACAATAAAGGAACACACTATGACCAACAATTATGCAGATGCAAACCCAAAAGACCTTCAAGACAAAGGCATTATCAGTCTTTTAGACTCATCTGGTTCTTATGATATTGACCGTTATCCTTGGGCATACCTTGCTTGGAAACGTCAGCAACAAATCCATTGGATGGGTGAAGAAGTTCCCCTAGGGGAAGACCTCAAAGACTGGCAATCAAATAAGCTAAGTGATAGTGAACGTAATTTGTTAATGCAAATCTTTCGTTTTTTCACCCAGTCTGATGTGGAAGTTAGTGATAATTATTTCAAGCGTTATATCCCGATTTTTCAGCCTCTTGAAATTCAAATGATGATGGCGGCATTTACCAACATGGAAACTATTCATATTGATGCGTACGCCTTACTTTTAAAAACATTAGGCATGCCAAAGACAGAATTTTCTGCCTTTAAAGAATACTCTTCTATGCGTGCTAAGGCGGATTACATGCACAGTTTCGGCACCAATACTTGCGCTGATGTTGCACGCACCCTTGCAATGTTTGGAGCTTTTACCGAAGGAATGTCACTGTTTGCAAGTTTTGCGATGCTGATGAATTTTCCTCGTTTTAATAAAATGAAAGGGATGGGACAAATTGTTTCCTGGTCGGTGCGTGATGAAAGCTTGCACTGTGAAAGCGTTATTATGCTTTATCATGAATGGGCAAACCAGACAGGTGCCGTTACCAAATCTGTGGAGGATGATATTATAGAAGTTGGCAAAACCATGGTTTCCTTAGAGGATAAATTTGTTGAATTGGCCTTTGAATTAGGAGAAGTAGAAGGCATGGCCGCCGATGATATTAAACAATATATTCGCTACATTTGTGATTGGCGATTAACTCAGCTGAAGCTTACCCCAATATATGGGTATTTTGTGGAAAATTCTGGAAGGTATTCCCCCTGTAAGCCCCATCCATTGCCTTGGTTAACTTCTATTTTAAATGGTGTTGAACATGCAAACTTTTTTGAAACGCGAGCTACTGAGTATTCTAAGGCTGCTACCAGGGGGGAATGGCACGGAGAAGATGGGATTTGGCACTTGTTTGATCAACGTAAGAAGATTGCTTAATGAAAAAATTGAGCCCTCACTCTTTTGTGAAGGCTCATAATTAAAGTTATTCTGTTACTTCAATCACCGAAGAAGAAGTAAGTGAAGCTTTTGCTATTGATAACTCAGCAAATCCTTTCAACGCAGTAGAATGAAATGTTCCTTTTACCAAATCCATAGCACCGAGTGCCATAGCTTTAAATGTTGTCGTTGCCGTGCAAGCTTCTGCCATGAATGTTAAATGCAAATCAATGCCAGTAGTAAAATCACCACTACTAGTTGCAACAATTGAACCATCATTTTTTACAACTAGTTTTTCTGACGCGTTTGTTGCAGGTAATATTGCATGTAATGCGTGCACTTTACTAGTTAAAATATTAGCAGGACTTGGATCAGTTAAAAATGAAACAGATCCTGGAACGCTTACTGGCTTAACCATTCTACCAAAAATTGCATCAAAAACAGCATACGCTAGATTTTCTCTTGCGCGTAATTCATTATGTTGTAATTTTTGTAGCGGAGAATATTCAATTGCAGTTGAAGCAGATGTAAGCCATCCAGCTGCAACAGGACGAGTGGCAGCTTTATTGATTTCAGTAATCTGCCTTATAATCGATTGTAAATAGTCACCGATTACTGGCGCAATTCCACGTACCTGAGGAATGGCATTCACCAAAAAGCTAGCTCTTGCAACCTGGGTACGGTCATCGATAGCCATTTTCTGTACTGCTACTAAAAGCTCATCCAATCTCGTTAGTGATGCTGGTAGTCCAGCAAGAGATGCTAATTGCTCTCTTATATTCAATAAATATAATTGTTCCGCAATTGTTAAAGTAGAATCAGCAGGATTTACTGCAAGATATGTAGTCCATCCAGTTGATACAGGTACTACAACACTAGGTGCTGATAGTGTTGAAAATGCAAACAAATCAGGGTTAAAAGCCCTTGCAAGTGCAACACCACATGCTACATTTACCCAACCTTCTAATAGTGATTTCTTAAGTCCCATTGTTCCAGTAACTCTAGATCGTATCGCTTCTTCAGGTAACCAACCTGAACCAATTGCATCTCTAGCAAAAGAACGCTTTTGCTTAGCTGGTACAGATTCACCAGTTTCAGCTAACTGAAATACGACATCTCCTTTATCATCAGAAAAATCTTGTCTAAAAAAAGCTGAACGCTGTGTTGGATTTTCTATAGCCTCTTCAAGTGTAATACGGCTTGCTAATGAACTAGCATCTGTCACTGTAACTGTTGCTGCTGCATCTAAACATGTTATATTTAAAATGCTGCCTAATAATAAAGCTAGTGTAGTAAATTTTAGAGATGACTTCATTTAGTAACTCCTGGGAAAAATATTATCTACATTTATAAGTGTAGCGGTCGGAAAGTAAAAATAAAGTGAAAATATTAGAAAATTTTTACTTAGGTAGTTTGTGGTTTTTTAGTAGCAATAAATAGTAGTTATTGTAATCATAACTTAATAACAACTTTTAAAACCTTATCATTAAAAAATTACTTTTTTGTGGGGTGATTTTTTTTCTTTGGTTACTAGGTAAGATTGATTAGCCGTTATGGGGAGCGTAGCGTGATTATCCAGTTAAATTATTCATGATAAAGTTACTGACTTGATTACCGCGGGCTTACAGCCCTCGCAATGACGACCTTCTTTCTTGCCTTTTCTCTCATTCTACTTCTACTCCTTGGCATTCTCGCTTGATCCCAGGGTCCAGAAATTATAGATATGGACCCTACGGTCAAGCCGGAGGGAAACTAAGGAAGGTTACTACTGCTAGTTTTCCTCCGGCTTGACCGGAGAATCCAATTAAAAAATATTGATGCTACTCACTGGACCATATGGTCAAGCCATATGGAAACTAAGGAAGGTTGCTACTGCTAGTTTTCCTCCGGCTTGAACGGAGGATCCAATTAAAAAATATTGATACTACTCACTGGACCATATGGTCAAGCCATATGGAAACTAAAGAAGATTACTACCTCTAGTTTTCCTCCGGCTTGACCGGGGGATCCAATTAAAAAATATTGATGCTACTCACTGGACCATATGGTCAAGCCATATGGAAACTAAGGAAGGTTGCTACTGCTAGTTT
>CANJXJ010000051.1 GCA_947478955.1 Alphaproteobacteria bacterium | reverse complement strand
AGCCGCTTCAAGCGGAGATGAAGCCGCTTCAAGCGGAGATGATGCAGCCGCTGCAGGCGGAGATGAAGCCGCTTCAAGCGGAGATGATGCAGCCGCTGCAAGCGGAGATGAAGCCGCTTCAAGCGGAGATGAAGCCGCTGCAGGCGGAGATGATGAAGCCGCTTCAAGCGGAGATGAAGCCGCTTCAAGCGGAGATGATGCAGCCGCTGCAGGCGGAGATGAAGCCGCTTCAAGCGGAGATGATGAAGCCGCTTCAAGCGGAGATGCAGCCGCTGCAGGCGGAGATGATGAAGCCGCTTCAAGCGGAGATGAAGCCGCTGCAGGCGGAGATGATACAGCCGCTGCAGGCGGAGATGAAGCCGCTGCAGGCGGAGATGAAGCCGCTGCAGGCGGAGATGAAGCCGCTGCAGGCGGAGATGAAGCCGCTGCAGGCGGAGATGATGCAGCCGCTGCAGGCGGAGATGATGCAGCCGCTGCAGGCGGAGACGATGCCGTTGCTAATGATCAAAATTCTGATGGAGATACAACAGATACCACGGATACTAATGCAGAAGATGGCACAGCGACAGAGGCGCCAGACGAAACGGCAGCTACGCAATCAGCAGCTGGCCCTTCTAATGCAGGTAAGCCAAAGAAAAAAAATAAAGGCTTATTAGATGATATTCTCAAAAAAGCAGATGAAGCAGGTGGCGAGTCAACTAAGAGCGCCCCCCCATCTGGGAAGAAATAAAGTTATGGGGCTTATTAAAGCTTGAGGAAGTGTGCCTTTCTTAGCTACTTCTGCTTTTTCTGTTATAAAAGATAAATCTAGGGATGAAGACGAAAACTGATCCTGGAGCTTCTGCTAGATTTACTTAATCAATCTTTCACAGGCTGAGATTTTGCTTTGGGAGGTGAAAGGTGAAACGGATGTTTTTTCAAAGGCTCGCCGGAATTTTCTAAAATATTGATGTGTTTATCAACTTCAGTGAACACCAAGTCATTCCACAAATATCGTGCTTGGCGAATAAGTCTTGCTAAAAATTTAGCAAGTGTGGGTATATCTTCAGGTTTTAATAAAACAACTGCAAGCAGGGCTAAAAGTATCCATTCTGAATTAGGCAGCATTACATCATTCCGTAGTCGTCTTCAATTAAAGGGTAATCCCTGGGAGAAAATAGTTGATAGTGCCACCATTCGTTATTATAAAAATCCCACCCAGCACTCATCATAATCCCTAAAAGTATATAACGATTCCGGGCAATTTCGGGCGCTAAAACAGCGCTGTGGTGGGAGTCATCGGTGAAATCATCAAAAGGCGTGCCCATGTCGAGTTCATGACCATTGCTGTCAATTAGAGTTAAATCAATGGCAACCCCACGGGTGTGGTTGGAACCTTTCTGAGGATCAGCCACATACATAGGATTTGGGCAAAAATCCCACAAAGCTTGTGCCGCTTTCTTGGGGCGAAAAGTGTCAAATATTTTTAGGGTATATCCTTGTCTGGCTGCTAGCAGAATGACTTTTTCAAATAATGGCATGGCTTTTTCGTGTAAGAAACAGCGTGCATTTTTATAAATAATTTTACCTGTAAAATTTTTATCAGTTGCATAAAGCAACTCTAAAGCCACAGGGTGCGAATGCTGGGTAATCTCAACTAGGGACATCTTCATTGTTTCTTTAGAACCACTGCATTAAAATATCAGAAAAGCAAGAATGAGATAAGCTGAAAATGTCTGATTTTTTATGGCAAGCATTTGTAACATTATTGGTGATTATTGATCCCTTTATGATTGTGCCGGTATTTATTTCGTTAACCCGTAATGATTCATCAAAGCTCCGAGAAAAAACTGCAAAAAAATCCTGTATTATTGCAGCTGTTCTGTTGGTGTTCTTTGGCCTAGCAGGGGATAAATTGTTAGATGTGATGGGGATTTCAGAGCCAGCTTTTCGTATCGCTGGCGGTTTTTTATTGTTGTTAGCGGGCATTGAAATGGTGATGGCTAAATCTACAGGTTCGCGCACCCCCACAAATGATGAGGAAAAAGAAGCGATCGATAGTGAAGACATTTCTGTTTTTCCCTTAGCAATTCCTCTAATTGCAGGTCCTGGTGCGATGACATCAATTGTGGTCTTGATGCGTGAAGCTGAGAGCATACATTTTACGGCTGAAGTTAGTGTGATTTTAATAGCGATTTTCGTGCTAGCACTAACCTATATTGCAATGCGTTTGGGTGAAAAACTGATGAAAATATTAGGGGTTACTGGCATGAACGTGTTGACTCGTGTATTCGGAGTGATTGTTGCTGCTCTTGCTACCCAGCATATTGTGCATGGCGTAACTGCGGTGGTAAAAGGGATGCGGTAACTGTAAGTACGCAATAGGTGTTATAGATATACCGTCACACACCCATCGCTTTTTTCATAAAAAATTTTTTAAGGGGCGGGATTTTTCCAATCACTGCAATTCCTGTTTGACGTACAAAACTTACCAAAGTGTTGTCACTTCCATAAAGACGGGTTAAGCCATCAGTGAAAAAATATAGTCCTTTATGGTCAAGTTTGCGTCGCCTTTCATATTGTTTTAGTAAATGCTCAGCCCCTAAATCTGTTCCTAGATCTTTCGCATCCACCAACAATTGCGCAATATCTGCCACATCCCGCCATCCCAAATTAACCCCTTGCCCTGCTATGGGATGCAATGCATGGGCTGCATCCCCTACTAAAATAGTTCGAGATGCCATGACCTTATCTACAGTTAAGGCGGTTATAGGAAATGTCCAACGAGTACTATTCAACGTCACTTTTCCATAAAATGGGAAAATCTCCATTAACCTTTGTTCTAACTCTTCAGTTGGTAGTGTTTCCCAAGGAGTATCCTTAGGGCCGCACCAGACTACCCCTGATTGATGGTAGCCCTCAACAGTATCAGTCATTGGTAGAATCGCAAAAGGACCAGATGGTTGAAACACTTCCCATGCCGTTGCTTGATGCGGCTTCTCGTGAACAAAGTGCGCCACTAAAGCTTTATGCCCATACTCTTTCAAGCGGCTTTTAATATTGACCTGCCCCCGCACCCAAGAATTGCGACCATCTGCTCCAATAATCAATGGAGCTTTCAATACTCCGTGTTCTTTGGTATGTACTTCTCCTGGTGTTAGTCGTTGCAAAGTGCAATTATCCAGTACCTCAATCAGTGCAGCTTTTTTCACCCCTTCATACAAGGCATCACGCAGACAATCAAATTCAATGATATAGCCCATGGGTTCTACCCCTAGGTCTTGGTGATCATAATCCAACGTCCAGGCAGAGCCTTTTTCAAATACGCGTATGTGATTGATTCTTTGAGCAGTCGATTCTAAAGCTTCCCATAAACCACATTGTTCTAAGAACCGTTTAGAGCCAAGCGTTACCGCAATGGTACGCCCGTCCCTTACAGTTGATTTTTGATATTGATTTCGTTCAAGCAATTGCACCCGTATTCCAAGCTGAGAGAGGTGAATAGCCAACATTGTTCCCACTAACCCTGCACCAACGAGTATTACCATTATAGAACCTTGCACATAAAACCTTGCCCCTTTAACATAAGTCAAAATTGTCAATAATTCAAAGTATGCAGATTTTACTAGTTGGTTATGGTGCCATGGGCGGTGCTCTTTTAAAAGGCTGGGAACCATTTCATAACATAACGGTCGTTGACCCTTTCAAAGAAGGCTGCGCTTCTTCACTTGAAGACTTACCGCCAACTTATACTCCGGATGTGGTTGTGGTTGCCATAAAACCTCAAATGCTTGAGGAAGTGATGCCAACCTATGTGAGGTTCCGTTACGCTTTATTCATTTCAATTGCCGCTGGCGTTAAGTCTGAGCGCTATCTAACATGGCTAGGGGCAAAAGCACGCGTCAGTCGTGTCATGCCAAATTTACCTGTGTTAGTGGCTCGAGGGGCGAGTGCTTATGTGTTAAATGAAAATTGCACACCTGCTGATGATATGATTGTGAGTAACCTATTTGCAAAAGTAGGTTTGGTTGAAAAATTAGCTCATGAAGATTTGTTCGATGCTGTTACTGCTCTTTCGGGTTCAGGCCCTGCTTATGTGTATTATTTGTGTGAATGTTTAGAACAAGCAGGGATTGAGCTAGGACTTGATCCTCAGTTTTCTAAGCGATTTGCTCGCCAAACTATTATTGGTGCTGCTGCTACTTTAAAAGAACTAGCTACGCCTCCAGCAGAACTACGTGCCAATGTAACCAGTAAAGGTGGTACAACTGAAGCTGCCCTAGGCGTTTTAATGCAGGAAAATCAGTTGAAAAATCTATTTTTAGCCGCTTTAAAAGCGGCTCATAAACGTGCTCAAGAGTTGGCATTATGAAATATTTTCGCATTTTTTTCATTCTTGCATCACTGCCATTTTTACACGCAGAAACCGTTGTATGCAGCTTTTCTATAACCGTTGTATGCAGCTTTTCTATTTTAAAAGATCTATGTGTTCAGCTGTGCCAAGGCATTGATATCATCAATGTTCATACCATTGTGCCTAACTCTGCTGATCCTCATACGTATCAACCTAAACCTAGTGATTCTAAAACTTTAGCAACCGCAGATTTAGTTATTACGAATGGACTTAACTTAGAAGGATGGATCCAAAATCTTATCCCAGGATCTGGCTATAAAGGGAATATTATTATTGCAAGTGCTAATGTTCCTGCACGATACCTAGGAAAACTACCCGATCCTCATATTTGGCATAGCCCTGTGCTTATCATTCTAATGATTGATAACATCACAAAAGGTCTAAAGGAGGCATTCCCCCCATATGCATCAGCCTTTGAAAAAAATGCCATAAGTCTTAAAGCTACGTTTAGGGAATTACAAACTAACATCACTGCGCTGTTCTTAACCATTGAACAAGATAAACGTGTCATGCTTACTACCCACGATGCTTTTTCTTACTTTGCACAGTGTTATAATGTGAAAGTTCTAAGTCCTCAGGGTGTTAGTACAAGTGATGATCCATCCGCTTCAGATATGAAAAATTTGGTGAATCAAATTCGTCAGTTAGAAATTTCTGCTATTTTTTTAGAAAATTTATCAAACCCAAAAATCCTTAAAACTATCGCTTGTGAAACACGGAAAAAGGTAAGCGGTGTTTTATATGCTGATACATTAAAGGATGACCTGAGCCTGCAAGATACACTTTGGTATAACGCTGTCATCATTGCAGAAGCTATGAGGGGAGAGATCAAAAATGCTTGATGTTAATGCTATTTGGGGAAAAGCTGCGAATAAAGAAGAGCTTTCTTCAGACGAAATCCAAGTTCTTATTAATGACCGCCTGTGGGCGGTTACCGACAACCTATCAACGGTCAGTCGCCACAATACTAATGAAACTCTATTTGACCTGATGATGCTTGTGTTTGATAGCCTAACAGAAAAGCGGGAGATCATTTTAAACCTTTGGAGTTCAAGTTCTTTAAATCCACAGCTTATTTGTGAGGGGCAGTCCCAAATTATTACCGCTATTGATTCCTGGCATCAGGAACTAAATCTTCACTGGAACACTGCGCGCTATGTGCAAAACCTTTTGTTCATGTGCGCTCTAATTTATGCTGCTGCTGTTTGGAAAGATGATACTAGCGCAGATAATTCAAAAGTTATGGCCAAAATAGATGAACTGATTGGTTGGTTGAATGCTAGCAAATCTGGTCCCTTTGATTTGATCGAGAAGGTGAAAAATATGGTGATGGGTTAATTACCAAGGCAATTGTCACACCCTATTAGGTGTTCTATCTTACGTCTTATGTAATTGATGAAGAATTATATGTCTGATCCATTCATTCTTGCTAGGCAGTTATCTAATCTCATTTTTGTAGATGGTGAATTAAGGCCTAGTACTTCATCTGAATCTATCCCTGTTATTTCTCCTTATTCACTTGAACAAATTGGTAGCATTCCCTTATGCAATGAAATTGATGTACATCATGCGGTGCAGTCTGCCAAAAAAGTACAAGCTACATGGGCCCAAGAAAACCCCCAACGGCGCAGTTATTTATTGCGTAAATGTGGAGAGTCTATAACAGCTCATGCACAGGAATTGGCACATTTAATGTCTTTAGAAACAGGCAAGGCATTAAAGACTGAAAGCTTGGTTGAGCTTAGTGTCGTTGAGGATACCTTTCAGTATTACGCTGGACTTACGCTTGAGTTAAAAGGGGAAACCATTCCTTATGATCCTAACATTCTTGCTTTCACAATACGTGAACCGCTGGGTGTTATTGGGGCTATTATTCCATGGAATGTACCTTTAATGTTGCTTGCAATGAAAGTAGCGCCAGCGCTTGCGGCAGGTAATACGGTTGTCTTAAAAGCATCTCCTGAAGCATCTTTAACCGTGCTTCGGGCAGCACAGTTATTAGGTGCGATACTGCCCAAAGGTGTTTTGAACGTTATAACGGGAGATGGACTTCTTACGGGAGATGCGCTTGTGCGTCATCCTGATATTGCTAAAGTTACTTTTACCGGATCGGTAGAATCTGGTCGTAAGGTGAACGTAAACGCTGCAGAAAAGATTATCCCCGTAACACTAGAGTTGGGTGGCAAAAGCCCTTTGATTATTTATCCTGATGCTGACATAGACCGTGCGGCGCAAGATGTTGTAACCGGTATGCGTTTTACTCGTCAGGGGCAAAGCTGTAGTGCTTCGTCTCGGGTTTTTGTACACGCAACCTTGCATGATGTCTTTATTCAGCGCGTGAAACAGTTACTTGAAAAGATGGTTATTGGGGATCCGCTTGACCCTCATACCGATATAGGCACACTCATTTCCAAACGCCAGTTTGATAAAGTACAGTCATTTTTGGCACTTGCAAAAGCTGATTCAGGCTTACACATTCACGAAGTAGGGAATTTACCAAAAAACACGCGTGGATTATTCCATTTACCAACCTTGATTAGCGGCATTACAAATGAGCATGTTTTATGTCAGCAAGAAATCTTTGGACCGATTATGTGTGTACTTTCTTGGGACAACGAGCAAGGTGTCATTGAGCAGGCAAATGCTACGGACTATGGCTTAGCTGCGGGTGTGTGGGCTAAAGACATTGCCAAAGCATTGCAGGCTGTTAAAAGCCTTAACGCAGGTTTTGTACAAGTTAATCAGTATATGGTATTCCGTCCTAGCTTAGCTTTTGGGGGATTTAAGCATTCGGGTTTGGGTAAAGAAGCATCTAAGAACACGATGATTGAGCATTTTACAAAAGAAAAGCTGGTTCTTATAAATTGTGCTTAATTAAAAAAGGACAAAAGATCAACTTTTGTCCCTTCATGAAAAACTCAACTTACTTTTTAATATAACGAACGGCTATGGCCACTAACACTGACTTTATAAGTCCTGGAATAATGAACGGCATGAATCCACCTGCAACAGCGAAATCCCATCCTACATAAACGCTAAGCCATGGTAAGCCAAAAAGAAAGACCACTGCATTGCCTGCAAAAGCTATTAAGATCATTTCCTTAATGCCTAGGTGCGCTATCCGTTCGCGTAATTCACACATTATCCATATAGCAGCAAGAAAACCAAAAAGGTAACCACCAGTTGGCCCCATTAACTTTGTAACGCCGCCGGAAAAATTAGAAAATACTGGTAAACCTAAGGCGCCCAGTGCCAAATAGCTAGCAATGCTTCGAAGGGCATCAGCCTTTGCAAAGGTTAGCCCAATCACAAGAACTGCTACTGTCTGCAAGGAAATAGGTACAGGCTGAAGTGGTATGCTAACTTGCCCACATAAAAATAAAAGAGTTACTCCTACTAAAGTTAACAAAATTTGAGAACTTCTAATGTACTGAATAGCCAGCTGCATAAATAAAACCACTTTAATTAGTCTAAATCTACCTTTGTCTTAGCCCTTTTTGGCAAAATATGCTAGTAGTTTTAAACTGGTTTGTTATGTGTATTGTGTAGGTTATAGTGTATTTGCAAAATTTAACCCGTCGTTTTGGCGGTCGTGTTGTTTTAAACAGCATTAGTTATAGGTTCCCGGAGCAAGGATGCCTAGGGCTTATCGGGGTGAATGGTGCGGGAAAATCGACCTTACTCAATATTTTATGTAACCTTGATGAGCCTGATGACGGTGTTGTTATTAAACCACGGGATACAGTAATTGGATATTTGCCCCAAGAACCAAATCCTCACCCCAAACCTACTCTTTTAGAGGAAGCTATTGGCGGCGCTGACTATGTACTTGGGCTGCAAAATCGGCTAACAGAAGTTCTCGCATTAATGGAACATTCTTACACCGACGTGGTCGGCAAAGAGTACGATCACATCATGCATGAGCTCACCTATTTAGACGGGTTTTCCATTGAGTCAGAAGCTAAGGAATTGCTATGTGGCTTAGGATTTCAAACGGCCGATTTTGACAAAGATCCTAAAACCTTATCGGGTGGATGGCGGATGCGTCTTGAATTGGTACGCTTGTTTTTGAAAAAGCCAAACTTCCTAGTGTTAGACGAGCCGACAAACCACTTAGACTTGCCTAGCATGGAATGGGTTGAGCGGTTTTTGAAGAACTTCAAAGGCTGTTTGGTGTTTGTATCCCATGATCGTTCTCTTATCAACCGCTTAGCTACCAACATTTTGCATCTGCACCACGGAGAGATGAACGCATATGTTGGCAACTATGACCAATTTTTAGAGGCTTACGAATTAGAGCAAGAGCAGATTCAAGCGCAAAAGCAAAACTTGGGGGCCAAAGCACAACAGGTACAAAGTTTCGTTGATCGATTCAGGGCCTCAGCAAGTAAAGCTCGCCAAGTGCAAAGCCGCGTAAAGATGCTGCAAAAGCTTTATAATGCGGATATGAACCTTAAGGTCGATGACAAGGCTCCGCCCATTAACATTAAGCTTGAGTGTGCTAAAAAAAGCGGTCGAGTTGTCTTGGAAAGTAAGGATCTTTCGATTGGTTATAAACAGCCATTGGTTAAAAAACTTGGCTTTAAACTTGAGCGCGGGCAAAAGCTGGCGATTGTGGGTGCTAATGGTATTGGTAAATCAACTTTGATCAAAACCTTGCTGGGTATTGTGCCAAAGCTTGAAGGAACAATTGAGCTGGGACACGATGTTGACGTTGCTTACTTTGCTCAAGATCAGCTTGATTATCTTATGCCAAAAGCGACCATGCTTGAAAATGTGATGCAGCTGAATCAACACCTGAGCATAGGCCAAGCCAGGTCAATGTTAGGCGCGTTTTTGTTCAAAGGCGATGATGTGTTTAAGCCCCTGAACGTGCTTTCCGGGGGAGAAAAAAACCGCGTAGGCTTATGTTGCTTATTGGCTAAAAAAGCCAATACATTAATCCTAGACGAGCCCACCAATCACCTTGACATGCAAAGCATTGACGTTTTGGCCGATGCTCTTGGGGCATTCGAAGGTACTGTTTTGTTTGTGAGCCACAACCGTAGTTTTATTGATGATGTTGCAACGCATGTTTTGGGCCTAAATGCCCGGGGGCAGACATTACTTGTTGAAGGGGACCTCGACCGCTTTGAAGCAAAAGCGGCGCAAGTCGAGTTTTGTTGGAATTGAGTGAAGTGAAATTAATCACTGGGGGTTCCCTTTTTCAAACAATGGTTGCAACACACCGATAGTCGTTGGATCCCCGCCTTCGCGGGGATGACAAGTGTTGTTTTATGGAAATTACTAACTGGATTGCCATGGGCTTGCAGTCCTCGCAATGACGGCTTTCTTTCTGGCATTCTATCATTCTACTTCTACTCTTTGTCATTCTCGCTTGATCCCAGGATCCAGAAATTATAGATATGGACCCTACGATCAAGTCGTAGGGAAACTAAGGAAGGTTACTACTGCTAGTTTTCCTCCGGCTTGACCGGAGGATCCAATTAAAAAATATTGATACTACTCACTGGACCATATGGTCAAGCCATATGGAAACTAAGGAAGGTTACTACCTCTAGTTTTCCTCCGGCTTGACCGGAGGATCCACAAAACTACAGACATCATTCACTGGATCCCCACCTCCGCGGAGATGACAAGTGTTACTTTCCTTTGCCCCTCGCTTTCCTTTCCGTCCCGTCTTCTTTTCTTTTAGTCGTTTCGCTTATTAGTGTGACACTGATCGCTACCATATGGATTGTGTAGTGTTTCGTACACAACCCACCGGT
>CANJXJ010000050.1 GCA_947478955.1 Alphaproteobacteria bacterium | reverse complement strand
TGTGCGGTTTCTTCTTCATGTTATTTTTCATTTAATTCATCCTGCTTTAATTATTTAGGGATGATTCTCTCCTCTGACAACTGTTCCATTTTATGGGGGTCATTATATTGTAGTGAAAGCTTCATCTGCATCTTCACCCACGCCTTCACCTTCACCTTTAGAAGTTGCATTAGGAAACCTTGACAGAGCTATAAAGGCTAAGGATTTTAGTTCAGATTTCCCAATTATTGCCGTTTCCAGTCAGCTTGCTTTTGAGACTGTTCCACCTGAAATAAGGCTAGCTGTGCATAACGCAAGGCATTGTTTGCATGATATTGTAACTGCTTTTTCCAGGCTAAGGGATCTCGACCCTACTGCTTTAGAACCGCTTGATGCTGCCCTAGAGCGATTACAAACCCTCGCTCAACAAATTTGTACAAATGACTGTCCAGGAAAAAAGAAAGAATTTAGACCTGAAAGACTATCTGAAGTGGTAGCCAGTGCTGTTTCTTCCTTTGATCTTATTGAAAAATCTGGCATTGAGTTTGTTTGTGAGCCGCTAGATCCATTAAGTCATCTTGTGACAGATAGAGAAGGCCAAGCTTACGTCACCCAAGAAGCACTATATAACCTTGTCCAGAACGCATTGCGTTATACAAAATTGTATCGTCAAACAGAACCTTTAAAGGGTGAAGCAACAGGGAGAGTGTGTCTTAAAACAGCAGTATCTAGGACAACTGGTGGATGGATAGCCAGATTTGACGTTGAAGACAATGGTCCAGGGATGTCGCTTGAAGATCAAGCTAGATTATTTCAAGAAGGTTTCCGTGCTCAAAGTACCAGCAGCATGGCAGGTTCAGGCATTGGCTTAAATGGTAGTAGGGATGCAGTTCAATCCCTGGGTGGTGAAATGGGCGCAACAAGCAAAGGACCAGGAAAAGGCTCGATATTTTGGTTTACAATGCCTTGTGTGGAAGGGACATTGACTATACATCCATCGATGGGTGAAAAAGTAAAAGTTAGTAAGGCGCTTGCAAGAATTCTTATTGTTGAGGACATGTCTTCTCTTAGGAGGTCGCTTGTACGTATGTGTATAAATTTTGGCTTTAAAATTCTAGACGAAGCAACGGGCTTTAAAATTCTAGACCAAGCAACAACAGAAGATGAAGCAGTCAGTCTGTGTGAACAAAAGAAATATGACTTAATTTTCATGGATAATGGGTTAAATCCTGGGAGTGGGATAGAAGCCACAAAAAGAATCCGTCAACTACCATTAGGAAAAAGCCCTGTTATATTTGCATTTACAGGTGACGTCGATGAAGAAAGTCAGGTGGCATTTATAGCGTGCGGTATGAATGCGTGTTTATCAAAACCTATTGATCAATTTAAATTAGTAGGATTATTAGGTAGATTTTTTGACTTTACCTTAGAGCCGGCATGAGCCGATTAAGAAATTCTACCCCGCCATTTTCATAAAGAATTTGCCCCATAAGGAACTTAGGGCATTCACCATATCATGAATCATTTCTTTTGTGTGAAAGGGGGTAACAGTCAGGCGCAGCCGTTCTTGCCCGCGTGATACAGTTGGGTAATTGATCGGTTGTACGTAAATACCAAAATCATGGAGCAATGCATCAGTAAAATCTTTACATGTTTTGGCATCGCCAACAACTATGGGTACAATATGGCTTGGGGTATCATGGTAGTTAACTTGTGTTGTTGCCAACAGTTTCTTTAATAAGTTAACATTTTCCCAAAGTTGGTGACGTAAATCATCTGCTTCTTGTAGGATCTTAATTGAAGCAATTGCGGCATTTGCTACCATGGGGGGCAGGGACGTTGTGAAAATAAACCCGGATGCAAAGCTACGTACGTAGTCAATTAGTGGTTTTGATCCGGTAATATATCCACCAACTACTCCATAAGCTTTTGCAAAATTTCCTTGAATAACATCAATACGGTGCTGTTGACTCAAGGAATTGGCTAAGCCCGCGCCATCTTTGCCATATATGCCAACTGCATGCACTTCGTCTAAATACGTAAGTGCATTGTATTCTTCAGCCAAGTCGCATATTTCCTCAATAGGAGCAAAATCACCCTCCATGGAATACACAGAAACAAAGGCAATCAACTTTGGTTGCTTTTTGTCATACTTCGCAAGTTGTTGGCGTAGTTCATCTAAATTATTATGGGAAAATATATGGCGTGGCACACGACTATGGCGTATACCGTGAATCATCGAGGCGTGAATCTTCTCATCACAAAACGCCACACAGTCAGGTAATCCATGAGCTAAGGTGCATAGTGTTGCTTCGTTAGCCACATAACCCGATGTGAAAACTAAACCTGCCTCTTTTTCATGCAAGTTAGCTATAGTGCGTTCAAGTTCTACATGCAGATGCGCTGTTCCTGAAATATTACGGGTGCCACCCGATCCTACCCCATAATTGCTAGCCGCTTGCGTTGCTGCTTGAATGACCTCTGGATGATGACTCATTCCCATATAGTCATTGCTACACCATACAACTACCGGTTTATTACCATCTGGGGAATGCCAAGTGGCTATAGGCGGCCTGTCGGCGTGTCGCTCCAGGTCAGCAAAGACTCGGTAACGTCCTTCTGACTTTAAAACATCTAGTTCTTTTTTAAAAAAATTATCGTAAAGCATGCATTACAGTTTGCAGGTTTTTAATCGAAACATAAAGCAAATTTGTGCTAATGTTCTTGATAAATGTTTTCAAAAATGGAAAATCGTGTACGCACAAGCCGAAGAAGTTGCAATCTTTTCTGTTTCAGAGATTTCACAACTCTTAAAAAGGGTTGTTGAGTCGCAGTTTTCCCAAATATGTGTACGTGGAGAAATTTCAGGATACAAGTTGCACGGATCAGGTCATGCCTATTTTGCCCTGCGTGATGCTGAATGTGTGCTTGATGCAGTAATGTGGCGCGGCACAAAAACCTCTGCTCCCCTTCAAGATGGGCTAGAGGTAATCGCCACCGGTAAACTTACCACCTATGGCGGACGCTCAAAGTACCAAATGGTTATCACGCATGTTGAGGCAGCGGGGCAGGGGGCGTTACTCAAAATTTTACAAGACCGCAAAATCAAGTTGCAAAAAGAAGGAGTGTTTGATCGCAAACGTGAGCTGCCCAAATTTCCTATGCTTATCGGAGTTATTACTTCCCCAACTGGTGCAGTGATCCGTGACATTTTACATCGAATTGATGATAGGTTTCCTTGTCATGTGTTAGTATGGCCAGTGCTGGTGCAAGGGCCAGGAGCAGCTGACCAAATCACTGCAGCGATTGAAGGGTTTAATAGATTTGCGCAGCGTCCTGATGTTTTAATTGTGGCGCGTGGAGGTGGTAGTCTTGAGGATCTATGGGCATTTAATGAAGAAAACGTTGTAAGAGCTGCGGCCTTAAGCGATATCCCTATTATTTCTGCAGTTGGACACGAGACCGATACGACTTTAATTGATTTTGCTTCTGATAGACGAGCGCCCACGCCTACAGCCGCTGCTGAATTTGCCACTCCTGATCAGCAGAGCTTAAAACTTTTTGTGGGCGAATCAGAAACCAGGTTCCGACGTATGATGATCCAAATTCAAGAGCGCTACCGATTAATGTTAGAAAACTTAACTGGAAGAATTCCTGATCTGCCCACAATTGTACTGGAGAAAAGTCAGCGTCTAGATGAATGGTATGAGCGCTATGTGCGTTCAAGCATGGTGTTTTTAGAACGGCAGCAACAAGCTTTAAATTCTATAAAAATCCCATCTGCCCTTAAAAATATTGAGCAGGCTGAACAGCTGCTCCAAACGAGTGTTCAGCCCTTAATGGCAGCATTTTCAGGGTGTTTTTCAGAGAAAGAGCAAGCCTTGAAATGGCAAGCCATGTTGCTCAACCAAAACTCATACCAACGAACCTTGGAAAAAGGGTTCTGTTTGGTTGAAGGAGACAAAGGCGTTATAAAATCTGCTCAAGTGTTAAAGGCCATGAAAGAGGCAAGCATCCATTTTGCAGATGGCAAGGTGAGGGTGCAGCCGCTGAAAGAGCAACGAAACTTATTTTAGAGCTTTGTTTTACTTGCTGCTAAAGGCAAAATCAAGTATTCTTCAATAATTCCTTTGGAGAGGTGGCCGAGCGGTTGAAGGCGCACGATTGGAATTCGTGTATACGGTAAAACGTATCGAGGGTTCGAATCCCTTCCTCTCCGCCAGTTTATCATTCATCTTCGTTCAGAAAATTAACGTTGACCAAGGGTTTCAGCTGATTTACCATTGGCTCGTCATTCATTAAACTTCACTATCGTTCCCTGACATCCGGGGGCATAAATGGGGGAAGAATAAAGTTGATATAAAAAGGTGCACCCGAATGTCCTTAACTGACACTGGGTGTAAGAATGCCCAACCAAGTGAAAAATCTAGGAAGGTGTCAGATAGCAAGGGCTTATATCTAGAGGTAATGCCAAACGGTAGTAAATATTGGCGTCTAAAATATCGATTTGTAGGCAAAGAAAAACGATTGGCACTAGGGGTGTATCCAGAAGTAACTTTAAAAGAGGCACGAACGTAAAAATAAGAAGAAGGCCAAACCCAGTCTCTTAGGGAATAATGCTAGCCTTTTATTTTCCTTAATTTTTTCAAAGAAATGTTCAATACATCTTCTCTTTAGAGATTTGAGAAACAGCGGCAGGCATGAGCTCTTGGACAAAATGTCTCAAAAATCAAATGGGGGATAAAGAGGCATTTGCCCATTGGAAGATTCCGCTTGCTGGCGTGCATATAATGCCTTGGATGTTTCTGAATTTAAATATTCCCGGATCAACGATGGCTGAAGCACCTGTTAGTTTTAGCAAAAAGCAACGTTAGCTTATGGTAGAGTTTTGTCAAATAGGTAAATGTGAAAAAAAAACAGCTCAGAATCTTCGGGGTTTTCGCTAAGGTCAACGATCTGTTTGGCTAATTTGGAAGCACGCTGTATAGCTGCTGTTACTGCTTTTTTCTATTCAAGTTAATTAAATACGTACAGTAATCTGATTTCCATTGAAATTCACTTTAAATGTGGCTATTTTAATACAAAGTAATAAACTTGAATTTTATGTCGCTTGATTTTAATAGAAAAACTGTCTGTTTTCGTTTTTTAATATTGTGCTGTTTGCTTGAAACTTCGTTGTCTAACGTATATGGATCAGGAGCCGGGGCTTCGGTAGTTGAGGTTGAGGCAACAGTAGCACGTGTTCCATTAAAGCCCAGACACCTTGGGGAATTTTGCACAGATAAAACAGAAACAGAAATTCAAGGAATAGTTAAATTAGGGGTGCAAGCTAAGCTAGCTAAAAATTTTGATCTGGCGATTAGTTTATTTGAAGAAGCTTCCAGGTATAGAAGCATAGCAGCTATGGCATTTTTGGGAAGTTGTTATGAAGTTAAAGAAAATTATTATGTGGCATACCTGTGGTACAAAGAAGCTGTTGCTCTAGAGGGAGAAGTAGAATGTGTTCTTGCTAGAAAACAATTGGGAAATCCTGAATTCATAAGAGCTATGTCAGCATCACGTGATTTAGCATGTAAGCAGGCTATTCTTACAGATGGTGTAAGTGCTTTTCAAGCAGGTTTATATGCAAAAGCAGCTGAATTTTTTGAAATATCAGGTTTGCCAGCTGCATTATGTAATCTTGGTGTTCTTCATGCGCAAGGAAATCTAGAGGAAGTTAATTTTGTAAAAGCTGCTGAATATTTTGAGAGGTCAGGTACTCCAGATGCCTGGCATAATCTTGGGATTTTTCGTATGCAAGGAAAATTAGGAGAAGTTGATTTTGTAAAAGCAGCTGAGTATTTTGAGAGGTCAGGTACTCCAGATGCTTGGCATAATCTTGGGATTTTACATATGCAAGGAAAATTAGGAGAAGTTAATTTTGTAAAAGCAGCTGAGTATTTTGAGAGGTCAGGTACTCCAGATGCTTGGCATAATCTTGGGATTTTACATATGCAAGGAAAATTAGCGCCACGTATTAAATTAACAAAAGGAATAGAGTGTTTTGAAAGATCCGGTCAATTTCTTTCACTATATATTTTGTATGACATTTATAGCAAATTGCGGAAAGAAAAAGTTGAAGAAATAAAAGCAAGAATGCTTGCTGGCATTAAAGCAGAAACATATCCTAAAAAAAAACTTTTTTACGAAGGATTGTATTTAAGTCTTAGTGGAAACTATGCACACGCCTTGGAAAAATTAGAAGCTGCAAAGCAATTGGGTAATGTTAATCCTCTTGCCCATATTAGAATGTTTCAAGAAAATATTTTTTTGGAAGAACTGCTGGCTGCAGCAATTGAGGCTGGTTCTGAAACTGTGTTTCCTGTGTTGGATGTAGAAGAGCCATTTTCTAATTCTGAAAAAGAAGTAGTAGCTGCAATAGCTGAATCATCTGCTGATGGTAGAGAAGTGACGGCATCTGCTGGAGCAAGTGCCGATACATCATCTTCAGATTTCGATTCCCATTCCCATTCCGAATATACTAAAGAAGAATTTGGCGAATTTGATTTACACAAAGCCTTAAGAGAGCAGCTTGCTCAAAAAGTTGAAAGACTTGCAACGCTAGGCCTAACGGAGACTGAGGTTGCCAATTTTTCTTTTAAAAATAATCACGTTAAAAGAGAATTTGATTCTATCGAAAAAGATAAAGTTGGAGCCATGTGTGCAGAAATTCAACAAAATCCCTGGACATTAAAAGGGTTGGGGAAACCATAAATTCTAACATATATAAAATATGATGGGGGGCTATGTTTTTCGCGGGAAATAGATAGCGTGAACAGATTAGTTTACACTGTTAAAAATGGAAAAATTATTATTATTTCCTGTTCTGGTCACTATAGAAGACTTAAATAAAATCCCTCTGCAGCTCAGGTGTTTTTTGTCCATTCAAGAGTCAACATGGTTTCATTAACGCGACTGATATGGGGGTAGGCTGGCAGGTCAACCCAAAGCGATTTGCATTGTAGACCTGCGGGATAAGGCAAATATCAACAATTGAAATTGTATCGCCTATACAAAAGGTCTCGGAAAACTATTGCAGCTTTATTACTTTTAGGAACCGTTTTAAATTCTGGGGTGTATGGGCGTAGTGTAACGTCTGATAAAGCACTCGATGAGAATTTTGCTGATCCACTAGGTGTTAAAACTTGTCAGCCTTGCTTCGCAGTGTGCTATCAGTCTTGGAATTAATGATTACACGACAAGTAAAATTGCAGATGGTTCGATTACTGCGGTTGTTATTGAGCAAGGGCTTAAAACAAATAAAAGGGGAGCTAAGCATGATTGGCTGCTTTGACCGCGAAAAGCGCATGGGGGCGTGGCAGGCCTGGTTATAGAAGAATATCGTGGAATCCTCAGACACATTGCAATTATGCCGGATTATAAATTACAAGGAATCGGTCAAGAACTGATCGAGTATATTAGGCGCTAATTTTTAAAAAAAACCCATAGGGATGTTGAATCTAGATAATAAACGTGTAACGCTTATAACAGGTTTATACTATTGCAGAATTTATATGGAGGATTATAAATTTTTATAATATTCTTTCTTGGATTGCTTTTAAATGCGGAGCCTGCCCATGCCTCTGCTACAGTTTCAGAAGAAACATCACGTTCATATAACACCATTAATCCCTCCTATACCATAGAGGAATTTATGCGTGGCGGTGCCCTTGTTCACGTAGGCATGGCAGCCCCTGAATATGTTGATAGCACTGGAACAAAGCTTTCTGCTCCAGTGGTATTTTGTCAAAACTTCTGCTCCTATTGGTGTTTAAATGCTTCAACCAGCAATGAATTTTTTTATGGTAAGAGTAATGCTGTTATTATTAAAAGGTTCAGTCCGAGTGTTTTCTCCCATCTTATCAATGCTAATCCGTATGAAATGATGATTTGCGGAACTCTTTCCCTAGAAGCTGGGGATACCATAATTTTAATAGGTGGCTGTCACTATCCACGCGTCATAAAAGAAGGACATCAGCGATATATAGATGATGGTGAACTGGGTAGTAATTGTTTTACAGCACGTAAAGAATTTATAAATGCTATGGAGAATTGGACTACATTAGGGATACGTATCATTGAACTTGATACAAAAAATCAAGCCGCTATAGAGAAATGTGTTGCTGACATTTTGAAAGAGCAAGAATGCTGGAAGATTGATTTGCTATACCCTTTTTGGGATCATACGTCTCCTTTTTTTGTGAATGGCATGCGCATTAGTAACCATGAATATTTTTTTAAAAATCTTATAGCCGCATATCCTCATATCAGCTCACCTGGCTATGAGTTTTATTCATCTAGAGGCATAGCCAGTCTGTTTAGGTTACTTGTTGATTGCGCAGAAGGTGAAATACCATCCTGCCCTGAAATGCGGAGATTTCTTTCATGCACTGTCCAGCACTACCCTCATCTGCCGCCCGAGAGGCTGGGGAATATTGTTGCGCAAATTGCTAAATTAGAGGAAGGACACGCCACAACAATACCAGGGGAAATTGAGGGTTTGCAGGTAAAAGAGACTCTTAGCGATACTTTAACCCCAGGTCTTATTATGAGCATAGCACGAATGTCGCCTGAAATTTTTGAGCGCTTAAAATCTTCGTTGGGATCTCGTCTAATTACTTCCTCTGTTGCTGCAGCCTATGAGCTTCTATATTTATTACGTTCCGACGGGGATATTGATGAAATCACTACTCTAAAAGCTTCACTAAGCTCTGCAAGCTATGAAGTAAAAAGGGAAATTTATAAAGCCTACTCTTTAACCCCAGGTCTTATTATGAGCATAGCACGAATGTCGCCTGAAATTTTTGAGTGCTTAAAATCTTCGTTGGGATCTCGTCTAATTACTTCCTCTGTTGCTGCAGCCTATGAGCTTCTATATTTATTACGTTCCGACGGGAATATTGATGAAATCACTACTCTAAAAGCTTCACTACGCTCTGCATACTATGAAATAAAAAGAGAAATTTATAAAGCCTCTCCCCACGTTATGAAGGTATTAGAATGGTTCGAGCCCAAATATTTACTTCTTAAGAATAGCTGAGTTTCATTTGGTGCTTCTAACCAACCAAAAGACGACCTCATCCACAATAAATTTTTGGGACTATCCTAGGTAACAGGAAAATGCGTTATGTAGCACGTTTTTATATTAACTACTTATTAAAATAATCGTGCTTTACATTGGCGTTTCTATAATATAGCGCTATATGTGCAATCAATCATTGCAATGAGATACTCAATATTAAACGTACGATGTGTACGCTGGATTGAAATATTTATTATCTTTAGCGATTTTTAATTGAATTAACGGTGAATATCTTTCTAGGTGGTGTCGTAATGAAATCTTTTATTTATAATGCAGCTGTATTAATGATGGGGGTTTCCTCCTTATTCGCAATGGATGATGAATTAAGTAAGGACGATCCTACTCTTGCATTGGCGTACTCCAGTGATATGGAGAGGGCAAGCACGTGCTTACAACCCACTGCTGATCTACCTCGTGCTGAAGCAAGAGTGGCAGTTATGGCTGCTGACCCTGGACATAAAGCAGATATGCCATGGGTATGGAGGGGCTTAGCACGCATTAACAAGACTGCTGATCTACTTATACGTGCTGAAGCAATAGCGGCAATTATGGCTGCACCTGGGCCGAAAGCAGATATGGCTGAAGCAAGGAAGGCCTTATCGTTAATTAAAAATCAAGCTATAAGTGCTAAAGCAATAGCCGCAGTTATGGCTGCTGACCTTGGACATAAAGCAGATATGGCATGGGCATGGAGGGGCTTAGCAAGCATTAACAAGAGGGAAAAACCAGAGATATGGGCCCAAGCAGCAGCGGCGGTTACGGCTGCACCTGCTGGGCAGAAAGAAGATATGGCATGGGCATGGTACTACTTATCAACCATTGAAAACCCACATAGACTTGCTGAAGCAATAGCGGCAGTTATGGCTGCACCTGGGCCGAAAGCAGATATGGCATGCTTATCAACCATTGAAAACCCACATAGACGTGCTGAAGCAATCGCGGCAGTTATGGCTGCACCTGTTGAGCAGAAAGCAAATATAGCGGTCTCATGGAAGATCTTATCATCCATTGAAGATCCAGATAGATATGCTGAAGCAATAGCGGCAGTTATGGCTGCACCTGCTGGGAGTAGAAAAGATATGGCTGAAGCATGGAAGGTCTTATCGTTCATTGAAAATCAAGCTATACGTGCTGAAGCAATCGCGGCAGTTATGGCTGCTGACCCTGGACATAAAGCAGATATGGCTAGTGCATGGGATATCTTATCAGACATTGATCCAGTTAGCCGTGCTGAAGCAATCGCGGCAGTTATGGCTGCACCTCCTAGGAATAGAGAAGATGTGGCTCGTATGTGGCGTGATTTAGGCGTGATTACAAATCCAGATAAACGTGCTGAAGCAATAGAGGCAGTTATGGCTGAACCTGATGATGTGCAAAAATATAATATGGCACTGACACTGCATCATTTATCCAAGGTGGCCCCAGAGTTATCGGCTCAAGCAGCAGAGGATGTTAAGGCTGCACCTTATATCTGGAAAGGAGAAACGGCAATGGCATGGGAAGGCTTATCAGACATTCATCAAGATATACGTGATGCAGCAATAGTGGCGGTTAAGGGTGCTAAGCCGGGCAAGAAATCAAGCACGGTTCAGGCATGGAAAGATTATTCAGCTAGACGTGTGCAGGCAGGAGCAACTGCTACGACCACACCTGGACATTTATATACAGCTGCTGGAGCTGGAGAGAAGATATAGAATGGGCATGTAAAATTTATTCAGATACTGAAAACAGAGAGAAACGTGATAAATTAATACAGGATCATTTATCTAGAGTTGCACATGGACGTGCAGGTTCTGGAGCGGGAGCTGGATCAGGATCAGGTCTTTAAATCCATACTATGATGAGTAAGGAAGCGTTGAATAAGGACTAAGAATTCGGATAATGAGCGCTTAAATAATGAAGAACAACATTCATTTTTCATGTCCTTAATTGGCTTACTTACAGCCACATTATTTTCTAAGATTCACAAGCAATTTTGACATCCACTTCTGGTTGATGATCGTATAGTGACATCGCCTGCTAGTCAATAATCTACGATTTTTCTGCAATAGATGTTGTCACAATGAGCAAATACTATAATGACCCCCATAAAATGGAACAGTTGTCAGAGGAGAGAATCATCCCTAAATAATTAAAGCAGGATGAATTAAATGAAAAATAACATGAAGAAGAAACCGCACAGTGCAGAATTTAAATTCAAGGCGGCGATTGAAGCTATTCGA
>CANJXJ010000049.1 GCA_947478955.1 Alphaproteobacteria bacterium | reverse complement strand
TGATTTGTAACGATGCATTGTATTTTCCGCTAGGGCTCTCCTATTATAGTCTGTTTCTTTTTGCCAACCCGCGCGACCTTTCTCTTCCAGTAATTTTATGTTCTTTCTTCTGTGGGGAGAGTCACTATCCTGTTCCTTTTGAAATCCAAGGTTGGGTGGAATTACGCTAATTATCGGACGACCTTGTATCCTTTCACGTGATTCAATGGCTTCATAAGTTGAGCTGTGATCGTATCCACCTGCATCTCCAATAAATTCATCAATCGGCAATTCTATTTTGTTGAACAGTTCTGCAACTTGGCTTGTGTCACTTGCATCATGTGTTGTAATCGCTGCGCTTAATATTTCACCATCTTCATCGATAGCCAAATGTAGCTTCCTCCATACCTTCCTAAGGCGTGTGCCATGCTTGTAATTCATCCACTCTTTTTCGCCAAACACCTTGAGGCCCGTGCTATCAACAATGACAACGGTTGATCCAGTTGATGATGCTGGCCTAGCCGGTTTTGATGACTTCGATAACTTAACAGGGCCTGCTCTTCTTGATAATGTCGTATGATCTGGAATATCAAGATCAACCTTCATGAATCTGAAAATGGATGCAAGAAACCCTTCAGTTTGTCTTAAGGGTTTCTTGTATACCATACGCAACGTGTGAGCAGTTTCTATTGCTAGATCTGAATATTTCTGTTGTCTGCCACGTTTCATCTTTGATGGCCTCACCCAATTCCATGCTGCTATAGCTTCCTCAGAAAACCATATGGTTAGGCTACCTCTGTTTCTAAGGTTTTCATCATATTTTTTCCAATCGCGAACATTGTACGATTTCTTGTCAAATTTATGACGTACGGCTTCTTTCAATTTATATGGCATCTAGCAAATGTTTTTACATTGGTAGAAGCATTTATACAAAATTCCAGCTCAAAAAGCTATTTGTGCACCACAGTCCAGATCCACAACTCCACCATATCCCGCTCAATAATCGTCTTGAAGGTATCGCTAACTATATGCATATCAACCATATCTACTTTATAGGGCAAGTCAGATTCATCAAAGATTTCTTCAAGAGTACTATTTTCCTCTCTAGTAAGCGGCCGGCCGGCATCTATCGCTAAATCTAGGTCTGAGGATTTTTTAGTTTTCCATGTTGCGCGAGAACCAAAAACCCACACCTTAGCATTTACGGGCAAGGTATTGCGCAATATTTGCTGAACAATTTTTAAATCACACGGACGAATGTCGATCGGGGGTTGACTCAAATTTGCCCCGCTTGTTGGCGCTTTTGGATTTGACCAAGCAAAAACTTTGCCTCTATAAAAAACTTAGGAATAGATTCAAACACGTCAAGAGCTTTTTCTTCATTATAAACATGGCTGGTCATGTTACGTGCTTCTCTAAATGCTTTCCATTCAATATATTCCGCATGTAACAAACCGCGCTCATAGGCCAAGCGAATAAGAGCAGGAAAACTAAGGTCATTAACGACCGTTGATGTTGGTTCGGACATCTCAAGATACCTGCGAATCATTTTGTGTGCAATTTCGTAAGTGTATTCAAAGCGTTGAATACATGCATCTCTTATGAACAAATTTTCATTATCATATTGGTATGCATCCAAGGCTTTCTCTAACGTTGTAATAGATTTTTGTAGGGACGATAGATCGAGAATCATATGTGGTTCCTTTTGGTTGAAATTTTAGGTGTAGTCAAGAGAATCAAAGAATTAGATTATGATTAGTATTTTTTGCTAGTTTTGCTTCTTTAGTCACTTGTTTTTGTATGGCTGATTTATATTCATCCCAGAATCTTATTTTTCGCTTGTGTTTATCTTCTATCTCTTTGAAATATTGGTCGTGGTCTTGTAATCCATCCCAGTCCCTAATTTTACTATTTAGAGCAATGCATGTCATTAGGTCCCTTGCTGCATAACTGTAATATTTGGTTTTTGTTTCTTCTAAAATTGGTTGAATCATTTTTCTATATAACAGTGAGGCAGCAAGGGGATCAATGCTTACTAATAAATCCGCAGCAGGCCTTAAAGTAGAATACTGTTTCCCACTTAACTCATCAAATCTTAATCGTACAATTTTGGCTGCCTCTTCGAATTCCTGTATTTGAGTTAAAAAATAAAGAGCTGTGTGTGGCTCTGGAAATTGAAAGGCCTTATTGATGGAGCGAAGTTTAAATTCTTCTTTGAAATCGGGCTTAGAAGCATTTATAATTTCACCGTATATCTTAGGGCTCAAAATTTCTTCAAACCATGTTAATCTTTCTCGTTGGGCTAGTTCGTATTCTCCATCCAACTCTAATGCCTGAATTTTTAATTTCTTTTTATCTTGTTGCCAAGGATGTTGACTAGGAATTTCCATGCGAGCAAGCCATTCTAAAGCTTCTTTAGCTCGCCAATGAGTTAACAGTCTTTTTGCTATATCAAGATGGTCATGGGCAGTAGGCTTTTCGACAAACGCACAGGCACCAATGAACGCATCAACATTATTTTTACAGTCTGCAATGTCTTTAAGGGCGAGTTTAACTTTGTAAAGATTATTAGTATTAGCAGCTAGCTGCATCTTTTCTTGCAGTAAATCAAGTCCTTCATTGTCTAAGGAGATTTTAAGATTATGAATGATATCATCATAAATACCGTAGCTATTGTTCATAAATAGCGTAAATACCCTATCTGCAATCTCGGTGACAGATAAATGATTAGCAGTTTGCAAAATCTTACCAAGATCCTCACATGCGGCACTAAAAACACCACTAACTGTACCATTGCTATCATCAACACGATTAAGGGTTTTTTCATGCAAATCTAGGAATTCAAGCATTACTTCAAAAGCAATTCTGGATGATTTTATGTTTAACTCATTGATAATTCTTAATCGTAAATTATCAAGGCGATCAGTCAAAGAATCGGTTTCATAATAATCCACAAATTTTGTAGATTTTTTTAATGAGGCAATTTCTTTTCTAATCAAACTAGTTATTTTTTTAGGATCTTCGTCTAATCCCGCAAAGACAATTGCTAGCTGTTTTTGAAAAGAATTATTCTCGTTATACAAGGACACCAGTATATCAGCTAGCTTTTCATGATCAGCCGCCATGAGTTTATCTTTTAATGATAATTCAACAGGATCTAGCTTTTTTCTGGTCATTAATCACCCTAATAAATAATTATTCTTGTTGAAAGCGCCAATGATTGTACTGGACTAAGCTTAAGCCCTGATTTTTTTGATTTCATGATCTTTCATTAGGCGAATGCCCCGTTGCTTGAATCCCTCTAGCTCACTAGAGTCTAGCGCTAAGGTTGTTATGGATAGCTTTTCATTAAGGTGTACGAGCATTCCCAAGAGGGTTGCTGCTTTATCTTGGTTTTCGAGATCTTGTTGTAAATCATCGCCATCTGCAATACCACAAAGCTGAGGGAGACCAATCATGTTTAACAAACCTCCCATTTGAATAAGCGTACGTGTACGTGATCGTCGATCTGAATTGGCGAACCCGGCTTTTCGGGTGTTGAGTTGCGCTTTTAAGGATTGTAAGCGATTGAGCTTAGTCATGAGATCATGCAACTTTTGTAGTGGTATTTGATGAAGATCTGTTTCTAAGTTTAAGAAATGTCTCACCAGCTGCTTGCCATTCCTCCATCTTTTTAGGATCAGACTTACTGGTTTGAATCACATCAATTAATCCACCAACAAGTGTCTGAAAGGGCAGGGTGAATCCGGAATGAGAATTGATAACATGGAGAAGTTGATGTGCAATGTCGGTTTCTATTTTTTTCTTTTGAGCTTTTAGGTCTTCAATCTTTTTATCAATAGTATCAACTTTTTTTTGTAGCACTGTTTGTCACTCCAACCTTTTAGATCACAAGAAAAGAAAAACCAGAAACACATCAAAGGATGAAAGAAAGGGGAGCTTCCCTCCACCCCTTAACGTGTACTTGTCCAATTAAATTTAACCATAATGCGATAGTGTTAACAAGTGTCATTTTGCATTTTGCTAAATGCGCACTTACCCGCTATTGCGGTAACTTGCCTACGGCGTTATAATTCAATTGTTAATCCAGTGATTTTATTAAGCAGATTTTATGGCAATATATCACCTAAATCATAGCATGCTTAGTAGAAGTAAGGGGCGTAGTGCTGTAGAAAATGCTGCTTATATTACTGGCGAAACGCTCTTCGAATCACGACGAAATCTTAAAGCTAATTATAAAGATCGTAAGAACTCCATTGTATCTTCAAAGACATTAGCACCCGAACATGCGCCTGCAGAATTTCATAACACAGGTGTTTGGGACCTGCTTGAAACCTTTGAAGACGAGTATCGTTATCGGCATTATAAAACTGATGCAACTAGAGATACTTACATAAATTCAGCGCAAACAGCACAAACGATTGTGGCAGCATTGCCCAAAGAATTATCAATTGATGTAGCTTGTGAACTAATTATTCAGTTTGCATTAGATAGGTTTGTGTCTCGTGGTTTAGTTGTAACGGTTGTGGTGCGTGATGACGAAAGTAATCCTCATGCTCATTTGCAAGTTTCAAGGCGTGCAGTTAATGAAAAAGGTGCATTTGAAATGGCCAAAGATCGTGATATTGCTACTCGTAAGTCTTTACTAGAAACTCGTAAATTATGGGCAGATTTAACCAATCACTATTTGGAAAGAGAAGGGTTTGACGCACGAGTTACAGAAAAAAGCTTTGCTGAGTTAAGACTTCCGCGCACTCCTTCAAGAAAGATTGGCTGGCGATTTCATAAGATAAAAAGAGAATCGCAAAAAGAAGAGAGTATTACGCTGAAAGAATCTTTTTAAACTCATGGCTATGTATCATCTCAGTCAAGGATTTGTCAGCCGAAGTTCCGGACGTAGTGCGGTGCAGAGTGCTGCTTATATCACAGGAGAAAATCTACACGAATCACGTCGTGATCTCAGCGTTAATTATCAAAACCGTCACAGTGATATTGCCTTTACCAATACACTAGCACCTGAGCATGCACCGGCTGAATTCCACAATATTAAAGTTTGGGACTTATTAGAAAATTTTGAAGACGAGTATGGCCATAAACGTTATAAAACCGAGGCTACCAGGGATGCTTATCTAAACTCGGCTCGAACTGCGCAAACAATTGTCGTGGCCTTGCCGCGAGAATTAGCAATTGAAGTTTCCCATGAATTGGTTATCCAATTTGCCAAGGAAAGATTTCTTAGCAGGAATTTGGTGGTAACTTATGCGGTGCATGATGATGAAGGTAATCCGCATGCCCATTTGCAAATTTCAAGGCGGGCGGTAGAAGTAAATGGCAATCTAGCATGGGCTAAGGACCGGGGGATTTGTTCCAGAGGTGAATTACTAGCCACCCGCAAGCTTTGGGCGGATTTAACCAACCAATACTTAGAACGGGAAGGAATTGAAGCTCGGATTACCGAAAAGAGCTTTGCTGATTTAGGTATAAACCTGGAACCAAGCCAGCATCGCGGTTGGGTATCGGACAAACTCGAATCTATGGGCATCACTTCGGGCATTGTTGAACAAAACGCAGAAATTTATGACCGTAACCGGGAGGCGCTACTTGAGTCTCCCTCAACCATTCTGCCAGAACTTACACAAAACAATGCCACCTTTACCCAGATGAACTTGCTAAAAGGGATTCAAAAAAGGGTAGGGGACGATGCATTGTTAGTAGCACAGATATTTGAAACTGCCCTCCGGGAATCAATTGTAGTAGGCGAGGGGATTGATGGGCAGGTTCGCTATACTTCACCAACCTATAAGGCTTTGGAGGACCAAGCTGTAAGGTTACTAGCTGGGCTTTCTACAACACCCTTTTATCAACCTCATCTCAGCAAAGAAACTACCGAGACGCACCTTGCTACTAACTTTGGGTACCTATCCCAAGAGCAAAGAGATGCAGTGGTTGGACTTACCCAAGACAATAGCTTAGCTGTATTAGTGGGCAGAGCCGGTGCTGGTAAAACCACTACACTTAAGGCGGTCAGTGATATTTACAAGGAAGCCGGCCACACAGTAGTTGGAGCGTCGCTTGCTGCAATGGCCGCTGATAACCTAGGCAAAGAGGCAGGTATACCTTCAACCACACTCCATAGTTGGATTTATCAATGGGAACGCTATCAATTAGCTCAAGAAAAGTTCCTGTCATTTAATAGTGTTTTGGAAGAAGGCGTATTTAAGCAGCTGGACTGGTATCAGGACTTAAAACGGTTTGAGGGATCGGCATTAACCAAGGACACAGTGCTGATTGTTGATGAAGCAGGCATGGTTGGCACTCGCTTATGGGGTGAGCTGTTAGTTCATGTGAACAGGGCTGGGGCAAAGCTGATTGCAGTTGGTGATGATAATCAATTTAAGGCAATTGAAGCGGGAGACTTCTTTAGGGAGATTAAAAACCAAGCCAGCGATCAAACTTCAAAAAACCTTTTTGAACTAAAGACCATCTATCGTCAGAAGCAAGATTGGATGAAAGACGCAAGTCAGAACCTAGCTAACCTTGAAGTAGGGGAAGCATTGAGTGCTTATGAACAACGAGGTCATATTCACCTGGTATCCCAAGCTACCATAAGCGAAGACATTGCTAGGAATTATGTATCTGCCTACATTCAGGGGATTGCTGATAAGCAAACTTGTATCGTTTTAGCCTTTACTAATGCCCAAACCATAGAGATCAACCAAGCCATCCGCACCGTCCTCAAGAGGGAAGGCTTAATTGATCAAAAAGACATTGCTGATATTAACGGCAGATCATTTGCGATTGGAGATAAGGTCGTCTTTTTAGAAAACGATAAAACCCGTTTAACCATTACCGATAGTGATGGAGTAATTAAACAAGGAATTTACATTAAAAATGGAACACAAGGAACGCTTACAGGCGTAAACCAACAAGGTGATCTCCAGGTTCAACTTAATGACAATCTATTTACTACTATTTCTTGCATCGAAACATCCACGCCCAAAGTTGCACTCGGTCAGCTTCCAGCGGACCCTGTAAATACATATGCCTATACAAACATTGCCCATGGCTATGCGGTTACCACCCATAAAGCCCAAGGACAAACCGTTGATAATGTATTTGTAGCAGCTTCAAAAAATATGGATGCCAAGGGTGTATACGTGGCCATGACCCGTCATCGTCATGATGTTCAGCTGTTTTATGCAAAGGAAGATTTTTCAAGCTTTAAATCGATGTCATCACACCTTAGCCGATTTGAACATAAAGACTTAGTGAAAGACTATACGATCCGTCCAGAGAATGAAGCGGCATGGCTACGGGTGCAGGAATACAAATTATGTATATTAGATGGTGCAGCGGTAATTAAGGAGCAGGGTAAGGATACCAAAAACCCAGGACAGGTAGATTGGGAAGCGTATCGCCTAATCAAGCAAGACCAGATTACCCTGGGTAAAGAAATTCTAGCTGATTTTGATGCTCATAAGCTTTATATCAACCAGGCTGGCTTAACCAATGAGATGCTCCAGATCACTACAGGATTAAAAGCTCGTCCATTATCGAATGCTGAAGAGAAAGCCAAGCTTACAGTTGAACTTTATGGAGAAACAGCGCAAGTGGCTAGAGACCTTTGGCGTGACATTAGAAAAACCCATCCAGGAAGCCAGTGCTATTCCCATTTCAACTATGATCAGTTTAAGGAGCTGCGCCTGGAGCGTAATTCCCTAGCCCATACCATAGGCGAGAACTATGGATTGCACCGAGAGTTTGTAAATGAATTCAGCCGTGCTTATGGGATCAATAAGCGTACAGTGGAAGCGCAAAGCAACCAATTTATCCTGCACCAACGCGAGCAAGTTCAGGAGCAGGGGATGAATACTATAGTTGAAAAACAAGACAAGTTGTGGTATAATAATGGATTGCATAATCAACATTATGGAAAATACTCAACAAATAGTGTTGAATATAGCCAGTCTCAGAGCATTCAAAATTTGAGACCATCTCTTGATCCAGCATTAATTAAGCAAGAACTAAACAGCAAAATTAAAGATCTAGCTCATCAATTCTTAGGGCAACCTCAACAACAAAAATCTACGGAATGGCGCTATGGTAATAAGGGATCAATTAGTATTCATGTCGCAGGATCCAAGCAAGGATTGTATAGCAACTTCGAGACGGGTGAATCAGGTAACGCCTTAAAGTTTATCCAAGACCAACTAGAGTGTGATCACAAGCAAGCCTTTAAATGGGGCGCTGAGTGGTTAGGGCAGGATCGATTAGGCACACTGACCAGACTTCCAATAGTAAAAGAGCGACCTCAGATCCATGCTAAGCAGGAATGGACGCCTCTGTTTCCTGCACCATCAATACCATTTGATCTCAAAGCAGAACAGAACCTTAGCTACATGCTGAAAGGCCGTCAGGAAACGGCACGATACGCTTACAAAGATGCGGATAATAATGTTCTTGGGTATGTCGTACGTCTCGAAGATAAACATGGCAGCAAGATCACCCCTACCCTCACTTATTGTCAAAATGACAAGGCAGATAAGCAGTGGCGTTGGCAAGGGTTTGGAAATGATCGTCCTTTATATGGACTTGATCAGCTTAAAGCAAAGCTAGATGCACCAGTTCTGATTGTTGAGGGAGAAAAGACCTGCGAGGCAGCCAGAGCATTATTCCAAGACCATGCAGTGGTTACTTGGAGTGGTGGCTGTGGTGCCGTCCAAAAAAGTGATTGGAACGTATTAAAAGACAGAGAAGTTACCATCTGGCCGGACCATGACCAGCCAGGACTTAATGCTGCTACTAAGATAGCAAACATATTAAAGGAACCAGGTAACCAAGCGGTTAAAATCGTTGATGTTCCTTCCACCCTACCCCACAAGTGGGATTTAGCAGATAGGGTACCTGATGGATTGGATGTTCGAGAAATACTAGAGCACGCTGCATTAACAAAAGAAACGCATGACAAAGCTACCTTTGGCATTGATCAAGATACTGTTGAAAAAAACGAGAGCATCCTCAATTACTTAAAGGCAGAACTTACCCAAGATAGACATTTCTGGCTCGATGAAAAGCAGATCAATACCATATTAGAAGATGCAGAAAATTCTCCTTATGGTGCTTTGGAAAAATGGCGTGAGGTTTCAGAAGATTATAGTTTCACTCCACTTACACACGCTGAAGCAAAGATAAAAGAGGCTCAAGCAAACGTCATGCTTGCTCAATCACAGGCTCATCTATCGCCGGTAGTATTCCGGATATTATCAGAAGGTTTACCAAGTAACGCACAGGGTAAAATAGAACGCTGCCAAGAGTTCCTCAAAAAATATTCGGCTCATTATAAAAACGCTTCTGATATGGATATGCAGCAAGCACGACAAGAAAAATGCGAGAGCATCATTAACTATTTAAATGCTGAAGTTACTCAGCATAGGCATTCTTGGCTGGAAGAAAAACACATTGCCCATATTTTGAAAGATATAGAAAAGTCTCCTTATGATGCTTTAAATGCTTGGCAGAAAGTTTCAGAAGACTATAGCTTCAAGCCTCTGACCATCGTTGATGCTCAAATAAAGGAAGTCCAAGCAAACGAGATATTAGAAAAAGCAAAAACTCAATTAATACCTGCTTTGTATGAAAGGTTGGAGAGGAATTTACCTACCCACTCGGAGGGTATAATTCAAAAATGCCAAGAAGCATTGCTCTCTCATGTGGAGAGGCAACGTGACCTGGCTGTTCATAGGTTTAAAGGTTTATGTGAACGATATAATGAGGCTGAAGCAAAAGAATCTTCAACATCGCCTCGGATGCTAAATATTGAAAAAGGTTTAAGAGAAATTCTGACTCTCTACGAAAATGATGAGAAATTTATGAAAACCATTGAACGTAGCCACGATAAAAATATCCAAAAGATTGCGGAAATTTTTAAAAGCCAAGACTTAACATTAGAGCAGCCTGAGGCATCACGAGGATTTGAACGGTAGGAATTATAGACAAGAGACTTTAGGCTTAATTACAAGTTCTTGATGAACGCTTGAAAACCTATCAATGCTTTTGAGCATCTCTACAGCATCATTAGACATGGCTTGAATAAGCTCATGGCATATCGTATGTGCTTCGATTATAGAAATCTTCCTATTCCATACGGGTTCATGGTGGGCGATACGGTTCCTTATTTCCTTTATTGTAAGTATCTTATTTTCTATGTAAGCCCTTTTTCTATTAACACGCGGTAAATTAGGAAATATGATTTTCACAGCATCCTTACGATGCCAAATTGCTGGATCATATTTACGATGAAAAAATGAACACCAGAAACCAAATGTCATTTGAGCAACAATATCGTCATGAATTGGCTCCTTTTTGTTTTCGCGTCTTACTTTCGAAGCAATAGACTCAATTTTTTTAATATCTTGCTCTGAAAGTATCAATTGGCGTGGATAGTTAATAAGCCAATCTGCTCCGTAATGTTTTTTTATAACCTGATCAATACGATTTCTAAGGCAAACTTCAAAATAATGAAGGGTTGGATGCATTGCCTCGCTGAGGCTGATGTTTGCATGATATTTTTCTAAAACTTGAATGGCACTGTCATCTTTTTCTAAATATGGTGATATTCTAGCTTTTGAGAAAGTCGAGTTTAGAATACTAAAAGTAACCTGCTTCACAATGTTAACCTTGACAAATTAAGTTTAAAAGTTGTATTATATACATAGATACTCCGGATTTTCTTCCCCTGGGACTTGTCTCAGTGATCAGATGCCGGAGTTTTTTATACCTAAAATTAGAGCACATCACAAAAAAAGTAAAATGCTCGGCTAGCTTGCATTTTTCCCAAGAAAAAATTGCCAATATGAGCTGGCGACTGTGTAGTTTCATTTTGCGATATGACTTGTACCCCTGATAGACTCCTCAATTGCATCTGCAAGAAGTTTTTGATCCTCTTGCTTGAGCTTCTTAAAATTATCCAAAAGCGATTTTCCAACCAGCATTTGTTTGGCCTGTTCTACTGTCATTTCGTAACGCACATACTGTTGTTGAGGGAAAAAATAAAACAAACACGAAGCCATTACAAAACAAGAAAAACATACAGCTGCTACTAATGACAGCCCCCAACGGACGTACTTTTTTCTATGCTGTTCATCATATGCATGAATGGCTGATTTTGCTTTTTCTGCTTCTCTTTGAATTTTTTGTATCAGATCAACATTTGCCTCGAGAGATTCACTCATTTGCTGGTGCAAAGAACTTTTTAATTCTTGCGTATTTCTTGTCATTTCATGCCTTAAATGGTGTTGGAGGTCAGATTTTAGGGATTCACGTATACCCTTAAGTTCTTCAACTTCCAAACTTATCGAATCTGTAGTTTCAACTATTGCTTGGACGCAAACAATAAAATCATCCATCTTTTTATCAAGTATAAAGTGACCCCCAAAGTCAAGAACACTAAGCAGCTATTTTTGAGGAGAGATTCATCTCTTGTTTCACTTTCTTTTGCTGCTTAATTTCTTTTTTTTCTTTAACCATTAAAATATTTGTGGTGGTGGTTGGGCCTTGTGGATCTCG
>CANJXJ010000048.1 GCA_947478955.1 Alphaproteobacteria bacterium | reverse complement strand
GGATTTTCATTGATGTTTAGTGGGCGGATACAAAGGTAGGGTGGACAGATAGGTGGACGGATACCCCAGCCTTCAACCCCTCAGTTTTCCACAGTAGTGGACGGCTGGACGGCATTTTCAAAAGGGCTAGAAGAAAAAATATTATTGTAACGTTCCCATACTTCTTCAAATTGTAATTTTTCAAATCCCTTTTTTTGGACTCCACCAATTTCTATGTTCTTTGTAACTATTTGGTAAGGGGACAGAAGTTTACTCAACTGACGTGGGGTGATTTTCTTGTCTTGCCCTCGAAAATTATACCCCGACCAGGGGCTTTCTTCATCTTCACAAAGATAGTTAATCAGATCGACCGTATGAATTTTAAGAATTAATCTATCTTGAAAAGCTTTTTCGATATCTTTAAGAAATTCAGCACCAATTGGTAAGGTTTCTTTGTCAGCTTCTGAAAAGTTTTTTGCTGCAAGGTAAACCTTTTCCATCCAACTATTGCCAGCAAGCTTTGCAATGGCTAGGAGTGGTTCCTAATTATCTAAAGCCCTGTCAGAAATACCAATACTTTCAGGAAAATTGGGGCGTGAATTTTTAATTGATTCTGCATGATCATTGGAAAACCTTAAGAGCTTGCGTTGCAAATTCTTAAAAAGGTTGGGATTGGCATGCCTTAACTTTTCTGTTTTCTCATGAACAAGCTTTCTTCGAAGTTGAATGACAATGGAACGATCATGCAAGGTGTCAGGAAGGCTGCCAATAATCGCAATTGCTTTTGCTCCCCAGGTGCTGAACCGCTTAGGAGTATGATCGTCTCCAGTAGTTCTAATCACATAAGCCGTAGGGCGCGTGTGATCTGAATTAATGATGCCGCGTAATTCGTCAGAGTCTCTGATAAAGGTATCAACCTCATCAATGATGATCGTTGGCTTCCACAGTTAGATGGTTCTAAATAAGGCTGCTGCTGAGATGTTGGAAGCTAAAATGGGTTTGCATACAAGTTTTGTGAATGGCAATGCAAAACTGCAACCTAAAACATTACCTTCCTCTGAAAGACGATGTTTAAGCTAACAAGAAACCAAAATCAAAGGGGAACTGTAGATCAGGTTTATCAAGATTTTTCAGTGTGATACTGGAAATTATTTATTTTTATGCTCAACATTTACCGATCGCTATAATATTTATCAACATGGATTTCTTTGGAAAATTTTTTCTTGATGATGAAATAAGGAAAGATAAGCCTAAGAAGCTCTCTAGGAATTACTCTGATCCTTCTTCAATAGTATACCCTGAGTATACCCGGTTATTTTTGTGTGATCATTAAAAGCGCTGGAAGTGTTGTCTGAAATGGCTCCCCGGAACGGACTCGAACCGCTGACCCAGTGGTTAACAGCCACTTGCTCTACCAACTGAGCTACCGGGGAACATACTCATATATTTACCATATAAGAGTGCAATTGAAAAGGGACTACGACTAATTTTTTAGATGTTAGCTTCAACCCACGTCTTTATTTTTGGCTTAGGGTTCACGCCAACCATGTTACTAATTGCTTGACCATCTTTAAATAGGATCATCGTAGGGATACTACGAACGCCAAGCTGACTAGCAATTTGGGGGTTTTGGTCAATATTGACCTTTACAACCACCGCTTTATCTGTGATTTCAGAGGCTAACTCTTCCAAAATAGGGGTTAGCATACGGCAAGGCCCGCACCACTCAGCCCAAAAATCAACAACAACTGGAACAGAGGATTTTAAAACTTCCTGTTCAAAAGTCGCGTCAGTAACAGCTAGCATCTATTATTCTCCTTCATCGCAAACATGTTTTTATTATAAAGGTTTTAGAGAGATTTTGCGACTGCTTTTAGCCCTGATGTGGGATAAATTCATTCAAAGCAAGTTTATTGGTTGAAATTTTATATTCCATTCACCCATCACTTTTTATGTTGTTTTTGCGCACTAGTGTTCACTGCTTAAAGATAATTTAGGGGTGACTCTACTGCTTAAAGCAGTAAAATCAGATATTACCTCATCAATTGAGGGATGAAGAAATGCTGGTACTTTTGATTTGTATCCCTTAAAAAATGCTTCGCACATTCTCGAGAATTTTAAATATTTAAGTTCTTTGCTAGATATTTCCATTTGTAGACTACGTATCATCAAAAAGAAGTCTAATTCTGGCGATTTAGGATCAAGCCATGATGCCCCAATTCCTGCACTGTCAATAAAAGTTACCTGAAGCATTTTGAGATCAAAAAAGATATTATTGGAATGAAGGTCACCATGAATACAAGTACGTAATTTTCTTATGTCAGAATTGGTTGGATCGAGATAAATTCGTTCTAAGTGAAGTGCTGCAAGTGCGCTGCCTACTTCTTCTAAAAAAAAATCTATACATAAATGTGATAGTTTTCCGGGGTTATCAAGTTCGCTAATCCAGCTGCTTAAACTTTTCCCAGGGGCAGACGGTAACACCAAAACATGAAAATTTGGCCATTGCGGAGGTATGTGAAGGTAGCTTCAGGAAGGTTTATCATGCTTTTTGTTTTTGGTGATATGGGGCTAAGACCGATCGTGCGTAGCAGTGCTCCTTCTTCTGCTGATTTGATAACTTTAAAAAATCTACCACTTGTTGAAAAAATTTGATAGGCTTCCGCACCAGGCGGGACTATTTGAACTGGTAATGTTGAGCAGTACCCCATTTGGTTTAAAGCTTGGCGAATATTACTGGGGTTTAATGTATCGTTATCGTTAAAGGCGTCCTCGGAAAGATCTAACATGGGGGTAGAAGAATACGCGCCCATACTGCGAAGTTCTTCGTCAAATTTCTGACAAGTTATTGTCTTGTAGGTGCGTGTTTCCTCACTTAAGCGCTCATCGGTTGAAAGGAGTTCAAAGTCATGCAACACGAAGGATGCTGGAACGCAGGAATTGCAGGTGAATAAAAAATAATTTGTGAAAATGTACGAAAGGTTTTGTAAGTTCTAATCATTAATTTTTATAAAAACAAGAATAAAGAACTATAATACCAAAAAGTGTAATAAATCAATATTTTATTTATAAAAAACTACAATTTTATTATTAAAATATCGTGAGGAGAAATATTTCATTGAATCTTGTCGGGGTCAGCGCCAAAGTGCAGCATGGTTTCAACCATATGCTCTGCTAGTGGTGCTGTAATTACCATTTTTCCACCGTCAGGCAAAACGAATGCTAATTGGTGGGCGTGCAAATGTAAGCCTTCTCCTCGGATTGTGGCTCCGTACTTATAATCACCCACGATAGGCCAACCTGATTCGCTTAAATGAACGCGGATTTGGTGGGTGCGCCCACTCTTTGGCCAGCAATCAACTAATGAAAGATTTCCGAGTTTCTTTTTTAACATGTATTGAGTTTCAGCCGGCCTCGCATGAGGCCCATTGACTACCATTTTCTCTTTATTGCCAACCATTTCTTTACCGATGGGAAAAGTAATCATTCCTTGGGCAGGGCGAACATTCCCCTCAACAATGGCTCGGTAGGTTTTTTGTACCCCCTGGTGTTCAAACAAATGGGTAAGGTATTGGGCCATCGGAATCGTTTTTGCCATAACTAAAACACCACTGGTATCTTTATCAATGCGATGTACCAGTCGAGCCTCTGGGTTATAGACTTTCATGATTGCATCAAGGTGCCGTTTGGTGCCTGTGCCGCCTTGTACGGCTAGCCCTTGGGGTTTATTCAGGGCAATTAGGCTTTCATCTTCCCAAATGATAATCGTTTCAATCCATTTGACATCTTCATCACTAACGTGAACCTCTTTCTTAATGCGTTCAGTTGAAGGGGTGGCATAAAGGCTCAAATCAACTAGAAGACGTATTTGTTCTTCAGACTCAACCCGAGTACTGCTTTTAGCTGGCTTACCATCGACTAGAATTTTTTTACTTCGAAGTAATTTTTCCAAGGCGCCTTGGGTAAGGCCTGGGTAAAGACGACGTAAACATCGATCAAGACGCATAAGATTAGAAAGGTGAGGAGGGATAAAATCAGACATTTACTTTGCTTTCACCTGTACAAGGGTTTTCCAGTTAGTTGTGTATGCGGGGGTTTTATGGTCGCGCTTATTCATCCATTCAATACCTTCACCGCATGATAAGGGGCGAACGGTGCCTAGGCCGAACCGTTTGTTTAAAGTATCCATTACCTTATCAATATCAGCCTTTTTAAAGGGCTTTGGTGTTTCAAATAATGCTTTAGCAACTGGTGCTGTTGCATCGCGCAGTTCAAGGGCCATAATACCAATTTTATGGTAGGCAACATTTTCATCAAAGAAATTCTCAATTGCTAACTGCGCCTTTCCAATAATCACCGCTGTATCATTGGTAGGTTCAGATAACACAATGGTGCGTTGATGAAAAACTGGTGCTTCGCCTCGAAACGGTGAATTGCGTCCATAAACAAAAAGTGTTGTTGTCTTTTGAGATGATTCCCGTAACTTAAGGGCGAGGCGAAATCCATAGCGCGCAGCGGCTTGTTTTAAGATGCCTTTGTCTTTTATGGGGCCTGAGAAGCTTCTGGTAATTTGAATAGATTTTTTAGATTCTTGAATTAATGTTAAGGGCATACACGAAAAACCACTTAGTTCGCGCACAATACGTTCCACAACAATACTATAATTTTTACGCGCCCAACTTGGGTCAGTCATCATTAAATCATAAGCTGTGTAAATGCCTTGTTGTTTTAGGCTTTTATTTAAGTTAGTGCCAATGCCCCATATTTTGGAAACTTGAATTGCTTTCAACGTATTATGATAATTAGGGGTGTTATCAATATAACAAGCTATCCCCAGTGATTTTGATTGGGCATTAGCAAGCTTAGCTAGAGTTTTGGTTGGTCCAAACCCAATTGAGCTGGGAATACCTGTGTATTGAAAAATCAGGTGGCGTAGTCTTTCACCTTCTTGTACCCAGTTGATAGAATCATCAAATTCTAAAAATGCCTCATCAACAGAATAGACTTCAACCTTTTCACAATTTTGTTGCAGTACGTTCATTACTCTCAGGCTCATGTCGCCATACAGCTCGAAATTACATGAGAGTGTTTCAACATTATACGCTTTAACCAGATGGCGGATTTCAAACAACGGCGCACCCATGGGAATGCCAAGACGCTTTGCTTCATTTGACCTGGCAATAGCGCATCCATCATTACTAGACAGCACGATCACAGGCTTATGTTCGAGATCAGGCCTAAAAACCCGCTCGCAGGAGACGAAGAAATTATTGCAATCAATTAATGCAAACATAAGCTGTACCCGGTTGTCTTAACAAGAATATAAAGCCATATGGAATATGTGTCTATTAACTTAAAGATTTTCAATAAGCAGGAGTAATTTTTGTTGCTTTATTTTACTTTTTAATTTTTCATTGTTGACGTTTTTTCACTGAGATTTATATATTTTTGGTGAGCCGCTTTAAAAAGCGCCTAGATGTTTGAGATTTAGGGTGGCGGATGGCATATTAACTCAACACGACATCTTTTCCAATACGGCTATTGTGTGTAATGATCTAAGTTAAGGTAAATTATTCTTAAATTTGATACATGTCACAGTCCTCTGGCCAACCTCACCCTTGGCAATTGAATTTTCAAGATGCAGCCTCACCGGTTATGGAGGGGTTGCATGATATGCACACCTTGCTTTTGTATGTTATTACCGGAATTGCTGTAGCTGTCTTTTTGTTGCTGGGGTATATTTTTTATCGCTTTCACCATCATAGAAATCCAACGCCTATGACATTTACTAGCTGTCCCACATTAGAAATAATTTGGACAATTGTACCAGTCATTATTCTTGTTGTTATTGGAATTCCTTCTATTCGGCTATTGCATAAAATGGAGGCGCCTCAAAATGTAGAAATGACCATTAAAGCTGTTGGCCACCAGTGGTATTGGAGCTATGAATACCCAGATGCCAAAAACGAAGGGCAGCACTTTGAGTTTGATAGTTATATGATTGAGCAAAAGGATTTGAAGCCTGGTCAGCTTCGCTTGCTTGATGTTGATAATCCCATGGTTGTTCCGGTTGATACAGTCATTCGTGTGCTTATTACAGCGGTTGATGTATTGCATAGCTTTGCGGTGCCATCTCTTGGAATTAAAAGGGATGCAGTACCTGGCAGAGTTAATGAAACATGGTTTAGTATCAAAAAACCTGGTACTTATTATGGTCAGTGTTCTGAGTTATGCGGGGCTAAGCATGGGTTTATGCCAATTGCGGTCAAGGCTGTGTCAAAGGAAGAATATCAGGAATGGGTAAAAGCAAAGACAACTGTAAAGCCTGAAACACAATCTGGCGCAAAATCTGAAGAAAAAAGCAACCACCAGGAAGATCCTAAGAAGGGTCACGTGATTAAAAGACACAAGGAAAATGCATGACACTCGCCCATTCTGAAGCTCATTCTCACCCCACCGGATGGCGTCGTTGGTTACTCTCTACCAATCACAAAGACATAGGTACGTTGTACCTTTTCTTTGCGGCGTTTGGTGGCCTTTTTGGGGGGGTGCTTTCTATGTTAATGCGTGCTCAGCTCGCCCATCCCGGTAGTACAATTATTGAAGGGCAGTTATATAACGTAATTATCACTGGTCATGGCTTCTTGATGGTATTTTTCATGGTCATGCCGGCATTAATTGGAGGATTTGGAAATTGGTTTGTGCCTCTATTAATTGGCGCACCGGATATGGCATTTCCTCGTCTTAATAACGTAAGCTTTTGGCTAATGGTGCCTTCAATTATTTTATTATCCTTATCAATGGTTGTAGATGCAGGAGCTGGGACGGGTTGGACAGTGTACCCACCATTGAGCGCACTCATTGGTCACAATGGCATGGCAGTTGATTTTGCGATTTTAAGTTTACACATAGCGGGAGCATCTTCAATTTTAGGAGCAATTAATTTTATTACCACCATATTCAATATGCGGGCGCCTGGTATGGGATTCCATAAACTGCCATTGTTTGTTTGGTCAATTTTAATTACTTCATTTCTATTATTGCTTTCTGTCCCAGTATTAGCAGGTGGTTTGACTATGCTCCTGACAGATAGAAATTTTGGCACTACTTTTTTTGAATCTGCTGGCGGTGGTGATCCAGTGTTATTCCAGCACTTGTTCTGGTTCTTTGGGCATCCTGAGGTTTACGTAATGATCATGCCAGCGTTTGGAATTGTTAGCCATGTGATTTCAACGTTTTCACGTAAGCCAATGTTTTGTTATTTAGGCATGGCATATGCGATGGTATCAATTGGATTTTTAGGCTTTGTGGTGTGGGCACATCATATGTTTACTGTAGGGCTTGATCTATCTACCAAAACATACTTTACCATTGCTACTATGATTATTGCTGTACCAACTGGTATTAAGGTGTTTAGCTGGCTAGCTACCATGTGGGGCGGGTCAATAAGGTTTGCAACACCTATGTTATTTGCCAGTGGGTTTATTTTGTTATTTACTATTGGCGGGTTAACAGGCATTGTGCTTTCCAATGGGTCAGTTGATGTGTCCTTACATGATACATATTATGTGGTAGCCCATTTCCATTATGTGTTATCAATGGGAGCTCTGTTTGGCCTATTTTCCGGAATATACTATTGGATCGGTAAAATGAGCGGATATCAATATAATGAAACCCTTGGAAAAATTCATTTTTGGCTAACGTTCCTAGGGGTTAATATTGCATTCTTCCCTATGCATTTTCTTGGGCTTGCTGGTATGCCAAGGCGCGTTCCTGATTATCCTGATGCATTTTCTGGTTGGAATTATGTGTCATCTGTTGGGGCAGTCATTTCGTTTAGTGCAGCCTTATTTTTCTTTTACGTCATCTATAGAGTTTTTAAAGATAAAACTCCATGTCCACAAAATCCATGGGGAGAGGGAGCTGATACTTTAGAATGGACGCTGCCTTCACCTCCCGACTTTCATAGCTTTGAAACATTGCCAGTTATAAAATGATGTTAAGCTCAGAAGCCCCTTGCACAAGCCCATCCGTGCGTAATTTTTGGGAATTACTAAAACCTCGGGTTATGAGCTTGGTTATTTTTACGGGTTTTTGTGGTTTGTGGATGGCCCCAGGGCATATTCACCCTATTTTAGAATTCACTGCTATTTTGTGCATTGCTACTGGAGCTGGCGCTGCTGGATGTTTGAACATGTGGTATGAACGAGATGTTGATAAACGCATGACGCGAACCATGGCACGACCCACCGCATCTGGCATTATTCATCCTGATTCTGCCTTAGCCTTTGGGGTTATATTAAGCGTGTTATCCGTTACTGTCATGCAGGTAGCCGTGAACACCCTGGCTGCCGCTTTGCTTGCTCTAACTATTGGATTTTATGTAGGGGTATACACAATCCTTCTAAAACCAAATACACCCCACAATATTGTCATTGGTGGTGTAGCTGGAGCTTTACCCCCGGTGATTGGATGGGCGGCAGTATCACCTCTTGATTGGAGACCATGGAGCTTATTTTTAATAATTTTTTTGTGGACTCCAGCACATTTTTGGGCACTTGCCCTAAACTATGCGGCAGAGTATGAAGAAGCCGGTTTACCGATGATGCCAAACACCGCGGGCATAAAAAAAACTAAAAAGTATATTATCATTTACGCGGTATTAAACGTTCTAAGCGCTATAATACCTTATGTGCTTGGAATGGCCGGATGGATTTATTTAGGATGCGCTGTTGTTTTTGGTATAGGGTTTATATATTTGAGTGTAGAGCTATATAAAAGCGATGATTTGCGTGAAGGGCTCAGAGTTTTCGCCTACTCAATTATGTATCTTTTTGTGATATTTGCTGCCCTTATTGCTGATAGGAAAATTTATGGATAAAAATTTAAAAGAACGCAATCGGGCATTGTTATATATTTTGGTGGGTTTAAGTTTATTATTGTACGTAGTTGCTTTTATTAGGATAAAGGGGGGCGTCTAATGGCGTGGTCGCATCTTAAATCTGCAAAGTGGTTTGATAATGCTGATGCCGCTGTTGATTATATTCATGAACTTTATAATAAAAGTGTAACGCAAATCTGTGAAGGATTTAGCCAGTTTGAAAAAAACGGCGCCGTAAGTGACCATACTCCTGATCATGGGTGTTATCCCTACATCGGTGTAAGTATTGGCCATGATGACTTATTCGTTGATCCAACTTTTGCCTATGGGGCTATTAGTGAACCTGGTCATTATGGAACAACGGTTACAGCTCCTGAATTATATGATGAATACTATCGTGAACAAATTGGCTTGATTATCAATCGCCATAAAGTTTCAGTAGTCGTTGGCTACAATGACTGGCCGATTCCTTTGCCGTTTGTTATTGAGCATTCTCATGCGCAATTTGATGTGGATGAATTAGCTCGATTACAAAGTAAATTTGTGCTTCCTGATTTAAAACGTATTGATGACGCATTTGCTAATGCGACTTTTGTACCTAATGGCTACAGGCCTTTAGCCCTATTTTCAGCGGAACGAGTAGATTTTTCCCTACAACGGTTACATCATTACACAGGAACAGCACCCAGTTATTTCCAAAATTTTATGCTTTTAACAAACTATCAACGCTACATTGATGAGTTTATTAACCATATCACAACGGATATCGACCGTAATAAGGGTGAAAATTGGGAATTAATTGGTCCTGGTGGAACCGTTCTTGCATCTCACAAGCAACGTCGATCAGAATTACCTAAATTGCTGCCGCAAATGCCAGCCTATCATTTTACAAAACCTGGAAAAAACGGAATAACCATTATTAATATAGGCGTTGGGCCTAGCAATGCTAAAACGATTACAGACCATGTAGCGGTTTTAAGACCTCATTGTTGGATGATGCTAGGTCATTGTGCTGGACTTAGAGCCAGCCAAACTTTAGGCGACTATGTGTTAGCAGATGGCTATGTCCGTGAGGATCATGTATTAGATGATGATTTGCCAAAATGGGTCCCAGTGCCACCCATTGCTGAAATTCAACAAGCCCTTCAACAGGCTGTTTTACAAATTTTTGGCAAAAGAGAAGGTGAGCTAAAATCCGCAGTTCGAACGGGAACGGTGCACACTACCGATAATCGCAATTGGGAATTACAAAGCAAAGCACTGTATGAACGGTTCCGTCAAAGCCGAGCAATAGCTGTGGATATGGAATCAGCCACGATTGCTGCTAATGGTTTTAGGTTTCGCGTACCCTATGGCACCTTGTTATGTATTTCTGATAAACCTATTCACGGGGTAATAAAACTGCAGGCTATGGCTAATGAATTTTATAAAAGTAGGGTGAATCACCATTTGCATGTAGGTATTGAAGCGATGAATATTTTACAAAAAATGGACCCACAACGCCTGCATTCCAGGAAACTGCGAGGGTTTGATGAATGTCCATTCAGGTAAAATACGTTGGTTAGTATGTTGTTTAGTAGTCGTAATGTATCTGTCCTACAATGGGAACGACTGGTTAATCATAGTTGAAAATCAATCCATACACAGTAAAATAGTCGTTAATGAGAAAAACCAACCTACTGTTCAAAACGCCAAGCGCTTGCCCACAAATGGTATTAACTTTCAAACCTACTCAAGGTTTCTCTCTACCATAGGACGCACGCACGTACATGAAAAAGTTCGCAATGCGGTAGTTAAAGCATACAATTTACTAGAGAAACATGCTCCTGGGGTGATGTACGTTTATGGTGAAACAGGATGGAAAAATGGTGGAAATTTCTGGCCCCATCGCACCCATAGAAATGGCTTGTGTGTTGATTTTATGGTGCCTGTAAAAAGTACGACCATGTTTCTGTGGCCAGGGAACGCTTGGGGATACCATATACGATTTGATGAAAAGGGAATCTACAAACAATATTCAATAGATTTGGAGGCTATTGTTGAACATCTTAGCGCACTACAAGAGGCATGCAAGCTTTCTTCTTTAAAAATTAAAACGGTTATATTAGACCTACCTTTGGTGGCGTTGCTAAAAAAAACAGACATTCATCAAAAATTAAAAGAAATTCCTTTTGCAGCGTACAAGGCTTGGTTTCCTCATGATTCTCACTATCATGTAGAGTTCGAAGAAAGATGAATATCCCTATACGTAATCCTAATTAATTACTCTGAATTAAGCACAGCGTAAGGAGGTATTAATATTCCTCGGGGGGCAGGGCAACTAACCCCAAACATCTCTTCCCTTTTTCTCATAAAGCAGCTTACATGAGTATCCTGATCATCTAGCAAGGTGATTGATGCAATACTAGTTATGCCTTGTCGTCTTGCATACCAAAGGGCAGCTTCTAGTTTATTCACGAAGCCCTTTTCAAAATATGGTTCTTGGCGGGCGCTGACTACATTGCCAGCGTGGACAATTGTATATTCTGTTTTAGTACGTTCTTCCATAGCCGTTTCAGTTAGTATTTCAGCAGTGTGCTCAATTCCTACTGCGTGTAAACTTTGTAATACACGTCTCATTTCTTGCCAGGCACTTGAAATAATAACTTGTGCTCCTAGTCCAGAAAATTCATGGTACAAACTTATAATTTGGCTATAGGGTGCTTCAGCGCTTTCAGGCAACTTTTTATTTGTTAGGCTTCTATAATGACCCCCATAAAATGGAACAGTTGTCAGAGGAGAGAATCATCCCTAAATAATTAAAGCAGGATGAATTAAATGAAAAATAACATGAAGAAGAAACCGCACAGTGCAGAATTTAAATTCAAGGCGGCGATTGAAGCTATTC
>CANJXJ010000047.1 GCA_947478955.1 Alphaproteobacteria bacterium | reverse complement strand
GAATTTAAATTCTGCACTGTGCGGTTTCTTCTTCATGTTATTTTTCATTTAATTCATCCTGCTTTAATTATTTAGGGATGATTCTCTCCTCTGACAACTGTTCCATTTTATGGGGGTCATTATAAACAGCTGTTTGTGGGGATAATTTCCCACTGAGAAAAATGCTTTAACTTTAACTCTATCTCCTTCATAGAGTTCTTTTTTTAAAGGGAGTGAAATAGATATATCTGGGTGATTTTCTTCTATGTAACGTTCATCATATATAAAAGATAACCCTCCAGAGATACTTTGAAGTAATCTACCAACGTATATCTCGTGTAAATAAACATCTAATTCTTTACTCATATCGTATCATCCCCCTCAATTTCGAGACCTATCCCCAGCATCTTTACAACTAACAAAGCTTTGCCGATATAAAAGGACTCTTTTCCTTGCTCTAATTCGCGAATGAAACGTATTCCCACTCCACAAGCCGCAGCAAGTTGTTCTTGGGTAAGCCCCTGTTCTTTTCTAATTTTTCGAATAACACTCCCAAGCTGTTTGGTATTTATCAGTGTTTCCACAAATCACCCCTTTCAGGATTATTAAATAATAAAATGATATAATTTTAATAAAAAAACCCTTTCGGGTCTTTTTTTGAGTATGTGATCCTCTTAAAGGTAAATACATCCTATCGGGTTGGTAAAACAAGTTTTTCTAAAATCTATTGATGTAATTCAAACCATTAAGTCTGATCCTAAAAAGATGGAGGAATGGCAAGGTGCTGGTGAGAAATTTCTTAAACACAGAAGCAGATCATCACCAATACCCAGACAATCCTCAAGTTCAACTGCAAAAATTGCATGAACTCATAACCAAGCTTAATCATTTACAGTCCTTAAAAGCGCAACTCAACACAAGACAAGCCATGTTCGCCAATTCAGATCGTCGTGCACGCGCACGCACTCTTATCCAAATGGGCGGATTGTTGAATATGATTGGCCTCCCTCAGCTTTGTGGTATTGCTGATGGCGATGATTTACAACAAGACCTGGAAAGCCAAGATAAAGCAGCAACCCTACTGGGTATGCTAGAGCATCTCAATGAAAGTTTGTCAGTCAAAACCGTAACTCTTGATACAAACTCCCTAGAAGAATTTAAACAACGTGGCATTCGCCTAATGAAAGATCATGAGATTAAAAAAATCAGGGCATAAGCTCAAACCTAACAAGCTCATGATGGCAGTTGGTATTTCTGTCGCTGGCTTCTCATCCTATCCACTCCTGATCAAAAATGCTCCGTCCTTCCCTGCTGCTGAAATTCCAGTAGTATCAGCTTCTGAATCCCTGTGTGTCTGCTTTACCCCTAATCAGTCCTGTTTACCTAAGGTAGTAAAATACATTGATGATGCCAACTCAAGTATCTTATTGTTAACCTGAGGTCGGGCTGAACTTCGTCACTAGCAATCATCTTTCTTAGATTTTTTTAAAAGATAATTGTTAGGAGCATTTCTGAGACATAAATTCCGAGCTAAGATTATAAAGATGGCATCTTGAACTGGAACATTTTGAATTGGCACAAATTCTCTTTAAACAGTTGGATGATTGCTCAACCACTAGTCGTCTAACAGCATTTTCTAAACACTTTATGTATGACGGATGCTCTCCCAAAGCTGGAACCCTTCCATAAAAGGGAATACCCCATTCTTTTGCTTTTTCTGCATAATCGATATCAAGCTCAACTAGGGTTTCTGAATGCTCAGAAACAAACGCAACAGGTACCACAACAACTGGTTGTTTTTTGTCCCCAGTATTTTTAAGCGCTTCTTCTGTACTTGGCCCCAACCACTTAAGGGGTCCTACCTTGCTTTGGTAACAAATGGCATAATCAATATCATTAAAACCTTTCATTACAGACTCAACTGTTGCTTCTATCTGCTTTTGATAGGGATCACCACTATCAATAACTTTTTGAGGCAATCCATGGGCAGAAAAGAGAATTCTAGGGGCACCGTGCTTGGTTGCCTCGGTTAAAATTGGCTGGATAAGGTCTTGGTGAGCTTTAATAAAATCAGGATCATTAAAGTAGCAACATTCAACTGATGTGTGTTCTTGCCACTGGGGAGCAATTTCTTTCCACTCCTTTATGGAAGACGCAGTCGTAGTAGTTGAAAATTGAGGATACAAAGGCAACAAAACGACCTTATTTGGTTTAAAGGCATTTGCAAACTCAAGGGCATCGATGGTTCTAGGGTGCCAATAACGCATTGCAGAGATAACCATAACCTCAAAGTCATCTTCTAAGGATTTTTTCAAACCCTTTGCTTGGCGAAGGGTGTTTTCTAAAATGGGTGATTTCCCTCCCATTTGAGCATAAATTCCCTTGGCCTTCTTGGTACGCGCAAAGGAAATCCACCTCGCTAACATATACCGAAAGGGATTAGGCAAATTCAAAATTGCCCTATCGTAAAACAGATTAAATAAAAATGGTCGAACAGCCCCAAGGGAATCAGGTCCCCCAAGGTTGGTAAGAATCACTAAAACTTTTGGTTTCATTGGTTAAACACCCTTTATTAACCCGTCATTAATAATGAGTCCCAGCTTTCCCTGGGATCCTGTGGCAATCCAGTGTAATTAAGCAATCTGAATAAATAACTTGATCGATCTTAGCCACCTACTTTAATAGTAGCCAGGATTCTATCACATATTTTTGAAAAGAATCAGATTTTTCAGAAATTACCAAACTCTAGGCATGCTAAACTGCCATTAAAATTGTGGGCTATTTCCCGTCCTCTTTCAACTCAAAAATCTGACAGAAAGATGCGACAGAACCTATCTTAGTTCAGTTAACGGTGGTCTTAATTTTTTCAATATAAATTCTTCAAAAGAAGCAACTGCAAGGTTGGTATTATCATGCTTTAAAAGCGAAACATGGGTATCGCTAAGCGTTGGTAACAAATCATTATTCAACACAGTTAATTGACTAGGAATCATTGATTTTGGTAATGCAGTAATACCCAAGCCGGCTTTTACAGCAGCAATTTTGGATGTATAACTTGTGCTACTAAATACTAGTCGCCATTTCATAAATTTATCTTCTAGTGCATTTGTTGCTCTTGATCTGTACAGGCAAGGTTGCGGTGAAAGTACCAGAGGAATTGGTTTTTGCTTCTCAAATGAATTAAAAAAAAATTTGTTACCAACCCACTCAAGTTTTTCAGACCAAACATCTACACCATTAGGAAAATCTTCCGGTTTACACATTTTTATTAAGACCATATCAAATTCATTTTTTTTAAAACGATCAAATAAATTAAGCGTAAGATCGCATTCTATGTTCAGCAAAATTTGTGAATGTATATTGACGAAATCTACTAAAACATCCGCTAAAAATATACTTGCAAAATCTTCCGGTAATCCAAACCTTACTTGGCCTTCAAGTTCTGGCTCTTTAAATCTTTCTACAGCCTGTTTATGGAGTTTACATATTTGCTTTGCATACCCATAGAATATTTCACCATCGGGCGTCAGCGAAAAATTCTTTCCCCTAACAAATAAACACTTTCGTAAATTCATCTCAAGTTTCGCAATTTGCTGGCTAACTGCAGACTGAGTTCTATGTATACGCTCACTTGCCTTGGTGAAACTTCCTGTTTCTGCAACAGCTATGAATGATTCAAGGGTCAGCGTGTCAACATTTATCATTAGATTTTCTAATTTTTAGAATAAGAATTATTCATTTTTCTTATAATGATGAAGCATCCTATATTTAGTCAATAAAAAAATATAGAAGGAAAATCTTTCATGGAGAAAATATCAGACTTTTTTCTAATTGATCAGCTTGCAATAGTGATGATCAGTTTGGTTAGTTTTGTTGGAATATCAGTTGCTTCTTTTGCTGGCAGATATCTTAAGGGCGATGAAAAATATACAAGTTTCTACCTTACCCTTGCCTTTTTGATATTATCTGTTTTTTTAATGGTAAGCGCTAATCATGTAATCGTCTTTCTATTAACTTGGCTACTTAGTAACCTTCTTTTAGTAAAATTAATGATCCATAAGTCAAGTTGGAAAGCTGCTTTTCATTCTGGTATTTTGGCTGCAAAAAATTTTCTCTTCGGTTTTATCATGATAAGCGTTTCTATATTTCTACTTTATGAAGCAACAGGAAAAGCAGATATACAAGGCATCATCAATTCCAATCTAGACAAAAAAACTATACTAGCTACGTCAATATTTTTGTTTTTGGGAGCGATGACCCAGTCAGCAATTTGGCCATTTCATCGCTGGCTTACCAGCTCTCTTAACTCACCAACGCCAGTATCCGCAATTATGCATGCAGGATTGGTCAACGGTGGCGGCTTTTTATTAACTAGATTTTTTCCAATTTTTAAAGATTATTCACTAATATTCGATATTATTTTTATTTTTGGCCTTTTCACTGCGTTGCTTGGCACTTTCTGGAAGCTTATGCAAAGCGATGTAAAAAGAATGCTTGCCTGTTCAACCATGGGGCAGATGGGCTTTATGATTATGCAATGTGGACTTGGTCTCTTCCCAGCAGCTATAGCGCACCTATGCTGGCACGGATTGTTTAAAGCATATTTATTTTTAGCTTCAGGATCAGCCGCCCAAGAGAAAAGGCTGAATCTAGGATATCCTCCTGAACTTTCTGTTTTTAGTATTTCGATGCTATGTGGAGCCTTGGGAAGTTTCACTTTTGCATTGTCTAGTCATAAAAATATTTTAGGTTCTGATACGAATCTTTTCTTAATATTTATTGCATTTATTGCAAGCACTCAGTTTGCAATACCAATATTAAAGCAGACAATCTTTAAAAAATTACCCTTAGCCTTAATCGCAACGGCATTAATAGGAACCCTTTACGGTTTCAGTATCTATTCAATTGAAGCATTTCTTGTTCCTCTTAATCTTATGAATGCGCAACCTTTAAACATTTTTCACGTTGCTGGAATGTTATTACTCTTTTTCAGTTGGGTAGCTTTTTTGTTCTACGGACATCTTGAGCCGCTCTTACAAAAATTGACCTGGCCACTAAAGTTTTATGTATACATGCTTAACCTTAGCCAGCCTCATCCAAAAACAATCACCGCCCATCGCAACGACTATACATATCTTTAAGGTGCCCTATGAAATTACGTCTTTCTTTAAAATCAGAACGTGTTGAAAATACTTCTTATAAAAATAATTCAGAAATACTTGATATTGCTGTTGAACAGAGTTGGTCAAAAATAGCGCCATTTTGGCCCTTGAAAAATTTAATAGCTGTTAATCCTTTACAAGGATTTGAAGATTCACATTTTGATGATTCCATAAGTTATGCCCATGGGTATTTCCAACAAAAACACTTACCTATGTCTATGAAAAGCGTTAACCGCGAAACCATCAAATGGCTACAAGTGTTTTTTGATGAAGGCCAAGCCACTATCAAAATGCCCCTGCGCAATCAAGGATTATTAGAATCGGTTCTTAAGCTATTGTCTTTTGATAAAAATATTTGCTCGTCACAAGAAGACCAAGAAATCCTCAAACGCCATACAAATAATTGCACTTCAGCAAAATGCCTTATTGGCGAATGCCTTTTATTCCTTGGAATTTCAGAAACTGATTATAATGATTACTTAACCCTGATGCTTACCACACTGCCTGGCTGGGCATCTTATATTCAATATCTTGGAGCCTGGTCGAGTGAAAGCAATCAAATTACTGATTGCAAGGTTAAAGAAGATTACCTTGCCTTAAGACTTTTAATCACCCGCTTGCTTTGGCCTAAAGCTATAGGTTTATTAGATTGGCATAAATGTGCAATTAAAAATACTAATTCAGGGGTAGTGTTAGATACTATAAAAAAATCAGAAAATGGTTATCGCACCCACCTACTTGAAAAGCTTTCTAGTAAAAAGAATACCTTTGAAGAAGCTCCAAAAGCCCAATTCGTTTTTTGTATAGATGTTCGCTCCGAACCATTTAGGAGGTCTCTAGAAAATCAAGGTAACTACCAAACCTTTGGCTTTGCAGGCTTCTTTGGAATACCTGTCAGTATTAAAAATGATCTAACAGGTGAAAAATATGCTTCTTGCCCTGTTTTATTAAAACCAGCTCATAATATTAATGATAATCATTCACATAGCGCTTGTGAAAAAAATTACAAACAAACAAACGGCTTCAAACAATTATACCAATCCCTAAAATACAATATCACAAGCCCATTTGCCCTTGTTGAAACAATCGGGGCTGCTAGTGGATTTTGGATGTTTGCACGGAGTCTTTCCCCAAATTTTGCCCTTAGTTTAAAGAATAAGCTAAGCAAGTTATCCGAAAAATCTTTACCAACCGCCATCAATGTTGATTCTATTACTTTTGAGGATCAATCCAATTATGCAGCCAATGCCCTTAAGATGATGGGTTTAACTAATAATTTTGCGCCGCTTGTTTTCCTGTGTGGCCATGGCAGTTCAACAACCAATAACGCTTACGCGACCGCACTCGATTGTGGAGCATGCGGAGGGCGTCATGGTGGTCCAAACGCACGTATACTAGCAACCATTCTTAATAGGCAAGAAATTCGCAATTACCTAGAAGAACACAGTATCTATATTCCCAAGGAAACATATTTTTTAGGAGCTGAACATAACACTACAACTGATGCTCTAACAATTTATGATTTAGATTCACCTGAAAAATTAAAAAAACAAATTGCAGATTTAAAAACTGATTTTCATAATGCTCGCCAAAAAAATAGTTTTATACGATGCACAGCAATGGATTCAACATACAGGGAAACAAGCGCATCCAAACATACTCAATCTCGTGCAAATGATTGGGCCCAAGTAAGGCCTGAATGGGGACTGGCTCGTAACGCATCATTTATTGTTGGGCCTCGTTGGTTAACAAAAGATATAGATCTAGAAGCAAGGAGCTTTCTTCATTCGTACGATTGGACTATTGATGAAGACGGCAAATTATTAACAACTATTTTGACAGCACCGATGGTTGTCGCTCAATGGATCAATAACCAGTACCTTTTTTCAACCTTAGACAACGTTGCATTTGGAGGTGGCAGTAAAATCACTAAAAACATAACTGGAAAATTCGGAATAATGCAAGGAAATGCCAGCGATATTATGCACGGCTTACCATTGCAATCAGTTTTCAAGAAAGACATTGAGGCCTATCATGAGCCCCTAAGACTGCTTGCTGTAGTATATGCCCCTCGTTCATTAATCGACAAAATTATCGCAGCAGAAGAAATTCTAAAAAAACTATTCGCAAATGAATGGGTGCATTTAGCATGTATAGAACCTGACGGTCAAAATACTTACATTCTTGATAAGGAATTGAATTGGACAAGGATGGTTTAAAAAACATGGAATCATTATATTTTGGATGTAATATCATTCTCACAACAAAACATCAAAAATCCAAAGCGATTAGTCCCAGTTTTTTTAATGCTCTTAATGCACATGTAAATGAATGTGCTCTTGATACGGACCAATTAGGTACTTTTTGTGGAGATATAGAAAGAAGTGGATCAGCGATTGAATGTGCAAAAATAAAATGTGAGTGGGGTATTGATGTTACTAAAGCTTCTTATGGACTTGCAAGTGAAGGAAGCTTCGGCCCAAGCCCTTTTATCCCTTTCATCCCGTGTGGTAAAGAGATTATTTATTTTATCGATAAAAAACGAGATTTTAATTTGTACGTGCAAGAGTTATCACATGAAACAAATTACCAAATGGCTGAAGTTTCATCATATAGCGAGGCATTAGATTTTGCAAAAAAAGCTCTTTTTCCGTCACATGCGCTTATAATTCGTAGTTCTAATAGGGACTCAAAAGGACTGATTTTTAAAGGATTACAAGATACAAAAAACCTAGAAAAATGCTTTGAAAATGCATTAAAGAATTCATCAACAAGAAACGTCTGGATAGAGACAGATATGCGTGCCCATTTAAATCCAACACGCATGAAAGTTATAGAGCAACTTTCGGAGCAGCTCGCCCAACGTTTACTCTGTTTATGCAAACGTTGTGATACTCCAGGTTGGGGAAAAATAGGTGCCAAAAAAGGATTGCAATGTCGTTTATGCCAATCCCCTACAGATATTATAAAAGCAGAGACATTTGGTTGTGCAAAGTGCCGTCATATAGAAACCATAGCTGTAACAACCTTAGAAGATAGGGCAGACCCGATGTATTGTTGCTATTGCAACCCTTAAGGACCAAATGCAAGGTATAAGAAATTAAGTAATACGAGGAATGTGGCCAGTTTTAAAAATTAAGTCTAAAATGTACTCGAGTGTTTATGAACTAAGACAGGTAACGAAAAGCACTGCACATGAAAAAATATCACCAATCAACAATAGGGCAAACATCCTTTTAACAAACCTATACGATAATTTGGGTAGTGCAATTTAATTTTTAAATTTTTTATAATCTTTTCATTACTTACTTTCTTATTATCAGCAAAAAACATTTCTATTTGTTTTGATAAATTAGCATCCTCAAAAAATACTTCTTTTAGTTTATTTTTATTTAAAATCTTAGATCCGAATTGTTGCACATCATTAAGAGGCGCTGGTTCATTGTCCGAAACATTGTATATCTCACCAGGAGTTGGTGAATTAATTGAAGATATAATTGATTGGCAAATATCCATAACATGAATTCTCGAAAAATTATGGTTTTTCTTTATAATAGTAAAATCTTTGCCATTTTTTATTTCCTCAAAGCAATTTCTACCAGGCCCATAAATTCCTGCTAGTCTTAAAATGTGAACGGGAAGCTTGTGCTTTAAATGAAGCTCGAACCATTCTTGTTCAGCTAATAACCTAGCTTTTGATTTCAAATTACTGGGAGTGCATTTTGTTTGCTCATCAACCCATTTTCCATCGTGGTTACCATAAACGCTTGTTGATGAAAGATATCCTATCCATTCAAATTCTTCTTTTAATATGGTACCTAAATGTTTTTCTAAAACTGGATCCATCATTTCATCATCTGTTGGCACCGTACTTAAAATAGCGTTAGCTGACTTAATTACTTCAGATAAAGCAGGATCAAAAAAATTGATTATTTTAATACTTTTAAATGTATTTTCTTTTTTAGGTTCAAATTGTCTGGATGTGCAATAAACTTTCCACCCAAGGTGAATTAGTTCTTGAGACAGAAATTTTGATACATAGCCATTTCCAAAAATTAATATTGTTTTTTTCATAACTCTTTATAAGCTTCCAATGCTTTATTTCTAGAAACTTTCAAATCTACAATAGGGTTCGGATAAGTTCCCCCCAAAACCACGCCAGCTGATTTTAACACATTTTCAGGAGCTTCCCAGGGTTTGAACAGGTACTTGTTGGGCAATCTATTTAATTCTAGCACAAGCGAACGTGTGTATTTACCATCTGGATCAAACTTTTCCCCCTGAGTAATAGGGTTAAAGATCCTAAAATAGGGAGAAGCATCCGCCCCTGATCCCGCAATCCATTGCCAGCCGCTACTGTTATTTGCAAGGTCAGCATCGACTAAACAATCCCAAAACCAATCGCGCCCAAAGTGCCAATGTTGTAATAGATTCTTGACTAAGAATGAGCCAACAATCATTCGCACTCTATTATGCATATACCCAGTTTGCCAAAGCTCTCGCATGCCCGCATCAACAATGGGGTAACCAGTTTGTCCCGTTTGCCAAGCTTTTAGATAAAGTGGATTATTTGCCCAAGGAAAGTTATCAAACTTCTGTTGGAAATTTTTATTTGGAAAATCAGGAAAATGGTACAGTAAAGAATGAGAAAACTCGCGCCAGCCCAATTCACTTAAAAAACAATCACTATCTTTTGTCCAACCATGACTTAATCCTTGAGCTTGAGCGCCATGCCAAGCCTGATTCGGCGAGATTTCCCCAAAATGCAAGTGAGGGGATAGCCGTGAAACATTTTTTTTGAAAGGGTAATTTCGGTTTTCTTTATAGCCTTGTAAGCCATCATCTAAAAATTCTATGAGTTTTGATTTGGCAGCATGCTCACCTATCTCCCAGCATGCTTTCATCTGTTTATCCCACCTAACTTTAGGCAGTAACTCTAAGTTTCCTAAAGTTGTTAAGTTATGGAGATCTTTTATTAATGTTAATTTTTCCGGTTTTGGTAGCGGATGCCTGGGTGACCGTGCCTGCAAACACCCTCTTGTATAAAAAGGCGTAAAGACTTTGTAAGGGGTTTTATCTTTTTTAAGAACGTCCCACGGTTCCCAAAGCAACGAGCCATTAAAGCTTTTGCATTCAATGTTTATATTTTTGAGTTCAGCTTTGATTAGGGAATCATTTTCTATGCGCCACGGTTCATAACACCTATTCCAGTAAACTGCCTGAATTGCATTTTTTTGAAGAATTTCAAGAAGAATATTTTTTGAGCTACCAACATACACATTTAACGTATTATCTAAACTTTCATTTAATGCATTCAAAGAATGGTGTAACCACCATTGACTGGCGCTTCCCATTTTCGATAACTCATCAGTATCTAAGATATAAACAGGAAGTACAGCCCCATGTTGAGCAGCTTCAAAGAGTCCTGGGTTATCGGCAATTCGTAAGTCTTGGCGAAACCAAAAAATTGTTATTTTATCAGTCATTTGCTAGGCGTTCAAAACATTCAGGATCCAAATGCTTTATTATACTTCATTTTTAAAAAGCGAGAGCGATAAAAACTTTCTAAATATCGCTCCTAAAAACGAACATTTTGGAACTAAAAAAGTGTGTCCTTTTATGATTTTATAAATAGGCAAATTTATTGAGAAAAAATTTCTTAGCGACCTTCTTGAGGGGGATACAGCGCAAACATTTTCTTTAGATTTTTTTTTTCTGAATAAGCACCTTATCGATTCGGGTACGATCCATATCCATAATTTCAAATTTGAAGTCACCCCACTCTACAAACTCTCCGGCTTTTGGAAGATGTTTGAAAAGAATTAGAAGGAACCCGGCCAGTGTATTAAAATCATTTTCTTCAAATTTGCTGACAATTTTGACTTGAAGCAAATCTTCTATATCATCTATAGGAGTTAATCCATCACAGAGCCACGAGCCATCTTTACGCTGAACAATACTATCATACTGCTTATTTTGATGAGATCCTGGAATACTTCCTACAAGGGTTTCAAAGATATCTACTAAAGTAATAATCCCCTGCATGGCGCCATACTCATCCACAACAACTGCAATATGCGTTTTGTATTTTACAAATTGATCAATTAAGTCAGGCCCCAGGCTATCTTCGATGACACAAGGTGCTTCTTTTATTAATGCTCTTAAATCAAAGGGGTGATTTTGCATTTGTTGAGTCAATAGGTCTTTTGTATCCACAATGCCCTTAAAATTGTCCAAATCGCCCTCAATAACTGGATAATATCGATGTGGATTAGAGGAAATTTTGATCTTATTCTCTTCAATACTATCTTCTAAATCAAGAAAAATGACCTTAATACGAGGCGCCATCATAATGCCGGCTTCTCTGTCCCCAAACTGTAAAACTTTTTGAAAAACTTTATGTTCAAACGCGTCAATGGCACCTTCTTCAAGGCCTTGTTTCATCACACTATGGATTTCTTCTTCGGTCACTACAGATTCTTTAACTTCTTTTTGGCCAAGTAAGCTAACAATATTTTTTGTAGAAACATCTAAGACCACAACAAAAGGATAGGTTAATTTGGAAAGCAGACGCACGGTTTTCGCAAACATACTGGCTATTTTTTCTGGCTTCGAAAGAGCAATCCTTTTTGGAATAAGCTCGCCCATCACAAGAGAAATATACGTCACCATTAAGACCACGAAAATGAAAGCCATCAGATTTCCATGCCCATGGAGCCAAGGCAAATTGTTAAGCCATAATCCAAACGGTTCAGCAAATTTCTGGCCGCTAAAAGCGCCTGAGATAATCCCAATGATGGTGATGCCTATCTGAATAGTAGACAAGAACTCCCCTGGGTTATTCATAAGCTGCGATGCAATTCTAGCTCCCTCACTTTTTTTAGCTAAGTTGCCCATTCTGTTTTTATTTGAGGAAATAAGGGCAACCTCTGTCATTGCCAAAATACCATTTACGATAAGCAGGGAAAGAATTATTATCACGTCTACTATATGATCTTGCACTTTTCTTCCAAACCTTTTTACAACATACACTTGGTGTGTACGCCCAACCCAATTCAGGACGCATCTTTAAATTCTCCCATACTATTTTTATCCTGTCGATGAAGAGAGAAATTCTTGGGATGAGAATTGCCATTAAGCAAAAAAGCTTAGGTCCTTTCATTAATAATGTTAGGTAGCCTATTCACCAAATATTAAAGAGATTTAGTTACAATACATAAACCATCATTTAATATTTTTTATGAATATACATATTATAAAGAACCCTCTGCAAAATTTGAGACTAGGGGAAGATTTTAGTTTATTTGAGGAATACGCGGGGGATTTGAGAGAGAAAGAGTGGCATTTAACGAATTGTTTTCGTTATTAACCACCTTATTTGCTTAATTTTTAAGCGCCTTTAG
>CANJXJ010000046.1 GCA_947478955.1 Alphaproteobacteria bacterium | reverse complement strand
TACAAATGGCGCTGGAGAGTTGAGGCCTTCTTCGGAAAAATCAAAGAAAATAGAAGGATTGCGTTACGTGTTGATAAGCTTGATGTTACTTTCAATTCTTTCATAGCTCTTGCCTTGATCAAAAACCTAGTTTGTTAACAGTTCCTAATCAAATACCATATGCTTGATAAAGCGCTGTAATTGTTTCAGGTAAAATTTCTTCCATTCCTCTATAGCAATCATTTAAAGCAACCATATTGTTTTCTAAGGCGAAGCCCTCTATTTGCTTAGCAAGCATTTGCATGCCTTGGGCGCCAAAGGTTGCAGAACTCCCTTTTAAGGTATGAGCAGCTACCTTAAGCATTGCATAGTCACCAGTCACTATATGTTGGGAAATTTCTTTTAAAGTATTTTGCGCGCATGTTGTATATATCTCAACAAGTTCTTTTAGAGTGTCTGTTCCTAGACTTTCTTTAATGCTTGCAGCTTGATCTTGATTAATTAAAATCATACACACTTAAATACAACAATCTATATTATAAATATATACAACAGTATGTTATTAAATGGTTAAAAATTACCTTCTTGTTATTACACGCTATCCTTCAGTTTGTCTCTCTGAAATTTTAATAACGAGAATTGTATTCTGTTTTTTTACTGGTTAGGATTTATTGATTACTTGATTTAAATTTCAGAGGAGAACCATGATGAAAAATATTTTAAAATTAAGCATAGCAACGGTTTTGTTGCTAAGTGCTACGGTTGTGGGAGCGAATAATGCAGATGGCGTGCCAGCTTTAGGTGGTGATAGCGATGTTGGCCAAAGATCATCCACCGGTGGTGCAGTAAGCTCACTACCTACAGCAGAAGTGCCAGCAGGAACCGGCGCCCAATCTCATCGCATCCCAGTTGGTAATAGAGCAGCAACTAGAGAATTTGATTTATCAGCTCTTTTTTCAGGGGCAGATATTTTTGGAAGCGGAACAGCAAGATGCGTAATACCTATGGAGGCTTTCTTAGTCAGCGCAATGTTTGAGGATACAGTCAGCCAATTTGGCAATATGAGAGCAGGTTCTAATGGGGTCTCTAGTCTACTTTCAAGTTTGATGAGTGGCGGTGGCTGCGGTAATCCAGCCTGCCTAGGTTGTTCTGGAGGAGCGGCAACTTCTCTTTTTTCTAGGCAAAGTGCTGTGCTTGACGCAGAACTAGCAGCGCTTGTTGAGAAACAAATACACACACTAATACTAGTATTGCTGATTTAACAGCGGAGGTAGAAGCGCTAGATGCAGATGCAGACAAAACTTCATTAGTGGCTAGCCTTGAAGAACTACAAGGTAAGTTGGCAGACATCCAAGCAAAAACTAAGAGAATTGAAAGATTACAAGCGGCGCTTACAGCAACCCAAGCAGAGATTGATGCTATACCCGGCAGACGGATGGCATTGGAAACTGCACAAGCAAGTGAAGCAGCGGCTCGGGATGTGGGAGTAAAACAATTATTTCTAGGACAATTGGCAAGTGATCCTCGGTCAATTGTGTTGGATGTTGAAAGTTTAAGCAGTACCAAGCAACACATGGCCGTCGTCCAAGCGCTTTTGCAAGCTGGAAATTTTGCAGGGCTTAAAGTGACTGAGGTTACGTTAAAACTTACTTTGGCACCTTTGGCAGTTCCTTCCAGTGTATCAGTTTCAGATGATATTGCAGTAGCACCTGTAGATGATAAAGAAGGTGGTGCTGAAGGTGATGACGACTAAAACTTAAATTAGATAACCAAAAATGAAAGGGGAGAAGTTTTTTCTCCCTTTTTTGTTTGTGATTTTAGGAGGTTTTAGACGCTGAAATAAGGGCGAGATGTTAAGTTAATTTTCCTCCGGCTTGGCCGGAGGATCCAATTAAAACGCTAAATTATATCAGCTGGGCCCTATGGTCAAGCCATAGGGAAATTGGGTATTTTATAGATCTGCTCGCAACCACCATTGTGCGAAGACGCCATCACGAGACCACGAAGTGGTTGTGGTGATCCACCGTAATTAGTTATTATTTTCCAGTATTCAACGTATTTTCCTGATAAAAACTCTTTTTCAAAAAGTCCTTGCGCCAGCCTGAAATGGCCCGCCTTTTTCCATAGACCAAGTGATGCAACTGTTGTTTGTTCAAAACACAATGTGCGGGAAGATCTAGTTTTTTTGCAACTTGCTTTATTTTAGTTTGCCATCTTTTTAAAGCTTTACGTTGGATAGCGCTGAATTCCTGGTGGTGGATTTTTATCTTTTGGGTTAAGGCATAACGCTGTTTTTTATGATTGGGGTATTCTTGTTCAAGGCGTGCCCATATAAGAATTAAGTCCTCCAGAATTGGTAGGGAGCAATTGTCTTTATCAATATGGGTGATATTTCTTTTTCGCAAAGCTAATTCCAGTAAACCATCAGCTATCACATAGCGTTTTGGTATATCAAGCTTTCTGGCCCAGGCATCACGCCATTTTGCTAATTCTAATGCATAAAAAGGAATTGGCCATTTACATCCAGTAGAACAGAATTTTAGCCATTCTTTAGGGGGAGCATCATCATTATACTTTTTTAATAATGCTTTCATTTCTTGGGCTATCCACTTATCTCGGCCCAGTTCAATAAGCTTTTGATCTAAAAGGGGATAAATTTTTGCCACATAGGCAGCATCCCTGGCCGCATATTCTAGCTGGTTAGGCGTTAAGGGGCGTTGCATCCAATTCGTTTTTTGTTGGGATTTATCAATGGGGATTTCAAGCAACTTAGAAACAAGGGATTCAAGGCTATTGCTGTGCCCTAACTTAGCAAAAGCTGCCATATGCTGCGTATCAAAAAATGGCCAGGTAACCGCTTGTGTATATTGTTTTAATATTGCCCAGTCTTGATCACCGGCATGAAAAATTTTTTTTATTTTTTTATTTTCAAGGATTGGTTTTAAGGGCGTTAAGTCGGTACAGCTGACTGCATCAATAATCCAAGTTTGTGAATCAGTAGCAAGTTGGATAAGGCTGAGAATGGGGAAATACGTGGATTCCCGATGGAATTCTGTATCAATTGCAATCCAAGTTAATGAGTGTTTTTTTAACTCATCAATAAATGAAAATAGTTCATCGTTAGTTTGTATTTTTAAATACATTTGAATAGCATTTTTCCTTTTGTTAAGCGAATCGTAACATTTCATACGTTATGATGATAGTACTCCAGAAGCATGTAGCTTCTATAACTGATATGAGGATTAAAGTGCGTCGTGTTTTAGATTCGGTTTCAAAAAGAGACTTTCAGCAAAATGATTACCTTACTGGTAAATTACTGGTTGCAATGCCATATATGGCAGATAGTCGGTTTGATCATGCAGTAATTTACGTGTGCGGTCACGATGAGTATGGGGCAATAGGGCTTGTGATTAACAAACCCCTTAACTCTCTTACTTTTTCTGACTTATTAATGCAGCTTGATATCAATCCTTTGTCATCTGCTCGAACAGTGCAGATGCAAGCAGGCGGTCCAGTTGAAGTTAGTCGTGGCTTTGTGCTGCACTCAACTGATTACCACAGTGATTCAACTGTACGCGTTGGTGAGAATTTTTGTATTACAGCAACCCTTGATATTTTACGTACCCTCGCCATTGGACAAGGGCCTCGGAAATTTCTTCTAGCTTTGGGATATACCGGCTGGGGCTCCAATCAATTAGAACAAGAGATTCAGGATAACTACTGGATGGTGGTTGAACCTAGTGAAGAAATTGTATTTAATTCAGCGCTTGATTTTCGTTGGAGGGCGTCAATGGCGTCTCTGGGGGTTGATCCGTTGACATTAAGTTTGGATTCAGGCCGGGCTTAAGGGAACGTTTATTAGGTTTTGTTGCAGGGTTATTAATAAGCCTGCGATAGATGTCTTGTAACTGTTCAGGAGCTAACAGTTTTCCTGCCTCATCGCGATAAATGGCCGCATCTTGTGCCATTTCATCAAGTCCTTCGTTCATGGTGGCCAAACATAAATAGTAATAGGCTAAGGCTGCATTTTGAGAGACAGCATATCCACGTAGCAAAATTACACCTGCATTAAACTGTGCTGCACCATCCCCTAAATCAGCGGCACGAATATATAGAAAGAGCGCTTGATGCTTATCTGCGTCTACGCCATCGCCTGAATAGTAGCTGTCAGCTAAGGCTTTAATTGCTGGAGCATAGTCCATATCAGCAGCGCGTTTGAAATGTTCATTAGCAAGGTAAGGATTGGTGCGAACGCCTATAAGTTCTTCGATACCTTTCATGTAATGCCAAAGGGCTGTGCCAGGTAGCGGTTCGTCACACGGCGTGCACATAACCGGCTTTGCAGGTTGAGGGGCTGCTGGTGGTTGTGTTGTTTCGGCATTTAAGGTGCTTAATGAACACATGGCGATGATAAGAAAAAGCATTCGGGTAGCAACTGAGATGTAATTGTCATTTCCGTGAAAACGGGAATCCAGTTTTATTAATTTCATGGATCCCTGCCTGCGTGGGGATGACAATTGTTCCGCAAATAAATTCATCATCATAAAATTCTTCATTTTCATCATCCCCTACTGCGCATTGGCCTGGTCTAATAATCGATCCATTTCAATGTCTTGTTTTTTTGTATTAGTCTTTCTATTAACCTTATTTTCGCTTTGATCTTTGGGCTTTAGGTTCGCCAAATCTTCTGCTGATATGGGTTTTTCACTAGCTCTATCAAGTGCTGCTTGAACCACCGGCGCGACTTGTGTGCCAATACTTGCCACAACTTGCCCGGCTTGCTTAATATCTTCAATCGATGGAGGCTTGCGCTCACTTAAGCGCTTTTCCTGCAATGACCGTATCCAAGCCTGTGTACTAGCGGGAAGTGCCATGTAAAATGTGTCACTACCTTTATACATGAAATTCACGAATCGGCTATGTTTTATAAGTTCAGGATGATCAGGGCGCAACCACATGCAGCTAATAATTAATTCAAAAGCAAAAAGTAAGGCGCATCCTCTTAATAGGCCATATAAAACACCTAAGGACCGATCAACTCCGCTTAATGCGCTTGCACGCACCCGGGAGGTTAGGAAATGACTAACCAGGGTTAGCACGACTAGAAAAATAATAAAAATGGCAAATATGGTCACCCCATCTGCCAGCATAGGATTAGAAATGTGAGTGCGCGCCACGTGCTGCGTTAGGGGGAATAGGATGTACGCCATGGCAACAGCACCAATCCATGAGAGCAGGCTTAAAATCTCCTTGGTAATACCGCGTATAATACCCATACAGGCTGAAAGGCAAAGTATGCCTAAAAAAATTGCATCAAATTTATTCATAAATTTTGTAAGTCTTATGCATTGTTTGCACTATAGCATAGCACACGTACTGTACCAGACAGATCAGTGAAAGTGCTTTCACTTTTTAAGCTGGCTGCCATTGCGATGTTTTCAACACACAATTCTTGGCCTTTGCCAATTTCAAGAAATACCTTACCGCCTGGTTTTAATAGGGGGGAGAGTTGAGGTAGGATTTGGGCGTAGGCTTCCATTCCAGTTTTTCCTGAGAACAACGCTAGGTTTGGATCATGTAAAGTTGAGGCATCAAGCTGTTCAGATGTTGCAATATACGGCGGGTTGCTCACAATAATATCAAAGCTTCCCTGTAGTGCTGCGGCCCAATTGCTTTGAAGAAGACTCGATCTATTTGTAAGATTTAAATGTTCTTGGTTTTTTTTGGCTACCATTAAGGCATCCCAACTATAATCAACACCTACCCCGTATGCATGGGGAAGCTCAGCTAAAAGGGTGAATAGTAGACAACCTGTACCTAATCCTAGATCAAGTATTTGGTGAGGCTTATCTGTCAAAAAATATTTTAGGACTGCTTCAATTAAAGTTTCAGAATCAGGTCTTGGATCAAGGGTATAGGCATTTGTAAAAAAACGACGCCCGTAAAATTCTTTATAGCCTAGTATTTTGGCAATCGGTTCACCATTTAAACGACGGCTTACTAATTCATCAAGTTTATGATTTTGATCTTCTGACAAAATAAGAGTTGGCAAATGCATAAACACCCATTCGGGTGATTGATTTAAAATGTATCCTAGTAAAAGACGATGTTCATGCGCTTCAAAATTTTTACTGTTGATATGGACCCTACGATCAAGTCGTAGGGAAACTAGGGGAGAGCATGAGTTATCGCCTTCGCAATTTCCCTCTGGCTTGAACAGGGGGGCTATAATATCAGACTTAGAGTTCAAAACTTGCCCAACGCAATATTCATTCGAATTTCCTTGCGAAATTTAACCACATTAGCAATACTGGCACCATCACTTTTTAGCTTTAAAATTTTATGTCAGAAATTCGTGCCCAATTAGAACCAAACTTTACTATTCTAGCCCAAGGGATTCGTGATTTGTCTTTTGAAAATCAAGTTGATTTTGGAGCAAATTTTGATGAACAACCAGAAATTGAGATTGACATCCAAGCTGATGGGAAAAAAATTAATGATGAAACCTATGAAGTTACCCTAATGATTAATGTCGAGGCAAAACAGGCAGAAAAAACGTTGTTTATTGTGGAGCTTCAATATATGGGGTTATGTCAAATTCAACACGTACCTGCTGAGGTAATGCCTAGCCTGCTGATGATTCAAACACCAACATTATTATTCCCTTATGCACGTCAAATTATTTCCGAAGTTACAAGCAATGCTGGATTTCCTCCCCTTTTCTTACAACCGGTAGATTTTGCGGCGCTTTACCAAGATCAACAACCAGAAGTTGGTGTTGCTATAGGAAACGCATAAAATATGATTAAACGCTCGGTGGTTGTGCAAGGGCACGCTACCAGCGTACGTTTGGAACCCCAATTTTGGGAATTCATTGATGCTGTTTGTTCTTCCCAAAATACATCCCTAAGCCAGCTAATTATTTCTTTGGAAAAACAACAAGTGCCTGGCAATCTAGCTAGTAAGCTGCGAGTTTTTTGTTTGGAAAATGCTACGGGCAAGACGAGATAATAGGCCCTATGGTCGTTGTCCGTAGGTCGTCTTTGCGAAGCAACGCTTAACCGTTTGATGTGACGTCATTTACAGGAGATGCAAGCAATAATATACAGCTTAATACATCTCAATTCCCCCCCCTACGTCTTGTTATGTCTTCTTCACCATCTAGTAGTGGTATTTCTGTTGAGAATGGTATTGTAACTCTAACCTACTATGTCCCTATTGCTTCCACGGCCCATCCAATTGTACATAACCCTACTACCAGGGCTAGTTTAAAAACTGCCCATGGCAAAGCCGGAAGTAGTACGGGCATGCAATGCAAAAACGCACGCAACAATGGAAATTCTGGAGAAACTGGAAGTACGGGGGGTAAAGAATTCCGTAATTTGATGCCAGCCTTTAGGGCAAGCTTTAGACCGCAGACCGGGGATGATTTAACTACCCAACGCCGGGATCAATTAATTGCAGCGTTAGCTGACTATGGGGTAGTTGATCTGAAAAGCAGCAATAAACGTCATACCCTGTGGTTTGAACCCTTTGCGCAAAGCGCTAATAATAAAGCTTTTAATACCAGCCCTCATACCAAGGATAGAGCTCAAGGGGTCATGGTCGGCTACCACTAGCTGACCGCTGGCAAGCATGTGCTGGGGATCGCTGGAATGGCAATCTTTAATAAGAACGCGCAACCATCAGATAAGCGCAATAAATCGACTGATCGTACCTTTGCGGTTGGACCTTACTTTAGCTTTGGCATTGCTCCCAACTGGCAATACGATGGTGATGTTCAGCGAATCAAAACAAAAGCAACACAAAACTGACGGCACGTCCCAAGGGATGTTGATTGGCAGACCTAAAAGCACAACTTATGTCACCAGCCATACGGTGCACAGGTTATTTGGAATGAGTAAGACAGTTGAGCTGGATCTCTTTGCGGGTATTGATTATAGCTACAGTAATCGGAAAAAATATGCCGAACAAGGGGACAGTGCCTTAACCTCAACCAATGATCGATTTGAACGCAAAGATTGGGACACCCATGTGGGTGCAGGGGTTACCAAGACGTGGCACCAGGATGACAAAAGCAAGATTGAATTGTCCTTACAAGAAATGATGACCTATGACATTACCTACAGCCAAAAACGTGTGGAGAAATCCAGTGGTAGTGGGGCTTCAGTGGTTAGCAGTTCAATTCCCAGTGCCGGCATGGGCAGGGTTCTTTGGGAAAGTGAAGTCGGTATTGGGTACAGTAATCCTGGTGATAGCCAGATGTTTGAGTTAACCGGACAAATTCATTATCAAAGACGTCGGATGAGCAAAACTGGCATGTTAAAATGGTCCTGTAAGTTTTAGGTTTTCGACAGCGGGCATTTTTAATCTAAAGTCTTTTAAACACAATACTTTGCCAGCCTTGAATACTTATTTTTGAATAGACCGCAAAACCACAAGCTTTATAGGCTTGTATCACCATAGGGGCTTGTTTATCGAGCAAGCCAGAGACAATCACATATCCATCAGTCTTTATGTAGCGCTGCATATTTGGTGCTAAGCGCATAAGCGGCTTTGCCAAAATATTTGCAAAACACAGGTCGTACAAATTGTGTGTTTCGGGGTTTTGAAATCCAACAGAACAAACAACTTTGTACCCGTGTTCACAGGCGTTTAGTTTCGTATTTAAACGTGTGCGTCGTACAGCTTCTGTTTCAATATCAACACCGGTTACACATATGGCGGGTTGTAATTTTTTTGCGGCGATACTTAGTACACCGCTACCGCAACCCATATCTAATACATTATTGAATTTTTGCTTTTTGGCTAATTTCACAAAAAGCTTCAAGCATCCTTGAGTTGTGGGGTGTTCACCGCTACCAAATGCCGTAGCAGCATCAATTTTCAAGCCAATCAGCCCCGCTCCTACTTTAATATCACTGGCAGAACTGTGAATCACGAAGGGGTGAATATATACCTCTGGCTGGCCCTGGTGACAGGCCAACAACCAGTTGGTATCTTCAACTTCTTCCACATTTGCTGTAATTTCAAGCCCCAGTAAATTAGCTGTAGCTTCTGCGTGGGCTTTGCATTTTAAGACATCAGTATCATCGCACAGCATATCAACCTGAAACATGCTGGCAATGGGAAAAACGTTTTCGTCCATGGCATCGGATGGTGGTGATTCTAGATCTTCAAACACCATGATGCTATCTGCTAAGTCTTCTAAAGCCTTTTGGAAATTTTCCACTACTGTATAAGGCACTATGCAGCGCACCAAATATTTAGCCATGAAGTATTTCCTTTAACTGTGTGGCAACCTCGTCAAAAATTTTAGTAAGGGGGTGTGAAGGATATTTGATAACAAATGGTTCACCGGAATCTGCTGATTCCCTGAATGCAATATCAAGGGGAATCATTCCTAGCAACGATAAATTTTGACGCGTGCTTTCTTCCCTTGCTCCATTTTTGGGGAAAATGTGTGAATCTAAGCCGCAACCAGGACAATGAAAATGATCCATGTTTTCAATTATTCCGAGAATTGGAACGTTCACTTTTTCAAACATTTTAATGGCACGGCGCGCATCTATAAGGGCTAGTTCCTGGGATGTAGTTACGACAACTGCACCTGAAAGATTCGATTTTTGCGCGATAGTTAACTGAGCATCACCAGTTCCAGGGGGAAGGTCGATCAGTAGCACATCCACAGGTTTACCGTCATGATCCCACAGCACATCGCCTAGCATTTGTCCTATTGCGCTTTGTACCATTAATCCACGCCAAATGACTGCTGCATCCTTTGGGACCATGAACCCCATCGACATAAGTTTTAAGTCGAATTTATGGATGGGAATAATCTTCTTTAAAGGGGTAGCTTCGGGCTTTTCAAAAACGCCAGTCATAGTAGGCAATGATGGACCGTAAATATCAGCGTCTAATACCCCCACCTTTAACCCTAAATTTTGCATGGCCAGGGCCAAATTTAAGCAGATCGATGATTTTCCTACCCCGCCTTTGCCCGATGCAACTGCTATGACATGACTTACTCCAGCAATACCGGAAAGGGGTTTATTCTGTTCTGCCTTATGACGGTTAAAAGTTATCATGATTGGCAATGGGCAAATTGATTCACATGCTTGTTGGATTGCTTGTTCCCATGCCTTATCAACCGCTGCAAAATCATCAGGCAGCTTAAACACTAGAAATGCTTTAGTAGCATCTACTGATATATATTCAAGTAAATCAAGCGCAAGAATTGTTGTACCCGGCAATACAAGATTTCGTATTGATTCTCGAAGTGCTGATTCCATGTGTACTGGCCATTTAAAACTTTTGCCAGCTTAACACTGATGTGGACAGAACCTCAACAGGATGCGTTATGATACAGGTCCAGCAGAAGCGGGCATGGGTATCTTAGGAGCAGGTGCTTCAGGTATATATGTCATACCAGATAATCTATACGCTTCTTTTGTAGAGCATGTATTCTCTGTGGTTAAGTCAACAAGCGGGGTTCTTATATCTTGAAGGTCCTTCATCATAAAAAGTAACAAAATTTTGTTGGTGCCTAAAAATTGAATGGCGTCAGCAAATTCTTCATAAGAAATACTTTTAAATGTTAATTCTCCACTTTCTTTCAATGCTTTAAAATCACCTCGTTCAAGGTCTTTTTCAAGTACTTCAGTAGCGGCAATAATTTCAGACAACAAATATATTATCGATGCTGTCTCATTCATAAATTGCTTAATGGTAATTTGATGCTCGGGCCCTGTAGGGAGTCCTTCGGCTGTTGTAATTTTATTGGCTGCATCAATTAAACCAAGCATTTGAATCAATTGACGCATACAATCCTGATATCTCTCATGCTCCATAAGTACTTCAGTAACTTTGTCAACATAAGGAGATAGCATTCTTAATGCTCTCTCATAACCAACCATATTTGTTGTTTTATCGCGAAGTCTACTTTGTAAAGAGCGCAAACGGCCAATACGAGATGCATCAGAACAACTAGTGACTAGCGCATCAAGATTAGCCATATCCGCCCAAGCCACTGAACACATAGCAATAGCACAAAATAATTTCATTATTTTTCTCTATAATTAACATCATTATTAATTATAATACAAAGTAAATAGTTAAATATTTATAAATATTTCATTTGTATTTAATGTTGTTTTGTTATTTATGGCCGAATTTCAACCTTTGTACCAGTTACGGCTGCATCATAGATTTCTTTGATTTCTTCGTTAGTAACGGCCACACATCCAAGGGTCCAATCCTTATTTACATGTAATTTCCCAAGCCAGCCAAAATCTTTTCCAAGACCGTGAATCATAATCTGGCCACCTGCAGAAATCCCTTTTTTGCGAGCGTTTTTTAGGTCATTTGAATTGGGGTAAGAAATTTTTAATGCTTTGTGAAATTGACTTTGCGGATACTTCGCAGAAATAGAATACATACCCTCTGGAGTTTTGCCATCACCTTCTTGTTCTTTATGGCCAAGGGGAGAAAACCCTAAAGCAATTTTGTATGATTTTAATAATTTTCCCTGATGATAAACGCTCATCACCCGTCGAGATTTTTCTACTAAAATGAGGTCTATTTTAGAAAAAGGTTTTGCTGAATATACGAAACTTATTAAACAATAAGATATCAAAAAAATAAAATTCACCATGGTATATTTTTCCTAACCTTTAAAACCAAACAACCTATCACCTTACAAAAATACTTTCTACAAAAAATTTCTTAATATAGCCTTTTCACCTATAGCAGGCTTACGCTAAAGCAAGGGGGCTGGGGAAGATCTTGCAGTAAACTAAGCTTAAATGGCTTTGAATATTAAAAAGGTGCCAGGCCGATTTTCGAGCGCCTTTTTTTCATACCGGGTGATGGGGATTTCGTCCTCACTAGGCCTGGCATCTTTGATAGCGTTCATAGGCAAAAAGTGTGACCTAAATTTTTCTTGTTTAGTAATTTCAACAATCCATTCCAAATATCCCGGATGGTCAGTCGCAATAGTCAGCATGCCATTTTTTTGCATTTTCCCATGGATAAGCAATACACTTTCCATGCTAACCACCCGTCGCTTATGATGGCGTTTTTTAGGCCAAGGATCTGGAAATAAAATAAATGCTTTTGAAATGCAATGCTCTGGCAGAGCTTGTAATAACAATGTGGCATCGTCATCAAAAATGTGAATATTTGAAAGATCTTCAGCGCTGATTTTCCCCAATAAAGATACAATGCCGTTAATGAATGGTTCACAACCAATGCAGAGGGCATTGGGGTATTTTTTTGCTTGATGCGCCAGATTTTCTCCGCTTCCAAAACCAACCTCAAAAATAACTTCATCAGGGAAAGCTGCAGGCAAATTTGAGGGGCTAATTTTTACAGTACTAAAAACAGTTTCCAGTAAGTGTTTTTGTGCTTCTTTTATGGGGCGGGCTTGGCGCCGTCCATAGATGGTGCGATTTTTTCTATTTTCCATGGAGGGCATTATTTCATACATGAAGATGTTATGGCAACTGAAATACCTTTAAAGAAGTTTATTGCTTTAGGCAGAATACCTTGTTGGGTGATAAAATTTTCTAAAATGATTGGATTATTATCAAATCTTAGTTGTATTAAAAAAATAATTCACTATATTTATTTTATTGATCATTTCTTTCTCATCACGTACCTTATAACACTTTATCTTGTTATCTGGTACAGCCCCTGATATTTTATCTGGTGATTTTAGTTAGGCATTTTTCTTTACTCGTCATCCTAACAAGATCCCTACGCCTCATGCAGCAAAACAATCAAGAATACAAAAAATAATTGAAATATAATTTTAATATTAAATTAATGAATATTATTTATAATTAAATTATATAATTTTTAATATTGTAAGTTCATCTTTATGAAAACGCATAGAGTGAGAGCCCTTGTCAAAAAAGCTATAGTTAAACTCATGGTTTGGGTTATGGCTATTGTGCAAATTGCGCCGCTTTACGCCCCCAAAGACAGTTTGTTCTATCCGCAGAGTTTAGTCTCAGGGTTCAGTTCTATGGCCGATGTTAGCCTTGATGATGTTTCAGGCAAAGTTTATGTGGCTGATTCTTTAGGAAGTGCAATGTATTCTGTTGATACAACAAGCATACCCCCCGTATCCGCACCAATCATGGATTCCTCATCTACTCCATCTGTATCTAACCCATCTGCTGTTGTCTACCACAATGGGGCTATTTATGTGTCACAAGTATAATGACCCCCATAAAATGGAACAGTTGTCAGAGGAGAGAATCATCCCTAAATAATTAAAGCAGGATGAATTAAATGAAAAATAACATGAAGAAGAAACCGCACAGTGCAGAATTTAAATTCAAGGCGGCGATTGAAGCTATTCGAG
>CANJXJ010000045.1 GCA_947478955.1 Alphaproteobacteria bacterium | reverse complement strand
CGAGATCCACAAGGCCCAACCACCACCACAAATATTTTAATGGTTAAAGAAAAAAAAGAAATTAAGCAGCAAAAGAAAGTGAAACAAGAGATGAATCTCTCCTCAAAAATAGCTGCTTAGTGTTCTTGACTTTGGGGGTCACTTTATACATGATCGTCTGGTGACATCGTCTTCTGAAAACCACAAATTTAGAATAGGGTAGGGTGAGTGCCAAAAACAGCCGTTTGTGGGACATGTCTACAACACAAGAAAGGCTACCTCTGTTTCTAAGGTTTTCATCATATTTTTTCCAATCGCGAACATTGTACGATTTCTTGTCAAATTTATGACGTACGGCTTCTTTCAATTTATATGGCATCTAGCAAATGTTTGTACTTTGGTAGAAGCATTTATACGAAATTCCTGCTCAAAAAGCTATTTGTGCAACACAGTCAGTCGGTTACACGTTCGTTCCCTTAGGGCAATATAGGTGTTGCCTTAAATTGAATGTGATCATAGCATAGAAGTAATGCCAGATTGTGGAGGTCATATGGAAAAATCTTTATTGATGTGGGGAATGTTTATCGCCGTCGTCCTCATTTTGCTGATCCTTGACCTTGGTGTTTTCCATAAAAAAGAAAGAGAGATAGGATTTAAAGAGAGCTTATGGATGAGTGCTTTTTATATAATAATGGCACTCATTTTTGGTGTATGGATATGGTATATAAAAGGTTTAGATGGTTTTGCAGAATACATTACGGGATTTCTCGTCGAAAAATCCCTTGCGCTTGATAATATTTTTCTCATTTCCCTTGTTTTCTCGTCTCTCTCCATCCCCCTAAAATATCAGCATCGCGTGCTTTTTTGGGGCATCTTAGGCGTTATTGTGTTGCGGGCAATCATGATAGGACTGGGCGTTCAAATCATCACTCGATTTGAATGGATTTTGTATATCTTTGCAGCCTTTATGATTTTTACCGGTATTAAGATGTTCTTTATGTCTAATAAGCCCGTGGAAATCTCTCAAAACGCATTATTAATTTGGATGAGAAAACATTTAAATATCACAGATAAATTACATGAGCAAAAATTTTTCATTTATCAGAATGTTGCTCAATCTAAAACAAAAAAGCTGTTTGTAACGCCACTCTTTATATCTCTTGTCATGGTAGAATTTATTGATCTGATTTTTGCTGTAGATAGCATTCCCGCCATTTTTGCAATCACTCAAGACCCCTATATCGTCTACACAAGTAATATATTTGCTATATTGGGGTTGCGCGCTCTTTATTTTGCACTAGCCTCCATTATTGATCGTTTCTATTACTTAAAATATGCACTTGCTGCTGTTCTCATCTTTATAGGATCAAAGATTTTCATAGCCGATGCACTTAATCTTGCAAAGATTCCTCCTATGCTCTCATTAACCATTACAGTCACTATTTTAGCCCTTGGGGTTCTTTGTTCCTTTCTCAGAGAAAAAACAATCACAAAAGATAGGTGAATTTAATGGATAAATTTTCTGAATACCTTCGAAAGATCATATCTGGCAAGGTATGGGGGAACTGTATTGCAATACTGATTATTGTGAATACAATCGTCCTTGGTATGGAGACATATCTGGTCATTATGAATGCTTATGGCGATCTTTTAACGTCCATCGATCAAACAATATTATATGTATTTATTCTAGAGCTTGTTTTTCGCTTTATTGCATACCGTCTCGATTTTCTCAAAGACCCTTGGTCTATTTTTGATCTTTGCGTCGTTGGAATCGCTCTTATTCCGGCTCAAGATGCATTTAGTGCGCTTAGAGCTGCTCGTGCATTGCGTGCGCTTCGTTTAATTTCAGTCTTCCCTAAACTTAGAAAAGTCATTGAAGGATTGGTCATGGCCATTCCAGGAATATGTGCCATCGCTGGGGTTATGGCGATTATCATCTGTGTTTTCGGTTTAATTGCAAGCAAACTGTATGGAGTTTCTTATCCACAATGGTTTGGCAATCTACACTTATCGGTTTTCAGCTTATTTCAAATTATGACATTAGAAGGCTGGCCAGATATCGTTCGAACGGTTATGCAAGAAAAACCATTAGCCTGGATATTTTTTGTGACCTATATTTTGATTGCGACCTTTAGCGTTCTTAATCTTTTTATCGCAGTTGTTGTGGATGCCATGCAAAGAAATCACGCTGAAGATACACAAAATGAAGACGAAAAAATAGATGTCATTAATAAAAAATTAGATTTAATTGTAGAAAAAATAAATAAAGACAAAAATTAATTTAACATTTGGGTGTTTATGAAAGCGATCACAGCTTCAGAATTAAAGAAAAGACTGGACAAAGATGAGGTTCTCCTTATCGATGTGAGGGAGCCAGCCGAGCATAGGAGTGAGTGCATTGATGGCGCTTGTCTCATACCACTTGGTGAGATCAGTATTGAAAAATTACCATCAACCCAAAGACCTATCGTTATTCATTGCAGATCCGGCAACAGAAGCGCTGACGCTTGCGCAAAACTTTTAAAAGTCAATCCTTCTTTAGATGTTGCTTCTCTTGAAGGCGGTATTGTTGCTTGGAGCCAGTCGGGTTTTAATGTTAAAAAATCAGGTTCTGCTATTTTACCTCTTGATCGTCAAACCCAAATTGCTGCGGGATTTATCGCGTTTTCCGGAACAATTCTTGGGGCATTGATTAATGCTACCTTCTATATACTACCGGGTTTTATAGGCGCAGGGCTAATGTTTGCTGGGTTAACAGGTTGGTGCGGCATGGCCAAGTTGCTAGCGAAAATGCCATGGAATAGGTAAATATGGAGTTGCTCGGTTACATCGCCTTAGCTGTTATGGGCATTAGTTTAGGCCTTGTGGGTGCAGGCGGATCTATTTTGACAATCCCTATTTTGGTTTATTTACTTAACGTTCCCATCATTCTTGCCACGAGCTATTCTTTGGTTGTGGTTGGATCTACAGCATTTATGGGATTACTGCGTTATCGTCATCATATTCTTTTTAAAAAAGCTATCGTGTTCTTTATCCCCTCTGTTTTAGGGGTATTTGCAGCACGCCACCTTATGATTCCAGCTTTGCCGCATACTATCGGGTCTCTTCTCATTGACAAAGCTCTTGTGATTCTTCTCCTTATTTTTATGGGGGTTGCTGGTTACTTCATGATAAAAAATTCTCTCCTTGATGCAAAAAATCCTCTATCCAAAAATCAAAATATCAACGTTATTCTGATCGGTTTAGCTTTGGGGGTCATCATGGGAATTCTTGGTGCAGGAGGAGGTTTTTTGATTATTCCAACGCTTGTACTTCTTATGGGCTTTACCATGCAAGAGGCTGTTCCCACGTCACTTTTTATTATTACCGTTAATTCAGTGATTGGTTTTGCTGCCGATCAACATCAGTTAATAGCAGATGATTGGAGCCATTTAGCGAAGTATTTAGCACCAGCGCTTCTGGGGATGCTTACGGGGCTCTATATTGCAAAATTTATTCAAGGGGAGAGCTTAAAAAAAGCGTTTGGATATTTCGTATGGGCTATTGGAATAGCAATACTTATAAAGGAATTTATTTTATAAAAAGGGAGGCATTTATGACAATTAACATCAAAACTTTTTTTGATCCTGATACGGCAACTTTTACACATATTGTAAGCGATCCAAGCACACAAAAGTGTGCCATTATCGATTCAGTTCTTGATTACGATCAATATTCCGGCTGAACCAAAACCAAGTCTGCAGACCAAGTCATAGACTATATCAATGAAGCAAAACTATCTGTTGAATGGATTTTAGACACCCACATTCATGCGGACCATATTACAGCATCCCACTATTTAAAAGAAAAACTAGGAGGCCAAATTGGGATTGGTGCAAAAATTAAAGATGTCCTTGCGCTATGGGTTCCCATTTTTAACACAAATAAAGATACTAACCTTGATGCCTCTCAATTTGATCATCTCTTTGAAGATGGTGAGGTTTTTAAACTTGGGAATGTCGATGTAAAAGTCCTTCATACCCCAGGTCATACACCAGCATGTTCCAGTTACCTTATTGAGGATGCAATTTTTGTAGGTGATACCATTTTTATGCCTGATATTGGAACGGCGCGCACTGATTTTCCTGGTGGAAGTGCCGCAAGCCTCTACGATTCTGTGAAAAAAATACTTAGCCTTCCAGATGAAACGCGCATCTTCATGTGCCATGATTACCCACCACAAGGACGAGATGTGGCATGGCTTGCAACTGTCAAAGAGCAAAAGGAAAAGAATGTCTTACTTCATGACGGCATATCAAAAGAAGAGTACGTTGCTGTGCGCAATAAACGCGACGAAGGAAAAGCCGTTCCTAAATTACTGCTTCCTTCTATACAAGCGAATTTAAGAGCCGGCACCTTTGGCGAGCCAGAAGACAACAACGTAAAATATATCAAAATCCCAGTGGATAAAATATAGGGCGCTAAAAGACCTCACAGCCAAATAATTCCGCCTGTTCATGCCGCAGGCTAGGGATATTTTGCATAAGATCGGCAAGTTTCATCTGACGAGGTTGGTGACTTAAAAAAGGATAGCCTCTTTGAGTTTTGGAGCAAGAAAATTAAGCCCTAGGATCAGCTGCACATATTTGGGGGTCTATCAAGAAAAACGCCAAAAGTGGGGCAAAACAGAAACGGGGCAAATGCTAACTACAAAGGTAATTTTGCTGGATTTACCACCCTATTGTAGATTAGCCGACCCAAAGTAATTTGGGTCGGCTACTCTACTTTAACATGTGGGGCCTTTTTCATAAGCTTATTCCCCTTATCACACTTCTCTTTTAGCATTCTAGGTAATTATTAAAACAGAGGTTATAGAGGAATCGTTGTGGCCATTTCTTTCTCATTCTTCAACTGAAATGGTCAGTAATCAACTTTTTCAGTTTCTCCGCTTCTAATGGAAAAGCGATTATAGGCGTCTATTTTCTCATGTTCTAACTTGAAAGAGTGATTGTCATAGACTTCAGCTCGTAGCCAATCTGTTTCATCTTCTAACATTTCATTTGAGATTGTTTTGTACCAAGTTCTTCGTTCAACGTGCCAGCGGTATCCGCGAACTTTTAATTTTTCTTTGGAGTCAAAGGGCGTGTTAAGTGCCCATAACTTTAAGTCCGGCAGACCAGCTGCTTTATCTAATAGTATTTTTAATCCCTTAAACCTTTTTTTAGATGAGGTAAGACAAATTGATTGAACTCATTTTCCCGCAAAGCCACAGGAATACTAATATATCACCACTTTGCTTTCATATTATTCGGTATACCTACGGATTGAATCAAGGCCCTGATTATGCTTTAAATCCCTTTATTTGCAAGCGTCTTACCCAGATATGGCGGTTAAACAAAAACACGCAATGAGTTGTAGCAAAAGTCTTAGAAATTTTCCAACGCTCTTCAAAATATTCTGTATACTTTTTAGCAACCTCTTGAGATTTGATAAAGACAAGGTTTTCAGCATTTTTGAACTCAGCCGAGTGCGTCCAATTATATGAAGCCGTCAGGGTTTGTAAGTTATCTATGACTAAAATCTTGTTGTTAGCAATTTTGACAGAATGGTCGAATTTCACATCCATGTGTTCTTTAAGCAGAATATAGATGATCTCTTTTGAATACTTTGGGTTTTTTTTGGCTATGGTGCAGGATTATGCGAACCTTAACCCCTCTTTGTTTTGCCACCATCAATGCGCGAGCTTAAGGCTAGTTCTATATGTTGTTAAAGACACGAAAGTATCAAGATATGCAAATTGAGGAGAATGACTAAGCACTGCAAGATATTTTTTATTGAAAAGGTAAAGCTATATATATATTAGTTTTTGCTACCCCAAACGCTACCCCAGCGAGAAATGAGAAAATTAGAAAACCCTGACGCTCTTTCTGGAAGTGGTGCCGGTTGCAAGATTCGAACTCGCGACCTACTGATTACAAATCAGTGCTTTGACGGTATAAGCAACAAGAGGGGATGCTAGCATTTAGATCTAGGTAATTTTTCATTAATTTTCCAGAGGTTCTGTCTTTGCTGAGTATAAAGAAGCAAATACGCGATGAAACTTAAATTAGGGGGCATTTATGGGGGCATGTTCATTTTTACATAATCTTAATGTTAAGTAATATTAACGATTTTTTGGCTTAAATATGGATGTCTTCCTCCCGCCAGATTACTTTCGTTAGGGATACTTCCTATATGGCTATTCAAAACATAGTATGGTTTTTCTTTCGTTTAAGAATTGAAATTTATGCTAGCTTAAAATGAATGGGTAAATACCTTATTATTAGGGGAAATAATGACAATAACTATTTCAGCTTGTTCCCAATGTGGCATGGAAAATACTTACCGATATGGTGATAACTTTGTTTGTGCTGATTGTGGTTATGGATGGCCAGTGATGCAATCTATGGAAAAAAGTCTGGATGCTGAGCCGGTTATAAAAGATTCCAATGGGAACATTCTGGCCGATGGAGATACAGTAGTGCTCATTAAGGATCTTAAGGTCAAAGGTTCATCTACTACTCTTAAAATGGGCACTAAAGTGAAGAGCATCCGTCTAGTAGAGGGCGATCATGAAGTTGATTGTAAAACAGACATAGGGCAATTTATGCTGAAAGCCTGTTTTTTGAAAAAGGTGTAATTTACATATCTGAAGTTTTAAATTATTTATGAACAGCTCTTTAGAGTAAAGTTTGCAATTTTACTATGGAAAAATTGCGCCTAGCCTTTCCTAAGACCCCCAACCCCCTCTAAATAGGCGGCCCATAGAAATCGATCAATTGGATACACGGTTTCAAGCGTGTACCCGCCATTTTCTAAGGTTAATGAAATACAGCGCCGATAGCAGTGAGTTCTGCATCAAGCATCTCTCTGCGTCCAGGAACATTATTTTTCAATGACCAGCCCGGTAATCCACATACGCCCAGGTCTTTTCCATCTGCTGCAAGCCGTGCGGTAGTTTCAGGGAAAGGCTCAAAAACCACTTTCGCGCTTATATAAGCATGCAAGAAGGGGCCAATGACACTGGTAATAATAACGTTGTCATCCCCAGTGTGGCTGTGTCCCATTTTTTTAGAATGCAAAAGGTAAGCTGGGGTGGATGGAGCAATGGCTGCAAACATTTTCTCTGTTTGTGCTGGTAAGCATGTTCTATCTTCTCCGCCTGATACAAGCAGAGTAGGGCATGTTATTCCTGTATGAGGGGATGGTCCAAAAATTACGGAATTGTGATTAAGAATTTCGTCTCCATCTGCACCACCAAATTGGTGAGTCCATTCCATGGTGTGCTTCTCACCACCTATGGGTGCTTCTTCCCTTAAGGCAGCGTGAAGATCATATACGCCATTGATTGCAATAGCGCCTGCCAAAAGATCAGGATGTGTATTTGCAATTTTCATGGTTGCATACGCGCCAAAACTTGTCCCAACAGCAACAACTTTTCTTCCTTCCCTTCCCAAGTGCTCAGCAATCTCAGCTAAAATGTCAGCGACGCCTGACCAATTGCCATCGCTATAGGACTCATAAGTACGACCTAAGCCAGTAGAACCAGGGTAGTTCACATCAATAACTGGTCCATATGAAGCTAGATATTGAGCGAAAGGATTAAATTTATGAATTGAGGTTTTTGCATGGGGGCCGCCATGAATATGCAAAAAGACAATTCCTGTATCTCTACGCCCAGGAAGATAAATGCCTGGGAGAGGTGTTTGGTATGAATATCCAAACTCGCAAAAATCAACAGGGGAAATGGGCGCATCTATTGTTATGCTGTAGCGAACTGAGGTTCCATCTTTTCTGCGTACTTTAATGGAAGCGTTTGGAACCTTTCCGGCGGATTTTTCTGCGACTACGTATGCACCAAGCTGGGGACTAACGGCTACCCTTCCCCTAAGCGAAGCTAACTTTTCAATTTTCTTTTTGACTTTAGGGTCAATATCTCCATCTCCAAAAATATGGCTAAATGTTTGGGGTGCGGCTTTAGTTATGACTAATATAGTATTATCACCTAATGGAGGTATCTCAGGAAAAAAAAGTTGAAGTTCAGCTAGAAGAACATATTTGATATCACGGCCTACTTCGCATAGCTGTGTTGAGGTTAATATTGGTAAGGCTATTCCTGTTGTTAAATCATTTACAAACGGAACTGGAAAATCTGCGCCTGGTAGTTCCTTAAGGGTTAAGACTTTTCTGTGTAAGTTTTGGCCAAAAAACTGCTTTTGATGAAATGCTACAGAAGGTGCGCTACTAACACGAAAATGCGTGGCATTGCCAAGTGAGCCAGTAAGAAGGCTGATCGACGTATTGCAATTGCTGAACATTTCCAAATAATCCGGTTTCCCATCTCGCATAATAACCTCATTAGGATATTCAGTTCCCAAGTGATCTGATTTGGAATGGGGTGGAGGGACAGAAACATTGATAGTGTAGTCAGTTGTGAAAGTAAGGGAGGCTGTATTGAGGTGTAGTACATGCAGAACAGAAGACGCAGCCGAAACCCAAGTGCCGGTTGGATCGTAAGCGCTACTTACTTTCACTTCGTTAAAGGTTAACCCTGATGGGGCAGGAATATTTACAACAGAGCTATCTGCTAGGTTTATGTCAACAAGATATCTAGTTTTCTTAGGGCTTCTTTCACTACTTTGCTAAATAAAGCTTCTTTAGCTGTGGTTGTTACAAGAGCAATGGCATGTGGCTTCCCTAAGTTTGCATAAACATGCTGAACATATATAGTTTCTATTCTCTGTTGATCTTCTGCTGTAGAAGGAGAGGAAGCTCCTGCAGAAGCAACTGGGGATTCGTGTCTCCCCAAGGAAGAGATAAGCTCTTTTACCTTGTCAAAAGTTCCATCGCAAAGTACCTCTCCATCTGAAAAGTTCTTAAGGACATAATCTCTTGAATAATGAAGTAAGGGAAAAGATCGATGCCCCAACGTATTTCTTGCTACTAAAAATACATCTTGCCAACGGTCATCAATATTTAATGATGTTTTAGGACTCAGGATGCTATAAGGATTTGAGGTTACAGTATATGCGGATGTAACAGTCGATGACGCACCAGCGGCATGCACAATATATGTATGTGTTTCCTTACCTGTATTTTTCACTTCAGCAAAATGCCTTCTTAGGAACACCTTCTCTGGAAGGGGGGAGGGATTTGTGAACATTCTCATGGAAGGGGATAATTTGTAAAAAAAATTGATAAAGTCTCCTGGCGTTAGTACTGTTGGGGCACCAAATAATGGCTGGCTTTCACTGCTTTCACTTGCATTTAAAGAAAAAACTAATATTGTAGCAAGCACCAGGCGGATAAAATTTTTCATAGATATTTTGATATTGATAAAGTGTTCATGGGAACTACTTTATAACAATAATGGTGGCCTTACTATGGAAGAAATTACGCTGAACCTTTCCTAAAAACCCCAACTACCTCTAAATGGGCGGCCCATAGAAATTGATCAATTGGATGCACGGTTTCAAGTGTGTACCCTCCATCTTCTAAAACCTTGGCATCTCTTGCAAATGTATGCGGATTGCATGAAACATAGATAATTAAGGGCACTGTGCTTAAGGCCAGCTGGGTAGCTTGTGCTTGGGCGCCTGCACGGGGTGGATCAATAACTACAGTGCTGTATCCATTTAATGTATTAGCAGGCAAGGGAATGGCAAATAAGTCTTGCACATGGGCTGATAGAGTAAAATCTTTACCAGCATCTGCTAGTATGGTGATGGCCTTAGGGTCTCCCTCAAATCCATCAACTGGCCCATGGTTCAACAATATGCCACTGAATGTTCCTCGCCCACAGAATAAATCTAGAAGTTTTGTTTGCTGGCCTGCTTGTTCAATTGTTTGAGCGACAAGATCTTGCATCCAACCCTGGGCCAGGCTGCTTGCTTGTAAAAATGCCCAGGGATCAACAGGTACCGTTAGCTTACCGAAATTAATTGTCATCGGCTCTTTTTGCCAAAGGATGTCATAAACCTTGCGGTGGCGAAACTGTAGTCGATTCCATTTTGCTTGTTCGGCAATTGCCATTAGGCTTTTACGCTGATCCTCGGTCAGTTGATTCACCCCTTGAATTTCCAGGCCAATATCTACTAACCCATCAATTTCAAGTACAAAAATTTTTGCTTTTTGAAAAGGTTCTAACAAATTTTCCAAAGCATTACGCAAATAGGGCAGGGCATCTTGTAGTGGCTGTGTAAGTACCGGGCATTCATACATATCAATAATTTGGTGGCTTTGTAGGCGGTGAAAGCCCATGAAAAGCTTATCCCCCTTTTTGATAGCCTCTAAATTGGCGCGCCTTCGCTGGGCAGCTGGTACCACTTTAATTGGCTCAATAACATATGGGCTTAACCCATTATCTAAAAACGCCTGGGTAAGAAGAGCGGTTTTAAACTCTTTGTAAAACCCTTTACTAGCATGTTGAAGAATACAGCCGCCACAGGCGGTAAAATGTTTACATGCTGGATCTTGTCGCTCAAGTGATGGCTTAATGACTTGTTTGAAATAGGTATTCGTGCGTTTGGGGTACTGTACGCGTTCAAATGCAATCTCTTCTCCAGGCAAGCAAAAGGGCAATTCAGTGTCTCCGCTATCGCTTATAACTTCAGCAAAACAATTATCTTTTAAACGTATAGCCTTTCCTGTTGCTTGCGTAATGGTTGGAGGAGTATGGTTGCGCATGATTAATGGTGTTTTGTGTTTGTAATACCGGATGTTAAGTCTTTTTACGTCTTAAAGCTATGCAAAAATATTTAAAGATGCGGGATAAATAATTTTGGGGATTTTTACGATTTATTCATTAATTAAGCATTATCATAAATATAGTTACTAAAATAGGTAATTTAGTAATGCGACTTCGGTTTTTGATTTTTTTGAGCTTATGGAACAGTTTATGGTCTTGTTGTGAGCTAGCTGAGCTTGAATATTATCAAAGAGAAATTGAAGATTGGCAAAAATTCTACGCACGGGTATGTAAAGTCTATACACAACTGGAAATGGATGCCGTACCTAAATTTATCGCGTTACGAGAAGGTGATAAAAAAACTGCTGAATCCCGCGTACGCTTAATTAGCTTTATGAATGGCATGAATGCCGAGCTGAAAAGGTACCGCAGATTTAAAAATATGTGTGCTGATGGAGTTATCCGTAGCGAAAATATTAAGACAGGCAAAGAATGGGCAAAATTCAGAGAAGACTATATTGCGTTCGAAGAAGAGAGCCATACTCCTGATGAGATTGAATCTAAATGTTTAGAATATTGTGGGGTTTTCTTGGCTAAACCCGGGCTTATATCTGCACTTAGTGATGACAGGGAAATTAACGTGCCCCGTTATAAAGCCATTACTGAGCCTGTTTATAAATACCTTAAAGAGCTACATGAAGAGCTTGTGTATTATGCTGGGTTGATTGATAGATATTATGAACTTCACAATGAGTCGGTTACTAAAATTTAAGCTGCATTTCGAGGTTTTATGGTGTGAAAAAAGCAAAAGGTGCAATGCTAGCATGAGTCTGCTATAGTTTTAAAAAAGTGAGTATTGTCAAATGGAATACGTAATATACGGTATTGTTGCATTAGTTGTCATTTACTTAATACGTTCGGTGCGTATTGTCCCCCAAGGATATGAGCATACGGTAGAGCGTTTTGGTAGATATATCCAAACCTTAAAACCGGGCTTGAACCTCATCATTCCTTTTATTGATGCCGTTGGTTCAAAAATCAATATGATGGAATCAGTCTTGCAGGTTCCTTCACAAGACATCATTACCAAAGATAATGCAGTTGTGAATGTCGACGGGGTAATTTTTTATCAAATTTTAGATGCGGCTAAAGCAGCCTATGAGGTGACTAATCTTCAGGTTGCCATTTTGAATTTAACGATGACCAATATCCGTACCGTTATGGGGTCAATGGATTTGGATGAATTATTGTCATGTCGTGAAAAAATTAATGCACGCTTGTTGGCGGTCATTGATGGAGCGACCAATCCATGGGGTACCAAAGTTACGCGTATTGAAATAAAAGATATTAAGCCTCCCAAAGACTTGGTTGATTCAATGGGTCGCCAAATGAAGGCAGAGCGTGAAAAGCGTGCTTCAATTTTAGAAGCTGAAGGCCAGCGTCAATCTGAAATTCTAAAGGCTGAGGGCGAGAAACAAGCTGCAGTTCTACAGGCAGAAGGTAAGCTAGAAGCTGCACGCCGTGAAGCTGATGGCCGTGAACGCTTAGCAGAAGCGGAAGCTAATGCTACTCTAGCAATGTCAAATGCGATAAAAACCAGCGGCCCCATGCCATTGCAATATTTTATCGCTGAACGTTATGTACAGGCATTCAAGGAGCTTGCTTGTTCTCCTAATCAGAAGGTGATTATGTTACCTTATGAGGCTACTAACATGTTAAGTTCAATTCAAGGAATTCGTGAGCTTTTAGACGCTACCGATTCAAAACCTAAGAAAGGCTAACGGAGCAAAATTATGGATGCGATATTTTCTTTTTGTATGAATATGGTTGCTTGGCAATGGATGAGTGTAGGCGTAGCATTTTTAGCGTTTGAGCTTATGTTTCCTGGTGTTTTCATGTTGTGGTTTGGCATAAGCGGATTAATAACTGCCGGGCTTGTATATCTGTTTGGGTTTTCAGGAGCGCTAGCTATTATTGTATTCTTGGTTATTGGTGTTGCGGTTAGTGTGTATGGGCATAAACACCAAAATAAAGAGCCCAAATTTTTGGTTAACAATGTAAAAAACATGATGATTGGTAAAGTGATTACCCTTCCGGATCCTATAACAAATGGTCAAGTGCGCGTTAAAATTGGCGATGGTCATTGGACATTAACCGGGCCTGATCTTCCGATTGGCTCGAAAGTTAAGGTGACAGAGGTTTCTGGTAATAGCTTAGTGGTTGAGTTAGTTTAGTAGTTTTTAAAGCTTAGCTGAGTGTAACGCTATTCCAAAATTGTTCCAGGGTAGCCGCTAAGATTACTGGTGTTTCTTCCATGGGGTAATGTCCCGAAGGTAAACAAACCAATTGCGATTTTTTAAAATCTTGGCAAATGGTTTGTTGTAAACGTTGGGCGCTATGCGCAGGGGCATCATAATCACCACAAATCACTAGCATCGGAATATCAAGGCCTTGCACAAGATTAGATACATCGGTTTCACAAAACATATGCAGATATGCCGCTCGAGCTTGGGGGCTAGAACAGCTAAACCAATTTAGGGTTTTTCGCTCAGCAAACCAATCATGATAACGCTTTTGGGTCATAAAATGGACAATTGCTTTGCCGTTAATCATGTCCCCTTTAGTAACGCTTTCTAAGTGCTGCATGACATCATCAGGTACAGGATTTCCGCAGGCGGGGACAGGACAAATGGCGGCAATGCTTTTTACGCGTCCAGGGGCTTCAATAGGTAAGTACTGGGCAATTTGACAGCTCATTGAATGGCCAACTATATGAAATTGACCAATGTTTAGTTTGTCAGCAATAACCACAATATCTTTAGATGCTTCTTCTAACGTGCAGCTGCCGTAGATACTTCTTGATAAGCCATAACCTCGTAAATCTATAAATACAAACTTATAAAAACCAGTGTTTAAGTAGGGGCGTAAGTTATCGTATGAACTTTGGTCGCTGAACCAATCATGCAGTAAAAATATTGTCTCAGGTCCATTGCCAAGGGTTGTGTGGCCTAATGTTTGTTGCATGGGATAAATCCTTTAAATATTTTAGTGATAAGCATTCTCAATTTCTTTTAATACTAACCACAAATACGCATCAACGGCATCCTTAGTTAAAAATAATTCTGCAAAGTTTCTGGCCTGTATGCCAATTTTTCCTGCATGTCTGTAAATATCTCGTCACTTCTTTATTTTGTCTACAGACTTGAGACTCTTAAATCATTGCGAATTTTTGCATAAAAATATTGACAAAAAGTTGATGAGATTGTGTCCAGTATCTAAGGGCACAACTTAAAAAATTTAAGACAAGTTTTAGGTAAAATGGGCGCGCTGGGCAGTGAGGTGGCGTGAAATCTAAAAAACTAACAAAAACTTAACAAAAGATATTGACAAAGATG
>CANJXJ010000044.1 GCA_947478955.1 Alphaproteobacteria bacterium | reverse complement strand
CGAGATCCACAAGGCCCAACCACCACCACAAATATTTTAATGGTTAAAGAAAAAAAAGAAATTAAGCAGCAAAAGAAAGTGAAACAAGAGATGAATCTCTCCTCAAAAATAGCTGCTTAGTGTTCTTGACTTTGGGGGTCACTTTAGTTTTTGAGACCAAAAAATTGTGTCTCTTTGGGATTTTGAAAAACTGGCAAAATCATGCATGAGGGAATTCATTGAAGAAAACTTCTGCAAATGGCAAGACTTACAGACCGTCTAAATACTCCCGCAATTCTTTAATACCTACATGGCGAACCTTAGGAGCAAGTGCAAAGTTACCGGAATGTGGGGTTACAATAGCAATTTCCGTAAGGTCCAAAGCCTTCAGCGCTTCATTCATTGAGGCTGTCACTTTAGGAGAATCAGTCATCTTTATTTCGATACCAATTCTTTTGTTATTAATAGATGCTAGAAAATCAATTTCTGCAACATTATGCACGCCCCAGAAATAACCTTCATCAAGATCATTGACGAGAGCAAAAATTGTTTCAATCGCAAAACCTTCGAAAGAAGCTCCACATTTTGGGTGGTTATCAATATCATCCATCTCGACATGCAATAGCCTGTGCAATAATCCGGAGTCACGAATATAGATTTTTGGCGTTTTTACTTCACGCTTCTTTTGGTTGCTGTGCCATGGTTTAAGCAGTCGAACCATGAAAGTACCTTCAAGAGCTAAAATATATTTTTTAATAGTTCTTTGGTCAATCCCTAAAGAAGCTGCTAATTCCGCATAATTTAAGGTTTGTCCGTGGTAATGAGCAAGCATTCTCCAGAGTTTTCCAACAATAGAGGGGGTTAAGGCAAATCCAAGTGAGGCAAGGTCTCGTTCCAAAAATGTCTTAATGTACTCATCACGCCACCTTTTAGATAAAGAGTCGTTTGATGCTAGATAAGATTTTGGGAAACCACCACGTTTCCATAACAATTTCCAATCAGGTGTTTCAGCAATTGTAAAAGGGGTAACCTGATGATAGCCTATTCTCCCGGCCAAAGTTTGAGAAGATTGTTCTATAAGATCACGGGAAGCGCTGCCGGTAATAAGAAACCTCTTGTTAGGATCTTCGTCCACAAGTACACGTATAGCAGAAAATAAATCGGGGCGTAGTTGTACTTCATCAATAACAATGAGGCCATCCAAAGTGCCGAGAGTATATAATGGGTTTTCAAGACGGCTTAAGTGAATCGCATTTTCACAGTCGAAATAGTGATAATTATTTTGACTGGCAATTTCTTTAACTAAAGTAGTCTTGCCACATTGACGCGGACCAAGTAAGGCACATACTTGATGGATATCAAATTCTGACTCAACTAGTTTGATTAATTTTGGCCTATTGATAAACATAATCACCTCCATAACATGACGAAATTATGACATGGTAATGTTATAATTTCAAGAAAATTCTGTCGTCTAGGTTAGCATTTTATGGATGATTTTTACAACTCTCTTTAAAGAAAACAGTGTTATAGCTCTGTATTAAAGAAATACTGTAAGTAGCAAATTGTAAAAATCTCCTACCGCTTTTGTTTAAATGACACCACATCTGCAGATTGCTTTAATCCAGCTGCTACTAACATGGCATCGGTTGCCCGGTCAACGGATTCTCGCACCGGGTCTAAATCTAATCTTGCATAGATTGCAGTGGTGTTCGGGGATTTATGGTTCAATGATTTACCAACTATCACCAGTGATGCACCTGTTTTTGCTTGCCAGCTTCCCAATGTGCGCCGTAGGTCATGAATCCTTAGGTTATCAATGCCAGCTCGTTCTAATACACGTTTCCAAGCCTTCTTCGGCTCAACAAGATGGCCAGTAATACCAGTTCCTGGAAAAACCCACGTAGCATTAGTGCCCTGTCTTGCTCGCAAAATCTCAACAACTTCAGGGGTTAGGGTAACCGTTTGAGAATCACCGTTTTTAGTGATAGGTATACGCCATTCTCCCCGTTCTAGATGTATCTGTGACCATTGCATTTCTTGAACGTTAGAGCGCCTAGCGCCCGTTAGTAAGGAAATCAGAAAATAGTCTCGCAACATATCGTTTGGCTCTTCAGACAATGACTTAAAAAATGCTGGCAATTCATCGGACTGTAAAAAACGATCACGTGCATTTTCATAGAATTTTTTGATGCCTTGTGCTGGGTTAGTGCCTTTAAACAATTTTTGCTCAGTAGCATACCCAAACAAGCTAGATGCTAGGGCAATAATCCTGTTAGCTGTGGTTGGGTATTTTTTGCCTATTTCAGAATGTAGCTTGGCAAAATCGTTATCTTTAAATTGGGACAATTGCCGTTTACTCCACTTTGCTAGGTACAAGCTAAAATTATATTGGTAGGAACTTTTTGTGCCAGCAGATAAATATGCGCCTTTACGGTTACGACGATGTTTAAGGAAATTTTCAAACAACTCGTGGAATGTTGTTTCAGTTTTTAGTGCGCGAGCGTCAGAGTTTGGATTGATACCATCAACAATAAGCGCATTTATACGTGCTGCCTCATTACGTGCCTGCTCAATAGACATATCGGGGTAACGTCCCAAGGTTACACGTTCGGGGCTTCCGTTTTTGATGCGTCGATAAACGCAGAATGTTTTAACACCAGTACTTGTGATGCGTATCTGTAGGCCATTGGTCTTTTTATCGTGATAAGCTTGACGTTGACCACTAGATGGCAGTGGTAAGCTATCCAAAATGGCTTTTGTAAAATTGATTTTATTATCAGACATTTAGGCTAATCCTAACTTATTTGACATTTCTGGGGTTACGCCGGGGTTACACTGGGGTTACAAATTAGGTTAAAATCAGCCTATTTTCGTGTAACCCCGTTAGGCTGACAATAGGCTGTAATCGTTACTGTGTAAAGGTTTGTTAAGTAATATTAAACAGTAGAAAATGCCAGGTCTTGAAATTCCTAATCTTGAGGCCATGGGTTCGAATCCCTTCGGGAACGCCAATTTTAGTAAGAATTTTTGAGAATATTTAAAATCCCCCGTGGTTACGCCGGGGGATTTTTTTATTCTGGTGTCAGCACCTCAATTTATTTTTTAGGCGTGTGTGAAAGTAATTCAAGAGATTGCATAAAACGATGCAGTTTTTAGGGCTATTTTTTTACCCGCAAGCAACTTACTGGGATTGTTGCTGTGGAAACCGTAGATTAAACAACCTATCTGTAATTAAGCACTTAATATCGAAATAAACATAAAATATTTGTGCAATTTAATTACTTATTAACATTATTTTATTATGCTAACCCTTGATCGTAGTGATCGTATTTAACGAATCCAAGAAAGGGTATGATATAATGAAAAAATAATTATTTTTAGCACTTTTGTTCTGTGTAGCTTATGCGCAAACGTTTGCTGCAACAGTCCCCACCGATCCAAGTTTAGATTCAGATTTTATTCTAAGAAATCCCGGAGTTAGTTACAGTCAAAGCAATTATGCACATACTTATGCTCCAGGTGTGATAAGTGAATTTGCAAGTTTACTGCCTGCTGCAGACCAAGCCAGAGCTGCGACCCTAATGGGACAAATGAATACTATTTTAGCTGCAGAAAGAATGTATAAAGAAGGCGTAGATTTTTTTAACACCAAGATTGCATTAGTACCTTCTGACGTAGCCAGGGAGGTATCTTTAAATCTTAGCCAAATACTTCAAGATTCAGTTCTCAGCGGGCCCGGGAATTTAGTAGAAGTTACATTGCCTAGTGGTCCAGCAATGCAAGTCAATGCAGTTGCGATGGGTTCAGTGCAAACACACGCCCTGTATGCTACAGCTAATCGCTATCCAAGATATGCTTCTGTGTATGGTCCAAGTGGAGAATCTGTGCTCTTTGCTGATTTATTAAATGGGTTCAACCAAGTGTTAGCACGGAAGGATTCTGTTGGTAGAGCGTTATATGAATTGCACACACAACGATACAGCACTAATAAAACAGCGGTATGGAGCAACTGGGTAAGTGCAATAAGTGCTGCTCACGCTGCCTTATCGTAAATATACTTAATTATTCATTTTCCCTTACTGCCGGTGGTGCAGTAGGGGATTTTTTTTTAAATAATAAAAAGTTAAACCTTTTAAACAGCACCTTCAGCTGTGGATGAATTGGGAACAGCGGTTGGTGGATTTAATTGTTTATATATTGTCCATGTTTCAGAAAGGCCTTCACGGTAGTGCTGATCCAGTATACTTACAGATTCTTCCCCAAATAAAGCAGGAACGTGTTTTCGTAATTTATACCAATCTACTAAATTTGAGCGAGGAGAAACTACTGATGAAAACATTGCCTCAAGATCAACAAGTGTAACATTTCCTAAATCATCGACGAATATATTATCTAGGTTCAAATCCATATGATTAATAGTAGGAAAAGAATCCTCTTTTCCTTCCATAAAACTTTGAAACTTTTCCCGTAAAGAATCATTGTACAAAGCATGGTAAGCATGAAAATATCCTATTGATTTTCCTATTACTGCTATGGCTTTTGTTTTAGCTTCTTTATCTTCTCTTCTTAAAATATCAGAGGCGCTCCGCCCTTGAGCTGCTTCCATGACAGAAAAATGATAGAGAACTCCTGAGTGTTCAAAACTTCCCATAGATATATCATAACAAAGCTTGGGTAAATGGCTATAAAGGTCATACCGTTGTTCTTTTAGGTCACCGCAAATAGCTACACCATATAAGTTCCAAAAGGTATAAATATTTGTTTTGAAAGGATGATGAATTTTTACAACGCGTAGTGATGCATCATCTGTCGAAACCAAATAGATCCCTAAATTATGTTCGCCTGTTTTCTCCCCTTTAGTAACCCTATTCACTGTCATTTCTAACTTTAGTTGGCTCAAAAATAATGGAATGCGACAAGATAAATCATCGAAAGAAGTATCTTCCGGCAAAGTAGAAAGTAGTGGTATTTTTAGGCCTTGTGCGCCAACGACCAAAGGATTCTCACGGTGGCTTTTGTAAATCCTATGAATATCTTTTGTTACTTGAGGAATATAAAGCCCTGGTGAACCTCCTGGCACCATAGCTTCTTCTATAGGGGGAATAGATACTACAAGAGAAAAACTTGGGGTTTCAGGGTCCTTTCTTTTTCTGGTTGCGCGATGTGGAGTATCACAAGTTTTGGTTGCGCGATGTGGAGTATCACAAGGAACCATATCTGTAGCAAAAGACGGGGGGTAAAACAAACAATAATAACCAATAAGCCAAGCTCTATTTTTAAGTTCATAACATTTCTTTTTTTGAGATTTTGCAAAATTTTCAAGGCCTCCTATAACATTAAAAAAAGTAGGTTACAACTTGCTTTCAAAAAATTGACAACAAGCGTTATTATTATTTACGCAGGGATGGCAGAAAGATAAAGTGAACTGTGATTGCGGTCTTCCGTAGGTTGATTACGGTCTTAAGTATGTGTATATCTTGTATTATTAGGAATTTACGCAAATATTCATTTAATCATAACTGCCTTTTCGTGAATTCCTTTATTAATACGCTAGGAGTATTCAATGTATTCGTTGTCTGATGCCTATCCTTACATCGCATTAATGCTAGGGTTGGCCTTGTGCCCTTTGCTAGTGCCCAAAATCTGGCATGCATTTGAAAAGCCTATTTTATTGGCTATTGGTTTGTGGACACTGGTGGTAATGGTGCACGTGGAAGGCACATCGCAAGCTGTGCATAATTTTACACACATGCTTGTCCATGAATACATCGCATTTTTAGCAATATTGTTTGCGTTGTACGTTGTTGCAAGTGGCATTCATGTGCAGTTTAATATATCCGATAGCTTGAAAAATAATATACTTATTCTGTTGGGTGGTGCTGTTTTGGCTAATTTTATTGGCACAACAGGTGCATCGATGGTACTTATTCGCCCTTTTTTAAAACTTAATCATAACCGTCCCTATAAAACGCATTTGGGTGTTTTTTTTATTTTTATCGTTGCCAATATTGGAGGTAGCCTTACACCGCTTGGGGATCCTCCGTTATTTATGGGATATTTGGCAGGGGTGGATTTTGGATGGACACTTCAACATGGTTGGATCCCATTTGTAATGGCTATTGCATTTTGCCTGGGCGTTTTCGCAATTATTGACAGGGCGAAAAATAAGCATAACGTTTCCCAGCGTCATGATGTAGGAATCCCTATAGAGGGTGGCATCAACTTTATATTAATGGCAGCAATTGTGGTAATTACCCTTTTAGCGCCACGTTTGAGCAGCGATCCAGTAACAACTCTTATGGGTACTGAAATTTCATGGCAAGATATACTTCGTGATGTTGGTTACGTTACCATTGGAGCGTTGTCGTTGTGGCTAACGCCTAAACATATTCACCGTCACCAACATTTTAATTTTGAGCCATTTAAAGAAGTGGCTCGGGTATTTTTAGTGATTTTTCTAAGCCTTATTCCCATATCTGCCATGTTAAAATTAGGCGCAGATGGGCCATTTTGTGGTTTATTCAATTTTGCCCATGTGCAAGGCTTGCCGGTAGATGTACGTTATTTTTGGTTGTCGGGTATTCTCTCGGCATTTTTAGATAATGCACCAACTTACTTATTATTCTTCAAAATGGCAGGAGGAAATGCAGAAATTTTGATGCATCAGTTACCTTCAACCTTATTGGCTATATCGTTAGGGTCAGTCTACATGGGCGCCATGAGTTACATTGGTAACGCACCTAATTTCATGGTGCGCAGCATTGCAAAGCAAAGTGGCGTTGAAATGCCTAGCTTTGTAGGGTACATGGTTTGGTCGTGTGTTATTTTGCTTCCCATACTGTATTGCATTAGCCTTTTCCTTAAGCACTTTTAAAAACCTTAAAAACCGTCTAGAAATAATGAATTAAACAAAAAAGTTTTACTATGACAAGGGATTATAAAGACACGGTTTTTTTGCCAAAAACCCCATTTTCTATGAAGGCTAACCTGGCAGTTCGTGAAAAAGATTTTTTAGCATATTGGCAAAAAATTAATATTTATAAGACCTTGCGTGAGCAATCAAAAGGGCGTAAGAAATTTATTTTGCATTGGGGCCCTCCTTATGCGAACGGTCATTTGCATTGCGGCCATGCCTTGTCTTACATCCTAAAAGATTTGGTCAACAAAAGTTATCAAATGGCAGGGTATGACGCGCCGTTCATTCCAGGTTGGGATTGCCATGGCTTGCCAATTGAATTGAAAGTTGAAGAGCAATATAAGGCTAAAAATCAGCGTAAAGAAGATGTCGATGTTTTAGAATATATTGAATCTTGTCGAACGTATGCCAATAAGTGGATTGATATTCAATCTGAGGAATTCCAACGTTTTGGTATAATAGCCAATTGGAAAAATCCATATGTCACTATGGATTTTAAAAGTGAAGCAAAAATTGTAGCGGAGCTTGGCAAGTTTTTAATGAATGGTGGCCTGTACAGGGGCCTAAAACCAGTTATGTGGTCAGTTGTTGAAAAAACTGCCTTGGCCGAAGCTGAAGTTGAATACCATGACCACACCAGCGATGCAATTTTTGTGGCATTTCCCATTGTGAAACCGAGTGTTGATACGTTGAAAAATGCCCATGCGGTAATTTGGACAACGACCCCGTGGACATTGCCCGGGAATAGGGCAATTGCTTATGGACATGATCATTCCTACAGCGTTATTGAAGTGTTGGCGGGTACTGACCTGGTGCCAAATGGAATGCGGTTATTGGTGGCGAAAGATTTGGTTACACAGGTGGTAACGTCGCTAGGCATTGAAAATTACGGAATCATTGGTCATGTGAATGGCGAAAACTTAAAAGGTACTATTTGTCGTCATCCATGGCATGGTCAAGGTTATGATTTTGATGTGCCTATGCTCCCAGGTGAGCATGTCACAACCGAAGCAGGTACAGGGTTGGTCCATACAGCACCTGGCCACGGCATTGAAGATTTTGCTGTAGGCCAAGAATTTGGTATTGAGGTTCCTGAAACTGTCCAAGGTGATGGATTTTATTATGCTCATGTTCCATTATTTGCGGGTAAACATATTTTTAAAGTTGGGGCTGATGTCTTAGCTGCATTAAAAGAGGTTGGTGCATTGTTGCATGCAGTCAAGCTTGTGCATAGTTATCCTCATTCTTGGCGATCAAAAGCGCTCCTTATTTACCGAGCAACGTCTCAATGGTTTATTTCAATGGATACCAATGGCTTGCGTAAAAAAGCGATGCAAGAAATTGATAAGGTTGAATGGTTCCCAGCCACAGGCAAAAACCGCATTTCAGCGATGGTAACAAACCGTCCGGATTGGTGCTTATCGCGCCAGCGTACATGGGGTGTGCCAATTACAGTATTTGTGCATAAAGCAACTGGGGAAGCGCTGCGAGACGAAGCTGTTCACCAGCGTATTGTTGATGCAATTTCTAAAGAAGGAATTGCTGCATGGCATAAATATGACAGCGCATACTTTTTGGGAAGTGATTACTCGGCGGATGACTTTGAAAAGGCTACAGACATTTTGGATGTTTGGTTTGACAGTGCATGTACTCATGTCTTTACATTAGAAGACAACCTAGACATGAATTGGCCTGCAGATATGTACTTTGAAGGCTCTGATCAACATCGGGGATGGTTTCAAACTTCATTACTGCAATCATGCGGTACTCGGGGCAGGGCGCCATTTCGCCAAGTGGTAACCCATGGGTTTGTGCTCGATGAAAAGGGCTACAAAATGTCAAAGTCTCAAGGCAATGGGGTTGAGCCTAGCCAAGTGATTGAATCTATGGGCGCTGATATGCTGCGGTTGTGGGTAGCAAGTTCTGATTATACCGATGACGTTCGGATTGGTAAGGAAATTCTCAAACATCATGAAGATGTTTACCGGCGTTTTCGTAATACTTTACGTTATCTTTTAGGGGCACTTGCGGGATATGATCCTAAAAATGAGATAGCTTATGACAAGTTGCCAAATCTTGAACAATGGGTATTACATCGTTTAAAAGATCTTGAAAAAAGTCATCAAAAACTATTTAAAACCTACGACTTTGCGGATTTTTACAGTGAGCTACATTCGTTTTGTGCGATGGATTTATCAGCCTTTTATTTTGATATTCGCAAAGATACGCTGTATTGCGATGCCCCAAATGGGCAACAACGGTTAGCAACCCTCACTGTTATGCACCATGTATTTATGCATTTGGTGCATTGGCTAGCACCAGTCGTAAGCTTTACTGCCGAGGAAGCTTGGCATGCATACCAAGAATGCGATGAAAATGAAACGCCAAGCAGTATTCATACACAACACTTCCCTGAGGCACCTCGCCAGTGGGATAATCCTTCTATGGCTGCTCGTTGGGAGGATTTACGCAATATCCGTCGGGTGCTAACCGGTGCGCTTGAATTAGAGCGGGCCGCCAAGACAATTGGTTCAAGTCTGCAAGCAAGTGTGGTTATGTACGTAAGTTCAGAATGGTCGGATCGATTGAATGATATCGATTGGGCTGAATTAGCGATTGCTTCGCAATTGGTAATTGTCCATGCACAAATGCCAGCTAATGCCTTTACTCTGGAAGATGTGCGCGGTATAGGTGTTGCTGTAGAACTTGCTGAAGGGCAAAAATGTGGGCGCTGCTGGAAAATTCTACCTGAGGTAGGATCACAGCGAGAACCTGATTTATGTAAACGTTGCGATGAGGTAATTCATGATCACTTTTAGAACGTTGCCTAAAAAAGGTAGTATCATCATTGCTGCTTTAGTTTTTATCGCTGACCAGCTTTCAAAATCTTGGGTTATGGAACATATAGGGCCTGGGGAAATACTTCATGTGGCTCCATGCCTAAATTTTATGCTGGCATTTAATCCAGGTGTGACCTTTGGGTTGCTGAGGGCCTATTCAAATGTGCATTATCTGTTATTGATAGGTGGAGTTTGTGTATTGTCATGTATTGTAAGCGTGTGGTGGTACAAGGCTGAAAACATTCTGCAACGCTATGCAACCGCTATGATTCTGGCCGGAGCTCTGGGCAATTTAGCTGATCGTATTCGGTTTCGAGCCGTTGTTGATTTTTTGGATTTTCATGTTTTTGGCTGGCACTGGTATACGTTTAACGTGGCAGATTCCGTGATTGTTCTAGGGGTTGGGCTGCTGCTGCTAGATAGTTTTTGTAAACCAAAGAATGTGTTTAGGTAAAATTTTTGCATAAATCTTTTGACAAAAGTTTGATTTCCTGGCATTTCCAACTAATAGGGTAAATTTTTAAAAAGGAATAATGTGGCTGAATTATCTTGGGGTGTAAAGCGTACATGTAATGGATGCGGCGCGCGGTTTTATGATCTTCGTAAATCTCCGGCGACTTGTCCGAAATGTGGGGCGATCTGTGAGCTTCATACAATCATTCGTGGTAAGCGTGGGCGGGCCTCTGCAAAAGAAGTGGTATTACCAATGGATGATTTTGATTTGGTGCTAGGGGATGCTGGTGATGCGACTGTAGTCGATGATCCAACCTTATTAGAGGAAGAAGAAGATCCAGGATTTGTGGATCTGCCTGCTGATTTGGACTCTGACGTTCATTAAGAAGAAAGCAAGTTTTTAATGTGGACCCTCCGATCAAGTCGGAGGGAAACTACTGTGGGCTATTTTTTTAATTTTCCTATGGCTTGGCCATAGGATCCACAAAACATAATCAATACCTTATCAACTAAACAAATGCAGCTTTTCAACTGAGGCTTTTACGTTTCTATTTTGATTACGGCTAGCGTGCTCTTTTAATTCATACAACGTTTGTAGGGCTTGTTTTGGCGATAAATCATCAGGTTTAATACTGCGCAAAAATTTTAGCATGTTTGATTCTTGCACAGTCTGAATTCCTTCTGAGGGCAGGTTAGGCCGTGCCATCGTGCTGCTTTTTTTTGAAATTTCTTCCCTTAAAATTTCTTGGGCACGCACTATAACAGTTTGGGGCAGGCCGGCCAGTTCGGCTACATGAATGCCATAGGATTTATCAGCAGCGCCTTCAATAATTTCATGCAAGAAGACAACGTTGCCTTCATGTTCAATAATTTTCATGGTTAACAGTTTGACTTGGGCTAAATCTACCAGATCAACTAGTTCATGGTAATGGGTCGCAAAAATGCATCGCGCTTTAATAGTGTTGATAATATGTTCACTAACTGCTCGGGCTATGGCTAAGCCGTCTTGAGTTGAGGTGCCGCGGCCAATTTCATCGAGGATTACAAACGAGCGATTAGTGGCCTGATGTAAAATGCTTGCGGTTTCAACCATTTCCACCATGAAGGTGGAGCGTCCTGCGGCCAAATCATCAGCAGCCCCAATGCGGGAAAAGATCTGATCTACTAACCCAATTTCAGCACGTGTTGCAGGCACGTACAAGCCACAGTGGGCCATCCATACAATTAGCGCATTTTGCCTAAGGTAGGTGCTTTTCCCAGCCATATTAGGGCCAGTTAGAAGGGCAAAGGGCTGTTCACTTAAGCAGCAATCATTAGGTGTGAAGGCGCTTGCGGTGAATGCTTCTACAATTGGGTGGCGTCCGTTTTCAATATTTAGAGTTGGTGTTTCACACAAACTGGGACGGCATAAGTTCTTAGATGCAGCTAATTCCGCCATGGAACTTGCAACATCAATGTCTGCTAGTTGTGCAGCCAATGTTTCTAGTTGTTCCTTGTGTTCTAAAACAGATACGCATAACTGTTGAAAAATCTTAATTTCCATAGCTGTTGTAGCAGCTGCTGCATGTTCTAATTTTGACGTTAATTCTTGTAATTCGGAGGTTGTGTACCTGGTGCCATTGCTAATCGCTTGGCGATGAAAAAAAGCTTCAGGTACTTTACTTAAATGACTAGCGCTGACCTCAATGTAATATCCTATAAGGTTATTGGTGCGAATTTTTAAATTCGAAATACCTGTTTCAACTTGATAGCGCTGCTCGAGTTCTTTTAATTGCTGAGTTCCATTGTCACGTGTGTACCGCAATTCATCTAAAGCAGGATCAATGTTGGCCTTAATTAGCCCACCATCAGCCAAAATTGCGGGTAGATTATCCTCGAGGGTTTGTTCCAGGATGTGCAATAAATCTTGTGGTATATCCATGGTCCAAAAGGTTGATTTGCCCAGTATTTGATTTAGGGATTTCGCTACACTCAGAGTTTGAGTAATTGCTTTTAAATCCCTTGGTAAGGCCCTTTCCAAGGTAATGCGAATGAGTGCGCGTTCACTATCAGGGCAGTTACTTAATATGTCTCTAAGGGCTGTACGAACAGTACTGTGGATATTAAACCAATCAATTTTGTTTAAGCGTTGGTTTAAGGTAGCAATGTCATTAAGGGGATGGGTTAAAATATCAAAAAAAAGCCGTCCGCCAACCGCTGTTTTGGTATTGTCTAAAGTGTGCAATAAAGACCCATCAAAATTACCTTTTAGGGTGCGGGTAATTTCAAGATTGCGACACGACTGGGCGTCAATTTTTACAAAATGGTTAGGGTAGATACGCTTTGGCGGTCGCAAATGTCGATTTTGCATCTGTTGGGTTAATTTTACGTAATCGCATAAAACGCCAGTGACTTGAATAAGTCTAGGTTCATCGAGGCCAAAAACTTCAGGACTGATAACTTTAAACGATTCTAATAACTGTTTTTGCGCACCATTTAGGTTAAAGCGGGTATCTGCTAGTGGTTGAATAACTTTTTTAAATTCATTGAACACATCGCGATCAAGCGATTGCCATATGCTTTCAGGCATAAGAATCTCAGCTGGATCTAGCTGATACAAGGTGCTGGCTAAAGATCTCAACGCTACATCCGTTACGCAAAAAGTGCCGGTTGAAATATCCGCCCAGGCAATACCTAAGCATTGGTTTTTTTTATCAAGAGGGCTAATAACCGTCAAATAGTTTGCTCGTGAAGGGGCTAGAAGGTTTTCTTCGGTAATTGTTCCTGGTGTGATAATGCGTACAACGCCGCGCTGCAATGGGCCTTTTTTGCCTTGGGCTTTTGCTTGCTCTGGAGTTTCAGTTTGTTCACAAACAGCAACCCGAAATCCTTTTTCAATTAATTTTAATAGGTATAATTCATGGGAGTGTACGGGCACTCCTGCCATAGGAATAGGCTGACCTGCACTTTGTCCACGTTTGGTTAAAGCAATGTCTAAGGCTGCAGCTGCTTGGACAGCATCGTCATAAAATAATTCGTAAAAATCCCCCATACGATAAAACAGCAAACACTCGGGGTGCTGCTGTTTGATTTCATGGTATTGCAACATCATGGGGGTGTGGGTCGTCATTAGTTTTTACGAAAAAGTATTTCTTCCTTATAGCAAATCTTGAAGAAAATGTCCCTATAACCCACTTTCGTTTGAGTAACATTATTCCTAGGGCAATTGCACGCTCTAAATATTCTGGTTACCGTTAATAAATAAAGAAACATTTTAAGAAGGAAATTAAATGTTAAAATATGCTCTCAGGTGCGTGTGTGTACTTTTTAGCTTTATCCAAATAATTAACGCTGCAGCGGGATGGCCTAATCCAACTGATGGCGAAGCTTGCTATGCTTGCTTAACAGCGCAAACAGAATTTTCTGCTGAGCGCATAAAAGCTTGGGATATCCATATTCATCCGTTGATAACCTCTCCTTTTGCCGAAGCCGGACTAGAATATCCGGAAGATTTGAAAAATTTATGTAACGCCGCTTTTTACTTTATTGAGCAGGGCATGGGAAGTACTTTTGAAAGTGGTCTGGAAGGTAACCAAAAACGTGTGCGGGATACGTTAGTGCCTAAGCTTTTAGAAGCAGAACAAACTCCGCTTCCAGAACAGCGACTAAAAGCACAGGCAGGTATTTTAATGTGGATGGTTACTGCTCATCCTATGAGAAAGAAATAAATCAAATAAGTTATTGACGCGCTCTTTACTAATTTATTAACGTTAACCCTAATATTTATTTTAAATTTTAGGGAAATGCATGGTAAGAACATGTTTAAAAATAAGTGCCATAACGGCTTTGTTGTTAAGCGCGAATGTGGTGGGAATGGAAGAACCTAATGCGGCGGTAAATGAGGAGGCTAAGAAATGTCCAAGAACACCCTCTTTACCGGTTGCTGAATTACCCGCAGAAATACTTTCTAATCCTGCCGGGAGGGGGGCAGGCTGCTTTTGTATTGCCTTAGGACGGAGAGATGGTACAAGGACTTCTTGCATATGGAGCAGCTCTGAGAGAGATCTCTTGATTAAAAATCCTTAAAAAGAAGCTATGTAACTTCCTAATATATAGCATTAAAGAGTATGTTGGCTGAACTAGTAAGTTTGTATTAGACACATACTCTCTTGAACCCTCTGCAAAATTCTCTGCCAAAGTATAAAAAGCTGGTGAATGAGGATATGAGATATGTTAGATAAGACTTAAGGATTTTAAGTATTACGATTAAGTTTATGACATCATTTTTAGACCTGATTCG
>CANJXJ010000043.1 GCA_947478955.1 Alphaproteobacteria bacterium | reverse complement strand
CAATTCTGGTGATGAACAAAAACATTTGAACTTTGGTAATAAATCTCTCGAAATCTTTAGAAGCATCGCATCCTCTTTCAACTCAAAAATCTAACAGATTTTAGAAGTCCTTAACAGATGCGACAGAACCCTAAACCATAGCATTTCCGTGCATACAATCACTTAAACCCGAATTAGAATTTTCAGTAAATATTCCAGTTTTTGCTCTTGACTAAGAGCTTGAAAAGGAGGAAGACTGCCTCTGATACTACGTAAACTTCATTGACTGCTATGGAGTGATTAAATGAGTATTTTTTCCTTACTAAAACGGGAACAAAAAGAAGCCATTGGTTTGCTTCAAATCGGTACTTTTCTCGAATACTTTGATTTGATGCTATATGTACATATGGCTGTTCTTCTTAATGAACTCTTCTTTCCTAAAACAGATCCTCATACCGCTGCTCTTCTTTCTGCTTTTGCCTTTTGCTCTACCTTTGTCTTTCGACCTTTTGGAGCTTTGATTTTTGGCTACATTGGAGATCATATAGGAAGGAAAACCACCGTTATCATTACCACGATGATGATGTCCACTTCCTGCGTAATCATGGCTAATTTACCAACCTATGCCCAAGTCGGCATTACAGCAACATGGATCGTTACTATTTGTCGTATTGTTCAAGGGTTATCGTCTATGGGAGAAATTATAGGCTGTCAAATTTACATAACAGAAATCACTAAGCCTCCTGCTCAGTATCCAGCGGTTGCATTTATAGGAGTTGCTTCTTCTATTGGAGCCGTGGCTGCACTTGGAATAGCTTCGCTTGTAACCACGACAGGGTTTAATTGGCGCATTGCTTTCTGGATAGGCGCAGGAATTGCAGTTGTTGGATCTATAGCCAGGGTAAGGCTTCGTGAAACCCCTGAGTTTGTTGATAAGAAAAGGCAATTACAAAAAGAAATTGAAGAAGCAGCCCTAGATGAAACAGCTAAAGAGTTTAAACTTTCTACAATGAAACGGTTGGTTGAAAAAAAACAAAAGCAAAAAATTAGCAAGACAACGTTGGCTTCTTGTTTCTTTATTTACTGTGGGTGGCCTCTTTCTTTCTATTTAGGGTTCATGTATTTTAACCCGATTCTTAAAGAAATTTATGGGTATTCCGCGGAAAATATTATTTTTCATAATTTCTTTTTGTCTATTGTTATGCTGCTCAATAGCGCTAGCTGGTCTGTGCTTAGTTATAAAATACATCCTTTAAAAATCTTAAAACTAAAAGCACAAGCTTTTGGCCTCCTCACTCTGTTTCTTCCCTTTCTAATTTTGAAAGCTTCTCACCCCTATCAAATCTTTGCGCTGCAGTCGATTTTGCTCATTGTGTCCCTAGGAGCTAATCCAGCAGACTCAGTATTTATTAAACATTTTCCCGTCTTCAAACGTTTTACAACTACAAGCTTTCTCTACGCTTTATCACGTGCGTTGATGTACATTTTTACTTCTTTCGGGCTGGTGTACTTTACAGAAGCCCTTGGGCAGTGGGGTATATGGCTGGTTATGTTGCCTGCAACTATAGGATTTATTTGGGGTGTGCAACATTTTGAGAAATTAGAAAAACTTTCGAAAGACTCTGAACACATTTCGGGGATGCTGAATCCAGTTAATCAGTCTATTTTAACACCTGCCCCTAGAAAATTTAATTGAACAAACAACGCCTTTTAAACTGCTATCTTAATCTTTCATTGATTTCTGGTAAGGTAGGGAGACTTTTTGTATTGAATGGACCCGCCAAAAGAGCTTAATGTTCACGTGAAAGTAAATGCTCTTGAAGCTTTTTAAATGTCCTTACAAGGAAAACCTGTGAAAATTAGTAGAAATATTTTTATTCTTTTTTTGTCCTTATATTTTGTTTGCCTGTTAAACATTCCTTTTTGGGGTGAAAATTTTAAAATTGTAAAATTTAACCGTGTGTCAGATTTAATTTATCTGGCGTCTATGTTTATAGGCTTAAGCGCCGCATTTACCATAGTGTTTAACCTTGTTCTTTTTAAGCATTTCGAAAAATTTTTGGCCTTAGTTTTTGCGTTAATAGCTATATTTGCCAGTTACCACATGTACTATTTTAAGGTGATGATTGATCTGAACATGATTCAGAATGTGCTGCAAACTGATATCCACGAAGCAAGTGATCTGATCAGTATGAAATTTGGGATTTGGTTGTTCTTACTAAGCGCTCCTCTTTTAGCCCTATGTTTTATAAAGATTCGTTATGAGTCAGGGATTTTAAAAGAAGTTAAATCACGGCTTATCTCAATTATTTTATCAATTCTGTTAATTGCCTTCTCAGTAGGTGTCGCTTACAAAAACATCGTGGTCATCCACAGAAATAATAGGAACCTTACTAAATTAATAAATCCCCTAAGTTGCATTTTTTACCTTGGAAAATCTGTGAAACTCCAGGTTCAACCGGCTCCTGCATTCAAGCAAATTGGTCTAGATGCTGCTAAAGGAGCACGTTGGCAAAACGTTACGAAAAAATCTGTAGTGGTGATCGTTGTTGGTGAAGCAGCCAGAGCAGGTAATTTTTCCTTAAATGGATATGCCAGAGAAACAAATCCATTATTAAAAACCAGGAACGTAATCTCTTTAAAAGACGTTTCGTCTTGCGGAACATGCACCGCTGTTTCTGTTCCTGGAATGTTTTCAAGATTACCTAGAAATCATTACACTCCAGAAAAAGCAGCGCATGAAGAAAACCTCCTTGATGTATTAGCACGAGCGGGCTTTTCAGTTCTTTGGCATGATAACAACAGTAGCTCAAAAGGGGTTGCTACCAGAGTTAAAGAAGACAACATACGCCATCTAAATCAAAATGATGAAGCCTTGCTCGATGGATTAGAGAAATATCTTAATACCTTGCAAACCGATGGGGTTATCGTATTACACCAACTAGGTAGTCATGGGCCTGCATACTACAAACGGTATCCGGAAAGATTTAATCAGTTTAAGCCAGGCTGTAATACCAATGAAATTCAAAGCTGCAAGAAATCAGATCTGGTTAATTCCTATGATAACACCATTTTGTATACGGATTATGTACTAGTGAAAATTATCGATTTGCTTGCAAAAAATGATCAGCTTAATACTGCCATGATCTATGTCTCCGATCATGGAGAATCCCTTGGAGAATATGGGTTATATCTCCATGGTACCCCATACTTAATTGCCCCCAAGGAACAAACCCACATCCCTTGGATTATGTGGTTTTCTGATAGCTTCGCGCAAGAATTTGGCATTAATTTTAACAGCTTAAAAACAAAGGCAGATACGAGAAAGTATTCCCATGATAACCTTTTTCATTCCGTGCTTGGTCTGCTAGATATAAGCACCAATGAGTATGACCAAGGCTTGGATATTTTTAAAAACTAGGGAACATAATGACCCATGCAAATGTTTTTCCTGCGCTGCCTTTAGAAGTTCGGCAAAAACATAAATAACAGGTGCAAACTGAAATTGAAAAAAGATGGAAAAAAGTACTAGAAAAGAAATCTTCTTTTGCGCCTTATGAAAAAAAATCTGATCAACAAATACTAAAAGAATTTCACGCGCTTCATCTTTTTAGGCTGCATCTTTGGTACCGTGATCCCGAGCAATACCCGCATACCTGCCAAGAAGACTATATGGCCTCCCAAGATTTATTGGAAAAAGGTCATTATAGAATGATTAATAATATTGCCTTTGCCTATAACTGTACCGACAGCAGCTATAATGCAAGCACCGTGTTAATTGGTGGCTACCATTTTATTGCCATGCAAGAACCCAATGAAAGTATTATCAATCTGTTTTTTAAATTTTTGATTAATCATCAGGTCGGTATTTTAGTCCGTGTAAAACCGGCGGATGAATTTTCAAAGGCTTACTCGGTTAGGTATTGGAATGACAGGCTGACAAAGAATGCTAACGGAATCTCTTTAAATATTATGCTGCCTGCTGTGAAAAAATCCGCCAAACCTATTTATATCCCGTATTTTTATACGGATGCATGGATAGATAACATGGTTGTTGATATCAAGGAGCTTTACCGTTTAGTGCAAGAGGTTCGCCAGGCTTATGCTTCATCGGATAAGGAAAGGCCAATTGCCTGTCATTGTGCTTCAGGGGTGGGAAGAACTGGTGCTTTTATCGCAGCTATCGTTTTAGCTGAAATGCTTGATCAGGCTAAAGAAAGTGTTCCAAGCATTGAAGAAGTTGTCTTAAGGCTTTCTATCCAAAGGCCAAACTTGATGGGAACACCGGAACAATATTTAACGCTATATCAATTTGTTGAGTATTACCTAAGCATTATGAAAGAAAATGGCTGATAGCCCCAGTTGGGTATTGCTTGTTGCAAAAGGTGCTCAACGCCTATAGTTTTCCTCTGGCTTGACCAGAGGATCCACTGAATACATGCCATAGCCCACCACTTAATTACTTATTGAAGTCTTTGTCATTCCCGCGAAGGCGGGAATCCATAATGATACGCTCCACTGGATCCCCGCCTTCGCGGGGATGACACTTAGGAGGCTTAATTTTACTCACTCAAAATTCTCCATACACGGGCCTTCAACAGCCATAGTCTTACTCTGGCTTAATCCCAGGATCGACTTCTAGTTTTCCTCTGGCTTGACCAGAGGATCCAGAAATTATCTGAGCTTAGATAGCAGTTACCTCAGGAATGGCAACGCGCTGGTCTCTGGCTACTTTTTTAGCAGGAATACCAGCATAGACACGTTTAATGGCGGCTACCCCAACAAGTCCGCTGAATTTTTGTAGCGCCCTTGAGGCAATACATTCAAATATCCATGAGCACAAATTTCCCCACCAAGTAGATGAAGGGGAAGTGTAAAGCCCGCGCACCGCATCAATGGGAATAAACTCGCATTTTTTTAATACCTGCGAGAGTTGCGTCAAAGTATAAGGCTGCCCAAATCCAAAAGGGGTTTTATCACTGCGTACCCAAATACCACGACGATTCGGGACAATAACCACAAGGCGTCCTTCGGGACGTAAGCAGCGATAGCATTCCTCTAGCATATTGCCTGCGTGTTGAGCGTATTCTAGCCCATGAACAATAATAATTTCGTCAAAAGTATGGTCAGCAAATGCCCATTCATTTTCGTACGCTAGCAGGGCGCGATTGTTAGGTTTATCTGGCCAGGCCAAAACCCCCACATGTGCTTGCATTAATAGAAATTCATGATTTTTTTGGTTAGCATAGGGTGCGCCAAACCCTACAAAGAGTGTTTTGTAGGAACTATTACTACTTCTTAAACGCGTCAGCATTTTTTTAAGGACCATATGGACCTTATTTGCGAGAGAGGATCGATAAAATTCTTTTAAATCAATTATATCAATGTTCATTTGCCTATATTTCTTTTTACGCGGGGAATTGAAATACTAGATAATAGACCCATACTAAGCATCAAGGTGATCATAGCAGTTCCGCCATAAGACATAAACGGTAGGGGCACGCCTACCACCGGAAGTAATCCCATGACCATAGCAATATTAATAAATACATACAAAAATAAGGTGGTGGTAATTCCAATGGCTACTAGCTTTCCAAATTTTAGCCGTGAGTGATCAGCAACGGTGAATCCCCAGAAAAATAATATACAAAATAAACTAATAACGACTAAGCATCCAAGTAATCCAAATTCTTCTGCAAACATCGTAAAGATGAAATCAGTTTGTTTTTCGGGCAAGAAATTCAAATGGCTCTGGGTGCCTTTCAGCCAACCTTTACCGGTAAATCCCCCGGACCCCAGAGCAATTTTTGACTGAGAAATATGATACCCAGCATGAGTAGGGTCACTTTCAGGATTTAGGAATATCAGGATACGTTTTTTTTGATAGTCGTATAAAAAATTCCATAAAACGGGTACGGCACAAACGACAGTTACGAACCCTGCTGTGAAAAACCACCATGGAACACCACTTACAAAAAAAATAGCAATGCCAGAGCTTAACAGTAAAATTGCAGTTCCAAGGTCAGGTTGCCGCATGGCCAGTAGCACTGGAACAATAATGAGCAATAAGGGAACAATCAGATTTTTTAAATGACGAGTTTCTTCCACTTCTAGAAAACTAAAATACCTGGCTAATGCTAGGACAAGTGCTATCCGCATGAGTTCAGAAGGTTGTAAGTTAAATATATACAAATCAAGCCAACGTTGGGCGCCCATCCCAACAAATCCCATCAGCTCAACAAGCACCAGCATTACTAAAACAACGCTATAAATTGAATAGGCATGTTGCGACCACCACCGGGAATCGCTGGCAACAATAACTCCAAAAAATACTAGGCCTAGCAAAAAGCGTAAAAACTGTTTGATAACCCATGGGTGAATGCTACCGTTTGCCGCCGAAAATAAGGTAACAAGCCCTATAAAAACAATCGCAATCATCACACCTACCACGGTGCGATTCACATGAAAAATACGTCTAAAATCAAACATATAAATGCCTTGCTGCTTGCAAAATTTTCCCTGCTACTGGCCCTGCCACTCCACCGCCGCTAACCCCATGTTCAATAACTACACTTACCGCGTGTTGTGGTTTTTCAATCGGTGCATAGCCTACAAAAATCGCATGGTCTTTTAGGTGATAAGGTAAATCTTTATAAGAACCATCGGCGCGCTGCTGCATCGTTATTCGGCAAACTTGGGCGCTTCCCGATTTTCCGCCAAAGCTCCAATCCTTAAGATGAGGATTAGCCCTATGGGCCGTGCCTCTAGGGTCATTTACGCATTTGTTCATCGCCTGTTGAATCCACTCTAGCCAGATGGGTTCAATGCCTTCAATAAATTTTTCTGGGGGCTGAATCTCTTTTTCAACCAAATGAGGCGTAATAACTTTCCCTCCATTCACCAACATGGCAATCATTTTTGCCATTTGCAGCGGTGTTGAAAGGATAACCCCCTGCCCAATTGAAATATTTAGGGTCTGTCCTTTTTGTTTGAAAAATCCTTTACGAAACTTTGCCCATTCAACGCTTGGAATGAGCCCTTTTTTCTCGCCGCTTAATTCGATACCGGTTAGCTGTCCAAGTTGAAAACGTGAAGCCATTTCTACCATTTTTAAAGACCCAATTTTGAAGGCTAAATGATAAAAATAAACATCGCATGATTCGGCAATTGCTCGCTCTAGGTTAACTGATCCATGACCTCCATTCTTCCATGTCCAGCAATGAAAACGGTTTGATCCTAAGTCATAGTGGCCAGGGCAATGAACATGGCTGTCTTGATCAATCATTCCCTCACTTAAACCGGCCATGGCTACAATCATTTTAAAAATTGAACCTGGGGGATATTGCCCTGCCAGCGTTTTATTAATGAGAGGCTTATCTTCATGGGTTAAAAGATTTTTCCAATCATTTTTTTGAATGCCTTTCACAAAAAGATTACTGTCATACCCTGGTTTTGAAACCATAGCTCTAATCGCACCGGTGTTAACATCCATGACAACGGCGTTAGCATTACGATGAGGTTCTAGAATTTGGAGGATTTTTTCTTGTAGCTCAAGGTTTAGGGTTGTATGTAAATCCTGACCTACCTTCGGCGAGGAATGATCAATAATTCGCACAATGCGACGTCTGGCATTAACTTCAACACGTTGCATTCCTGGTTGACCATCAAGAGTATGTTGAAATGTTTTTTCCAAACCACTTTTGCCAATGCGAAGACCAGGAATAGGTTCAATGTGGTGTTCATCTAAATCTTTTTGAGAAGCTTGGGCCACATACCCCACCACATGGCATAAAATATCTGGCTGAATATATTGACGTATCTGGGCCTTTTCAATAATTAAGCCTGGTAAATCGGGAAGCTTTAATTGCAGAGAAGCCATTTCTTCCCAGGTTAGTCTTTCCTTAACAATGGATGCAATTTTGGATTGCTGCTCAAGTTGTTTTTGTAGCTCTTTGGCTTCAGTGTCACTTAAGCGAAGCAAAGATTGCAAAATGCTTACTTCAGATTCGATATTTGCATTTGAATCAGGGGTAATAAGACAGCGATAGACATTTTGGTTGATTGCCAGAATTTTCCCAACGTTATCAACAATTTGCCCCCTGGGTGGTGCAATGAGGCGCATTTGAATGCGGTTGCGATCAGCAAGGGTGCGATAATAGTCACGACTAAAAATTTGCAAATGGATAAGTCGGCCAAGCAAACCAGTTAATAGTATGCCTTTACCTAAACCTAGAATAAAACTTCTACGTTTAAAAACATGCCCGAATGGTTCATCTATCATAATGCTGTAAAAACTTAAAAACGAATGGATATAATGAGAATGTTACAAACATGCTCAAAGCTAACATAGATGATAAGATAATTTGCTGACCTAATAGCAAATGCAGTGCATATTCAACTTGATTAACCAAAAGCAACACTCCTAAAAACACAAGCCAGCGTAGATATTGGTGACTGACTTGAAGGTAGCGTTTTTGGGTCTGAAGTACAATGAACGTAGTCATCATTAAAAAGCTATGGAAACCAAATGGTAGATGATATATAGCATCCCAGAAGAAACCAAAAATCATAAAAATTATAAGATCGCCTGTTTGTGGTGTGTACAACGTCCAACGATAAAGCACGATCAATGCGGTTTGTAAGCGTAATCCTATTCCTTGGAATAAAACGAATACGTCAACGGCATTGACGCTTGCAAATAACACAAAGCGCCAAAGGAATGCCGTAAGTTTAAGATGCCACGTGGCCATAAAGAATACTTACAATTTCACATGTGTGAAATGTTACAAAAGGTTTAACGGTAATTTCTTCATCCTTGATAGCTGCTACCACGCCAACCGGAATATCGGGTGGAAAAATTTCTCCAACCCCTGATGTGACTAGTACGTCACCGACTTTAGGGGGGCGCTTATAGCTATTGGTGATCATTTCACGACTTTGCAAATGTTCTAAAAACATAGTAGATGTCCCATTGCCAACGATAATCGCATTTTCTCCAGTTTCAAGAACTTTAATAGGAATGCGTGATGCCATGTCCGTGATCAGCATAATACGAAGAACCCGATTGGATGATTCTGTAACCCTTCCAACCAGGCCTTTTGCGCTAACGGCAATATCATCTTTTTTAATTGTGATATTTTCAGGGGCTGCGGTGATAAGCTGTGCATCATAAAAACCAGTTGGGGAACCATATACTTGAACAGTTACTCGGTTAAAGCCACTGGGTGTTTGAAAATTTGTTAGGGGTTCTAACTGTTTGAGGTACTTTTGAGATGCCGTCAATTCCAGCTTTACTTGTACAAGCTCAACTTCTGTTTCCTCTAGTTTTTTAAGCCGTTCATGGAGTGTAGATCGGTATGAAAACCAATTCTTGATGTCATGAAAAGACTCCCAGAAGCCATGAAAAACACGATTGGTTCTTCCTATAGGCTGCAATAAGGAAGAAGATAAGGTTTGAAGAGAATATTGGGCGTAAGGACTATTGGGCAAATACCAATAACTCACGCTCAAATACAAAAGTGCGGCTGTGCAAAATAGAATCAAGACCCTGCGCACACCGCCCCATTAACTAGTAAGAGTTCACTAAAACGGTTCGTAGGGCATCCATTTCTTCCAAAGCTCGTCCGGTGCCAAGAACTACACAGTTTAAGGGGTTTTCCGCAACAAAAACTGGAACACCAGTAGCATGGGCTATCACCTTATCAAGATTCTTTAATAGAGCTCCACCACCAGTCATAACAATACCACGATCAACAATGTCAGCTGACAATTCAGGGGCTGTACTTTCAAGCGCGGTTTTTACACCCTCGGCAATTGCGGTAACAACTTCAGTAAGCGCTTCTGCTATTTGTTTTTGACTAATTTCAATCTCTTTTGGAATACCGTTAATTAAGCTACGGCCTTTAATAGAAAGCAGAATCTCTTCACTATTTTTCATCACTAAAGCTGAACCAATTTCTTTTTTGATTCTTTCAGCAGTGGCTTCACCGATAAGTAAGTTGTGGGTCCGACGAATATAGCTAATAATAGATTCATCCATTTTATCACCGCCAACACGAACGGACGTTGCGTAAACGATTCCACCCAACGATAGTACAGCAACCTCAGTGGTTCCACCGCCAATATCAACAACCATGGATCCTGTAGGCTCGGTTACTGGCATGCCAGCCCCAATAGCAGCTGCCATAGGTTCTTCAATTAAATATACCCGACGGCCGCCAGCACTTTCAGCGGCATCTTGAATAGCGCGACGTTCAACAGGAGTTGAGCCAGACGGCACGCATATAACAATTTGAGGGGCTGCAAAACTACGGCGGTTATGCACCTTCCTGATAAAGTGCTTAATCATTTCCTGGGCGACTTCGAAGTCAGCAATAACACCATCGCGCAAAGGTCGAATGGCTTGAATACCGCTAGGGGTACGCCCTACCATCATTTTAGCTTCTTCACCAACGGCTAAAACTTGCTGACGCCCATTACGGCTAGCAATCGCTACAACAGACGGTTCATTTAAAACAATACCTCGTCCCTTTACATACACCAATGTGTTTGCGGTACCTAAGTCAATAGCCATGTCAGCAGACAAATACCCAAGAAGACGAGACAACATAATATTTCACAAAATTTATAGATCGTTACCGTAATGTACTGTGGTAGCAAAAAAGAATCAAGATTCATCACATGCTAAATTAATTTAAATATGATCATCGCAAGGGTAACGCTATAAAAGACGACTCGTTTTAGAACATGGGGATGAGGATAGATTAAGGATGCAATGGTGAAGACAATTAAGCCGGGGTAAATTATGTCTAGAATGGGCGTTAAGAATGCAGCAATGCCTTTAAAATCAAGCAGAGATAAGGCAAAAGAAACAATACTGGTCGCTGCTAACACATAATGAAAATGACCATCTTTAATCTTAAATAATTTGCGTAAAAAACCGGCATATAAATTATTCAGGGCTGTAGCAGTTGTCAGACACGAAAACCCCATCGCAAATGCAATCACTATGGTAGAGTATTGCCCCAGAAGATGCTTGGTTAGTGTTGGAAGCATTTCAGTGGGTTGCACAGCTTGTATCACGTTAGCGTATGATGCCCCTAAGTAAACTAACCCTCCGTACGCCATCGCAATAACCGATGCACCAATCAAGCTAGCTTTTGCTGATATTAAAAAAATCGTTTTAGGATTTGTAGCTGAGCCGCATTGCTGTTCAACATGTTTGAAAATAAGAGAAGAAAAGAAAAAGCCAGCAATTAAATCCATGGTTTGATAGCCTTGAACTAGCCCCAGTTTGAATGCGCTTTCGTTTGTGTATTCGGATGTAGGTAAATAAGGTGCGCTAATGATGCCAACAATAATAATTAAAGCTAAAGTGCTAAGCTTCACAGGCGTCATGAATTTGCCAATAATGTTTAGCATTCGTGTATCTTTTAACCCTGTTAAAAAACAAATTAATGTGAACACGCATGAAAATGCCCATAGGGGGATGGTTGGCTCCAGGACATGAAATCCACCAAAGGCAACCGTTATGCAACGAGGTACAATACCAAACGCCCCTAAAAGGGATAATAAAATTAAGGGGATAATAATGTTGGCGCCAAAACCAAGTTCTTTGAAAAAATTATCGTATGACCCTTGGTAGCGCTTAATGGCAAACACGCCAGCAAATGGGATAAGTATCCCACTCATTAACAGGCCTAAAAATCCAATACCCCAATAATTAAGGCACTGACTTCCAATTTGCATTGGAAACACAAGATTTCCTGAACCAAAAAACATGGCAAATATAGAAAATCCAAGTATGAAAATCGATGGGCCCATGGGCGTAACTCCTGAAAAAGTATAAAAACAAAAAGAAGATAAGAAAAAATGAATCGGGGCGGTTAGCCCACAGTTACGACCACGACAACAGGAGTATGTGCATGTTTTTGATTAATCATAATGCCTTCCTATTGATTATATTTTGAGCGCTTAGAATACATTCTTATAAGGGAATAATCAATCTTTAGTTGCTGATAGACGTATCCCTTTTTCTCTTTAAAACGCCAGGCTATATTTCACCATCACCTCATGACTTTTACGGGACTTTTGGAAATTTGCCGTATAGCCAATTTGGGTTTTGGTAGCGTTTTCTTTATTGATGACCCCTACCCCAATGCCCAGACTTAATAAATCTTTACCAGCAACCCCTGATTTTGTTAGTTGCGCTTGCCCACTTCGCAGAGCTGCCGCCCGTTGCTCTGTGGTCCCCTGTTTTACAAACCGGGTATAACTTGCATGGGGATAAACCCCATAGATTTTTTTATCATCCGATTCATGAAAAAAACTCCCTTTCATTCCAACCTTGATACCTGCCTCATTCATTGTAGATGTAGGAAAAGACTTACTATTGATGGCTGCATTTTGTTCTTTATGGGAAAATTGCTTGGAGTGTCCATAGATTCCTCCGAAGGATGATTTTAAATGAAAATTCTGAGAGGGTTTGTGTTTATGGGACACTTCAACCATTCCGGATACGATATGAGAACGGCTATGGGACACTGCAATTTGGCGATTACCTTGGCTGCTATAGGGGCGATGGTGACTACCTTCAATACGCATGAAGGAACCTTGCACATTGAGTTTCCAGTTATCTGCAATTCCTACTCCATAATACAGCGTTGCTTGATTACTATGGAAAATGTTTTTCAATTCATGATCGGTGTGCGCATAAGAATTGCCCAAGCCAAAATCAAAGGTCATCCCAAAAAGCTGTTTTGATGGCGTATGATAATAGTGACCACCCATTACTATCCCATAGTGTTTGTCAGTTGAAGCGGGAGTGCCATACATTGACTTCATTTTTCCTTGCTTATAAAAACCCGATGCCCAAAGAGAGGCATTTTCAGAAAGTCGTTTCATGGTGTGTGCTGCGCCGAGAGCTTTTTCTGCATTGTCAGAGCTGCTATCAAGGCTTACCGATGCTTTGGTAAACAGAGATTTCTTATGGATGTAAGGTGTATTTGTCTTTTGGTCCATGCCAATTTTTATGCGTTGTGGTGATAAAGAAAAGCGAGAGACTTCTGCCGCTGTATTTTCAGGCGCACCCGGCACAGCTTTTTTTACTACTATTGACGACCCAGCTTGCCCAGCAAGAAGAGTGGGTAACCCACAAAGCACCATGGCTATAGCTCCAGTTAAAGACCATTTAGAAACTGTAGTATTCATCGGCATAGAGATCCAAAAATTATCGTTCTGTAGGGACTTTATTAAATTTTTAATTAAGAAGGAGTTAAAGACCGTGAGGATTTTATAAAATATATTTTATTTTTTATGAGGATAACCTCCCTACCCCATCCAGCGTTATCCCATCCAAACTTTCGGGACGAACGCTGCTTCTTTTTCAAGGAACAATTCGGTAAGACCCCAGACTAGAGCATCGAGTCGGTCTGGGGATTTGCTTGAGACTTCAGGTACCCAGGAACATAGCTGAGCCTCGAGCAGCGGATGGGGTTTGATGTGCTTGACCTTTCCCTGTTCGTACAGACTCACAATTGGCTCTGCCCGTAAGGCTTTGCCCCGGGTGGCATGAACGCCTTTGTAACTAATGTGGGGATCACGGGCCCGAAGCAGATCTTTGACCAAGTCTCCGCCCTTGTTGACTTCAGCAATTACTCGGTCAGCCTTATATTTATGATAGAGTTCCACTACATGGTGTACCCATTCGGTGGGTTTAGCCTTGATAGTCGCATCCTCTAACACATACGCCTGTTGGTTAGAATGATAGCCAATCACGGCAATACCCGTTTCATCACTGGAGGCATCATCAGTAAGGGCAGGATCAACCGCTACAACAATGCGCCGCCAATCTTCACTTGGTGGTTTTTCATAAACAATTTTATCGGGTGTCCATAGGGCACCTTCAGTTTCTGGCATCATTTGGGCATAGATTTCTTGGGCTTCAAGCTTGGTGCCTTGAAACTGTTTGGTAAGGTTTTTTATAAATCCGGGGGCCAGGTTGGAAGCGTTGTCAAAGGTTGAGCCTTTGGTAACGATACAATCTGAGTCGCTAAGCAGCCTTGAGAGCACCGGGTTACGACGGGGCGTTGTGGTGACAATACACTTAGGGGTTTCCCCTAACCTTAAGCATAATGATAGCTGTTCCCAAAATTCTTCTGGGTGCTTGAACTTGCCCAGTTCATCTACCCAAGCGGCATCAAACTGAGGGCCACGTAAGCGTTCGTACCGGTCTGCACCGAACAGCTGAATGATTGCACCGTTATGAAATTCTAATACCCCATCACTTTTGCTATAGCGTTTTAGGGCTTCTTTGGGGACAACACTTAAGATACCGCTGTGGCCTTCAACCATGACCTGACGGGCTTCAACCAAGGTTTGCCCCACCAGGGCAATACGACAGAATTTATTGGAGCAAATCCAATCCCACACCGTTTCAGCACCTGTGCGGGTTTTACCAAAGCCACGGCCAGCCAGAATTAGCCAAGTTTGCCAATCTCCAACTGGTTCTAGCTGGGAAGGCCGAGCTAGGGTTTTCCAGGGATTAGGGAGCATCATGAGGTTGACTGGATCCCCGCCTGCACAGGCGTGACAGAGGTGGGGTTGAGGATGACAAGAGTTGTGTTGAGAAT
>CANJXJ010000042.1 GCA_947478955.1 Alphaproteobacteria bacterium | reverse complement strand
TGGCGTTGAAAAATTCTTCGCAAATGGGATAAAGACGATCTGTCATATAGGCTAAACTCCTTCTGCTTGAAGTCTAACTCTATTTAGTTAGTTTGTTAACAGTTCCTAGGATCTGATAAGTGGACTTTAGAAGATACCCGTGATGAAGATCATCTTACTAACCCAAGAGCCCCGGGTTTCTATCATTATAATACCCCAACCATCAAAAATGGAGCTCTTTTTAGAAAAGACGGAACACTCTTGGAAAAAAATGGAATCGTCATTGTACCTAGGGAACCTTTTTCGCATTGTTACTTAGTGCTCAGTTATTACAAGAATGCGGAATTTGATCAAATGTGTTTTGAAGAACATGCGGTAATTACTAAGCAGTCTATTGATATTCCAGGAATAGCCTTCCTTATAAATGCCTTTGGAGGATTTGAAACAATTGACGAGCAACGAATTGGTTTTATTGAGTCTGTAAACGAAGAGCCCCCACATCATGCAGAAGCAGAAGTAAGAGCAGGAGCAGGAGCTGAGCCATCCTCCAGCACACAAAGCATTTCCATAGCTCAAGCACGAATGCTGCTTCCCTATTTATACTTGTTGGAAGATTCTCAGTCAGTAGAAACCGAGGAAGAAACTAACGATGAAATTAACTTTGCACAAACAAGAGCAGCGATTAATTTAGTTGAATCTGTTTTAAGTGAAACAGGCGTAGATGAAAGTGATGGTAGCATGGAGGAAGATGAGGAGAATATCTCATTTGATACAATAGAATCTACGCATGTATTAACAGTGCCAGCTGTGAGTGCAGCCGTTACAGCTGCAGCGCCTACAACATCAAAAAAAACTATCTCAAAAGAAGAAGCGCTTGCTATTCAACGAGCTAGAAAAGATAAACTGCAAGAAGAGAGTACAGCAAAAAAACTGCGCAAGCTGGAAGGAATTCGTGCACATTTTAGAGGTAAGGCAGCCAAATTTCGCCACTATAATCTAGAAGAAACACAAAAAATGTTAAGTAGATTATACATTGCGTTATCACACCATGGCATTCATGCCACAGGAGAATCTCGCACAAGAGGAGACCACCATTCCTTTGAAACAACTGCCGCTTCAACAGGACATTCTGCTTCTGTTGGTTTGGTTCTACGGGGAAGAGAAGGGTTTCAATCGGGGACGGTAAAAAAAATTATTGATGACCACGTAGACAATGCGCTGTTACTGCTTAAATTAATGCTGCGTAAATAATTTCTACGTTTGGTTTCAAGCACTTTCGCTCCTGCCTATGCTCAACCTTCACCCATGAAAATCCCTTTGCGCTGTTGTTTGGTTAAGCATTTTCTTGCTCAAGAGCTGAATCATTTGCATTGTTAAAATTTATAAATGCCTTTGACCTATTATAAGTGATAATTCCTATCAGGCACATCACAATGCTTGCGGAAAATATCAGCATTCCCGTCAACGGAAAATTAAGAATAAACCCAACTCTCCCGCCAACTCCCAGGCACAGCGCACTAATTAAAGATCCTAGTGTAAACCAAAAGATGATATCAAACATGTTTTTTGCGTTTTTAAAAAGTTGATATAGAACGACAAAGCAAGGGGTGACAAAGCCTGCTAAAAAGAAAGCAAATACAGTTAATGATGCTATGAAGCCTTGGTTAGAGAAAGGAAGAAACGGAATAGTAACGCCTAAAAATAACATCCAACTAAGCGATATGATCATTATTTTAAGTGCGCTAAATTTCTGACAAATTTTTGCAGCTGGGAGCAAAAGCACTCCAAAAGCCACATAAAACAAATATTGAGTTTTAGTGGTATAATTTGGCACTACAACAATATCTCGTAGATATGGAGTTATAAAAAAATGAGGATAATAAATTCCTGCGGTGCAGGCTAACCCAATGAACATGCCTAGAATCTTTTCATGCATTGAAGAAATTGAATATTTAAAAATGGCCTGGGTTTTTTTCATGGATGGCGATAAATATTTTCCAACATATGCATAAAGACCTAATGATAAAAAGCTTCCAGCCACAGGCAACCAATACCAAATGTACATGGATTTAGGTCCATAATAAAAAAAACTGTAGGCAAGGGACTTTCCCAGAAGTGTTGCTAGCACAATATAAGCACTTATTAGGATATGCTGGGATTCTTCGTATCTTTTAAATAAGTAAATAGCAGGTAAAATTATGGTGATATGCCCAAAAAATGAGTAAAGAAACCGGCCTAGGTAAAATACTTGGTATTTATTCGCAAAATCTTCTTCAGTAACGCAGACGGAAACAATTAAGACAGCCACAAAAATATGGACTACTGAGATAAAATTTATAACTTTAAAAAAGTTATTCCGATTAACATACTTTCCAAAAAAATACGCTCCGCTTACTCCCCCAATAAAAGCGAGGGCAAACCAACGAAATAAAAATGCACTATTAGCGGAGGAAAGCATCATTAACATTGAGGCCGAATCACTTGGAGTAGCCGTGGATTTGATGAAATATAAACCCGTACGTGAGAAGAGCTGGAAAAAAATTGCCAATGAAATAAGAAGAAGTTCCCCATACATGCTGGATTTTGGAGCTAATGAGCTAATAATTTTAGTTTGCATAGAAAACCTATTTTCTGAACGTATCCTTCATTTAATCTTTACTAATATATAAGTCAACAAACTTTGAGAAAATCGAATCAAAAAATCTTAACTGCATTGATAATGTATATACACAATCTATACAAAGTGGGTTGAAGCCTAGGCCCAAATTTCCCCTTGCATTTTGCCCTTTTTATAATTATAAATGTAAGCTACAAGTGAGGTCCTTGCTTCCTATAAATGTTTAGGCAGCTGGTGCTTGTTTTAAGTACCCATCCATAAGGAGAAGTTTAATATGCAACGTTTCTATGAAACAATTTTCATTGCGCGCCAAGACATTACCGCTAATCAGGTAGAATCATTGGCAAAGCAATACACTAACGTCATTAAAGAATTTGATGGCGAAGTTACTAAAACAGAATTTTGTGGTCTTCGTAATTTGGCCTATAAAATTAAGAAAAACCGTAAAGGTCATTATGTTCTGATGAACATTGCCGTAAAATCTGATGGCATTAAAGAAGTTGAACGTCAAATGAAAATCAATGAAGACGTACTTCGTTATATAAGTGTACGTGTTGATGCACTTGATAATGCACCATCCGCATTAATGCAGAATCGTGGCTTCCGTGAAGATGTTGTTCGTGAAGAGGTTCGTCCTGGTATACAGGCAGAAGTTACTGAAGCAACCGTAGTTGTTGAAGAATCCACACAACAACCAGCAGAATAAAGGACGAGAAAAATGTCAGATTATATTGAAGAAGGTGAAAACCTAAAGCCAAGTGTACGTAAACAGTTTTTCCGTCGTCGCAAAAGCTGCCCTTTTACTGGCCAAAATGCCATGAAAATTGACTATAAAGATACACGCATCCTTGTGAAGTTCGTATCAGAACGCGGCAAGATGATGCCAAGTCGTATTACTGCCGTTTCTATTAAGAAACAACGCGAACTTGCTGTTGCTATTCGCCGTGCGCGCTTCTTGGCGCTAATGCCATACGTAAATGGCTAAAGACGATATTAAGCTTATTATTAAGGGCGGCGTGTTATGCGCTGCCTTTTCTTTTATGGCCTTATTTGTTCCCGTTCTTGGTGCGGCAGTTAATTATTTTGCCCTCTTGCCAATTTTTTATGTTGGGGTTTGTTTAGGGATAAGAGGATACTTATTAGCCAGCAGCATTCCTCTAATCGGCAACCTTGTGTTACTTGGCCCTCTGGGCGTTGGTTTATTTGGGATTACAATTTTTGCCCCTTCAATGGCCATTTTATACTGGCATTTTTTGAAAAATAAAAACACTTACACCTATTCCCAGATAGATATCTTACATCTTTTTTCCAGTCGTTTTTTAAGTATCGTGGCCGCTGGCTTTTTGTATCTTAAACTGAGCAACAGCCCCTTATTTGAACTGCTTACCCAAAAAGTTGAAGAAGTCAGTACGCTCGCAAAACTCCCATCGGCAACTGGATCCTTGGTTGAGGTGCTACCAGGGTTGTTTTCTTTCCTCTGGCTTTTGATGGTATGGCTTAATTTTCAAATAGCATATTCCATAGCGCTTAAATCAAATAAAGCCATTCGCAAACCCACACATAAACAAAATATTTTTCTCCCCCCTATTTGGGACATTGCCCTTGTTGCAGCATTATGGCTAATTGTTGCCAACAAATTATTTATAGAATCATCCCTCTTGGGCATTTTCGCCCGCACTGCTTTGTGTATTTGCGCATTTCCTTTGCTGATTGATGGAATAGAAATTGCCCAACTGATGGCGAGATTTTATAAAGTCCCTCGATATGCTACAGGTATTTTTATGATGCTGACATTTTTACTTGTCTGGCCCATGATTTTTGTAGTAGTGTTAGGGCTTGTAGAGCCATTATATGGCCTTAAAAAGAAGTATAATTTAAAAATTTAATTAGGAGCTCGACCATGCTGAAGCGTAAAATGCAAGTGATTTTAATGGAGCGCGTTGAAAAATTAGGGCAGATGGGGCAAATTGTGACCGTTGCTCCTGGTTATGCGCGTAATTTTTTGTTGCCCACAAAAAAAGCTCAACGTGCCACAAAAGAAAATATGGCACAATTTGATGTACAAAAAGCTCAGTTAGAGGCGACAAATCTTAAGCTTCGTAAAGATGCTGAATTTGTTGCTAAATCAATGGATGGCACACAAATCATTATTATCCGCCAAGCCAGTGAAGTTGGACAACTATACGGATCAGTCCGTAGCCGTGATATCTCAGAAGGTTTAACTAAAGGTGGTTTTACCGTTGATAAATCTCAAATCATTATCACCTCCCCCATTAAAAATTTGGGTGTACACACCGTTTTTGTTTCATTGCATCCGGAAGTACGTGCGCCAATTAGCTTAATTATTGCTCAATCAGAAGAAGAAGCAGCACTAAAAGCAAAAAAGGCTGAAGAAGAAACTCCAGCTGCTTAAGCATTATTCTTAAAACATTGAAACCGGTGCGTAAAACACCGGTTTTTTTATATCTGCAATTTATCCTTAAAAATTTGATATTAATTTTTACTAACGAAAAGCTCATGATCGGAGCCATATGGCCAGGCAAAGTTACCATGGGTCGTTCATCAATTTTAACGGCTCCCACATGCTCGTAAAAACCAAGTGAATATGGATCAGACCACAATGTAAAAATATCCCACCCTTCATTTTGAGCCTTAGAAACACAGTGATTCCAAAGATAACGAACATATCCTTGGCCAATAAATTGGGTATCTAAGAAAAAATGATCAAGCATGGGAGGATTTTCATCTGTTTTGAAAAGATAATACCCAATAACATTTTTGTTTGACTTCAAAATAAATCCAAATTTTTATCAAAATATGTTTCATCTTTAATGCTAAATACTTGCATAAAGCGATCAAGCCCTTCTTCAGGATGCCCCCAATATCCTTTTCCCTCGCGCATTAATGGTTTAAAAGTGGAACATCTTCAGAGGTTAAGGAACGACATGTTAAAGATTAAAATGATCTTTTAAGATTTAATGATTTAGTCATTTACACTCTCTTTACACGCCTTTATTTTTATATCTGCAGTTAGTCATTAAACAAGCTTTGTAAATCCCCCCGTAGGTTATGACACCAATACCAACTAACCCCATCACATAGATAGCTTCTTTAAGAAAAGAGCTTGGGCAATGTACTCGTTGTTGAAGTTGGTAGACAACACCACCCATACAAGAGCTTGCTAAAATTACATATGCCAAATCTATGAAAAATGCCTTGCTTAAATGAATCATCGATTTTTGGGAAAGCTTCCATGCCAATAACCCTGCTTGCACCCATGCAGCCAGACCTGTCGCTAATGCCATGCCCACATGTAAAAATGGACCAATCAACAAAAGATTAAGACCTAAATTGACTAACACCGTAATCAAGCCAATTTTCAAAGGAGTTTTGGTATTTTGCTTGGCAAAAAATCCAGTCGTAAATACCTTACTTAAGGTATAGGCAGGAAGGCCAATAACGAAGGCAGCCAATGCGGGCGCTGTGGCTTGAACATGTAAGACCGAAAAATTCCCATGGCCGTAGATTAGGTCAATAATTGGATAGGATAAAACAATCAATCCAATAGCTGATGGAATGCTAAGCCTTAATCCTAAAGATAGCGCTTTTTCTTGCAAATCAAGGGCTTCAGCTTGCTGGCCTGTACGTAATGCTTTTGAAAGACTCGGCAACAAAACCGTACCAATCGCCACTCCAAAAATTGACAAAGGTAATTGATTAAGACGGTCAGCATAATACAAATAGGAAAGCGACCCGGTCTGTAAAGTTGAGGCGAGCATCATATCAATAAAAATATTGATCTGCATTACCCCAGCACCTATAGCCCCTGGCACCATTAGCTTTAATATTTTTAATACAGAATCATTTAACACGGGCTTTTGAAAGCGTAACCTAAACCCTTGTTTTACAGCCACAAAGTACAGCCACATAAACTGTACAATGCCAGCCAGAATGACCCCAACACATAAAGCAAAACCTGGTTCTTTAACGGTTAGTAATAACGCGCAGATCATAAAAATATTTAAAAGAACTGGAGTAGCGGCAGCTGCTGCAAAGCGATCAAGAGAATTTAAAATTCCCGATAATAACGCCGCTAAAGAGATGAATAAAATATAAGGAAAAGTAATGCGCGTAAATTCGATAGCATATTGTAGTCGGTCCGGGGTACTGCAAAACCCTGGCGCAATTATATGGATAATTGTGGGTGTGAAGAGCACAACCAAAATAACAAATGCACATAAAACTAAGACTAGCCAACTAAAAACCTGGTTAGCAATTTCATTCGCTTGTTTTTTGCCATCACTGGCCAACACCCCTGCAAACTCAGGCACAAAGGCCGCATTAAACGCTCCTTCTGCAAAAAAGCGTCTAAAAAAATTGGGGAACTTGAAAGCGACAATAAAAGCGTCGGCAATGACACTTGCCCCTAAGAAATGGCTCATCAGCATTTCACGTAACAGCCCGAAAATTCGACTTACTGAGGTTAACCCCCCAACTGTTACAATATCCTTGCCTAAGCGCACTAAAATTCCTTTAAATTAATTCAAAAACTGCGTCTATCTCAACGGCTGCTCCGAAAGGTAAACTGTTTACGCCAATTGCTGTACGAGTATGACATCCTACCTGTTCACCAAAAACAGCTACCAATAAATTGGATGCGCCGTTCATTACTTTGGAATGATCTTCAAAAGATGATTCGCAATTGATAGCCCCATTAACCCGCACAATAGATTTTATCTTTGCCCAATCTCCACCTACTGCGTGCTTTACAACACTTAAAAGGTTTTGAGCACATAGTCTTGCAGCGTCCGTTCCTTGCTGTACCGTCAAGTCTTTACCTACTTTTCCTTTATATTGCAGTGCACCGTCAAGCATAGGTAAACGGCCCGTAATGAAAATAAAGCTACCTGCTATGCGATACTGAATATAAGAAGAAACCTCACGTGGCATATCGGGAAGCACTAACCCCAGCTTTGCTAATTCTTGCTCGACCATGGCTTAGCCCAATCCAGCAATAAGTGATGTGGGATCAATAGGTTGTTTATCAATACCTCTGATTTGTAAATTTAACTGAGGTTGAGGCACATTTCCTGTAGAACCTATGGTTCCAATTTTTGCCCCCCCTGCAATAACTGCATCTGGCTTTACATCAATGCTATTAAGGTGAGCATAAGTAGAGATTTTTCCATCCCCATGCTTTATCATGATCATTTTGCCGTAACCTTCAGCTTTTGATCCAGCATACTTTACAATACCATCCGAGATTGCTTTAACAGGAACCCCTTTTGGTGCTGCTATGTTAATTCCCTTATTGAAAGTACCATCTGGTTGTTGACCGAACGCTTTAATAATTTTTCCTTGAACTGGGGATCTATAGCTTCCGGAAGCCATAGCCGGGTCATTTACAGGTTGAGCAGGTCCCATAAGATCTGTCGTGGGTCCTTCAGGAAGTTGCCCAATTCCATTCATCCCATCGGGTGAAATCGGACCAAGATCATCTAGAGGCTTAACGGTAATATCATCTGTAAGGCGTTTTTCCTCTTCCTTATTACGCGCTTTTAAAAGCAATCGCTGTCCAGGAACAAGTACTGCCCCTTCGCTTAGCTTATTCAGCTTTAAAAGCTCTTGCGGGATAATGCTGAACCGTCTTGAAACAGATGCTACCGTGTCTCCCTTTTTAACAAGATAGTAAGCACTTTTAGCAGGCGTTGGTTTCATTGACTTTGTAGACGATATGACTTCTGCTGGTTGGTCATTTGTCGCGCAGCTTGTAAGCAATAATAAAGCCAAGCCTGCTAATATATTCTTCATTGAAAAGATTCCTTTAATAGTTCTAAAGTCTTGTTGTGCGTTATATCTAATGAAAGAGGTGTTATAGAGATGCATTTTTTTCCTATTGCTTCTATGTCTGTGCCTGGTTCAGCAAACTTCCATATATTATCATAGCGCTGATCACCCGGTCCAATCCAGTAGTATGGAATACCCCGTGGATCCTCTTTTTCATAAATACGATCAAAAATTTTTCGCTGACCTTGGCGCGTAATCTTTATGCCCTCCACAGATTTATGGATCACGTTAGGAAAATTCACATTGATCAAAACTTGCTCAGGGATAGATGCTTTTAATACTTTATCCAAAACAATAGGCCCCCAGTGTTCAGCCGTAGCCCACTTAACCGGTTGACGATTTTCTGTTGTTAAACTAAAGGCAACCGCAGGTATGCCTAAAATAGTAGCTTCTAATGCAGCTGCAACTGTACCGGAATAGGTGACATCCTCTGCTAAGTTTGCTCCATTGTTTACCCCTGATAACACGAGGTCAGGTAAATGGTCTGTCATGAGTAATTGAACAGCTGCTAAAACACAGTCTGTAGGTGTTCCTGAAATAGCATATTTTGATTCAGATATTTCTGAAATCCGTAGCGGTGTTCTCAAGGTTAAAGAATGGCTTACGGCACTTTGATCATGCTCTGGCGCTACAATCCATATATCATCTGAAAGTGTACGGGCTATCTTTTCAAGAATTTTTAAGCCCGGAGCATCTATTCCATCATCATTGGTAATCAAAATACGCAAATTAGCCACCAATTCTATCGAAATTGGTATATTTGTGCAAAACCTCAGGAATAGTTATTGATCCGTCTGCTTCTTGATAATTTTCCAAAACCGCGATTAAGGTACGGCCAACCGCCAATCCCGATCCGTTTAAGGTATGCACAAATTGGGGTTTATCTTGGTCTTTTTTAAAGCGTGCATTCATACGACGCGCTTGAAAATCACCACAGTTTGAGCAGCTTGAAATCTCACGATACGCTTGCGGACCTGGTAGCCAAACCTCTAAATCATAGGTTTTTTTTGCTTGAAATCCCATGTCTCCGGTTGATAATAACATTTTACGATAGGGCAAATTTAGTTTTTGCAAAATTGATTCAGCCGCAGATGTCATCCTCTCATGCTCAGCCTCTGATTGCTCAGGCGTAGTAATGCTGACCAGCTCTACTTTGGTAAATTGGTGGTTGCGAATCATGCCGCGAGTATCACGCCCCGCAGAACCTGCTTCAGCACGAAAACATGGTGTATAAGCAGTCATGCGTATAGGTAATTGATCGGGATTTAAAATATCCCCAGCTACAATATTTGTAAGAGATACTTCAGAGGTAGGAATTAACCAATGGCCATAGTTAGTTTTAAAAGCATCTTCGCCAAATTTAGGAAGATTACCAGTACCAAACATAGAAGCATCATTAACCAATAAAGGCGGAGTCACTTCCGTATACCCAAACTCTGTTCCATGGGTATCAAGCATAAATTGCCCGATGGCGCGCTCAAGCCTACTTAGTTGTCCCTTTAACAAAACAAATCTTGCGCCTGAAATTTTTGCTGCGGTTTCAAAATCCATTAATCCAAGCGCTTCACCTAATTCATAGTGCTGCTTTGGTGTAAATGAAAAAGTCTTGGGCATTCCCCAACGCGATACTTCAACATTGGCATGTTCATCGCTTCCTACTGGCACATCATCCGCTTGAAGATTTGGAATGCCTGCTAAAATATCATGAAGTTTTTGTTCTTCTAGCCGTGAGGTTTCTTCCAAAACACTAATGTGCTGTTTTATTTTTTCGCTCTCTAGCGCTATAGAGTCAGTTGATTCACCATTGCGTTTAGCATCGCCAAATGCTTTAGCAATGGCGTTACGTTGGCTTTGGTAGTTCTGTAAATCCGTTAAAATTTGGCGGTGCTGTTTATCTAGCTGCAGTATTCGATCAGCTATTGGTGACAGCCCTCGGTTTTTTAATGCCCCATCAAACTGCTCTGGGTTTTCACGGATAAAACGAATGTCATGCATAATAAGGATCTTTGTGGTTTTTAATTTTTGGTTGAGTACACTGTATCACAAGGATTGTTACCCCATAAAGAGCAATCATTGGAATAGCAAGCGCCATCATACTTAAAGCATCGGGGGGAGTAATCACAGCACTTATGGCACACAATATAAAAATCACCATTCTCCAGCGAGACTTCAAGCTTTGTAGGCTTAACATTCCAAAGCTTACCAGGGTAAAAAGCACAACCGGCAATTCAAACCCTAAGCCAAAAACAACCATCAATCGCTGGGAAAAACTTATATAATCACTAAGCTTTGGTAAAAAATATAAGGGTATTTCTTTGTGTTCAAAGCTGATAAAAAAACTAAAAGCACGGGGCAACACAACTAACTGGGCAAAGGCAACGCCTATAAAAAACAAAACGGGAATGCATATCATTACACCCCGCAAAATCCGCCGTTCATTTCTAAAAAGCCCCGGCCTTAAAAATAACCATGCTTGTATTAAAAAAAACGGAAGTGTCAGCAATAGGCTGGCAAATATTGTCACATTAATTTCACTAAAAAAAGCTTCAGGAAGACTTGTATAAACGAGCGATCTGCCCTGCTTTAAAATTGGCGATAAGGGCCTTATAAAAAAATGTTGTATCTTTTGGGAAAATGCATACCCTACGCCGAAAAAACCAACAAAGCATAAGGCCACTTTAACTAGTCGGTTACGTAGTTCTACCAAATGAGTGTGCAGAGCTTTTGGCTCATCACTGGGTGCATCAGGTAACATTCAAATGTTTCCCTAGGGCTTGTAATGCCTCTTCTAAAGTATTGACGCTTTGCGCATCGGGAAGCGCTGGCTTTTGGATTGTTCTCTTTACCTGCCCTTGAGTGGTTTTAACACCTGTAATATAAGGTGAGCCAAAAAACTGATTAACCCTCTGCAATAACGCAGGCTCTACGTAGCGCGCCGTTGCCATACCTGAAGATGAAGTCACCAGCTTTAAGACGTTACCAGATGGTTGATTATAAATTTCAACAGGCATAAATCCCCTTGAAAATTCAGCGCCAACAACAGTTTCCCAATCGTGAAACAGCATTGCTTCCTTATAAGCTTTTTGAGAACGCAAAGGCTTTAAGGTTTTTGATACCAGATATTGCAAAGAGGCCATAAAAATGCGTAAAGGCATACTGCGCAATACTAGCATAAGCCCATGAGGGTAAGGAAGGTACGAATCGGTAAATGCTGTTTTCTTAATTCCTATTTTGGTGATAAAGTGTCTTAAATTTTAAGTAAAAACCATATGAAGTTTTTTTACGCTTATAAGGTTCCTATTTTAACCTCGCATACGGCAGAGCCTCCGCCTTATGTGTGCATGGATGATCCCATGTGCACAAATAAAAATATATTGCAAGAACCTGCAAAGCCAGTAGAGTTTCCTCTTAATAACAAAATGCAACAAGCTTTATCAGACTTGGTTGCCAAGTACGATGCAGAAAAAATGATAGCAGGGCTGGCAGTTACTCAAATAGGACATCCCTATAGGATGATTATATTTGCTGTTCCAGATGACCCTGTACTTAAAAAAATCAGACCAGATTTAGAACAAACCATGCAAAAAACTGTATGGTTTAACCCAAGTTATACCCCCTTAAGCCCTGAAAAAAGAAAAGATATTGAAGGATGTTTTTCTGTTTTAAAATACGTAGGACCTGTGGAACGCTATACGCACATAGCTTACAAAGCAACAACAGAAGAAGGAAAAGAAATCACAGGCGAAGCATCGGGGTACCTTGCTCGGGTTATTCAACATGAAATTGATCACCTTAATGGAAAAATGTGTTTGAATCATGTTAAAGAAAATGAAAAAATTGATAGGGAAGAATACATCACCGCAAGAAAAAAACTTCAGGACTTAGCAAGGAAAGAACTTGCACAGACGCAATTTTCTCAACCAAGGCAAAGCAATTTTGCCTGATCAGCCAAGGCTTCCCAAAATTTTGTAAAATCTATTTCCGAAATATCAGAAGGTGCATGCTCAAAAGCGCCTTGGTATTCGATGCCTATAAATAAAATATCGGGATGACTTATCGCTAAAACTTTTTGAACATCTTCAAGGTTTGCTTTTTTATCATCAACCATCACAATAATTTTTGGTACATAGCCACCTGTCTGTGACCCTTTTGTAGCATGAATTTGCACCAAAAAAGCATCTAAAACTTTACCTTTGCCAATTCCATTATTTTCTCCATTAGCACAAAGAACCCCATGATAGAGCATAGGAAATCCATCAACATGCTTTGGGAAATTCATATATGATACTACCCTACCCGGAAATGAAAAATTGAACCCCATTGTTTGTAGTTTGTCGCGGCGCTGAAAGATGGTTTTATCTTTAGAGTCTTTCCATGAACCTGACAGACACGCAGTAAAGGCAATCACTTTTATACCTTTGTCTTGCATACTTTTGACAGCTTTAGGAGAATCCTTTTCAATTAACCTTTGAGGCAATTTTGTCGTGAGCGTTAGGGTAACATCTCGTTGAGCGGGGGTAAGCGTCTTAAAAATATCCTTTAAAACATGGCCATATTTTTTAATAGCTGGATAATGCGTTCCTGGGTGATCTGGTTGAGTTAACGTCATATCAATGTCTAAGACAACCAATACATCTTTAGGCTTTTGTATTTTTAAAATTTCATCAACTTTTGCTTGCGCTTCATGAATTGAACGAACAGACATGATTTTTTCTTCTTCTTTACAAGCAGTAAGAAAAACTAACATACATATTGTTAAGAAAAAGACTTTTGTTTGTAAAAAGGTCATTTTTCCAATTTCTTTAGCTCTTTTATAATTTGCTCATTGATTCGATAGTGAGCAATTATTTTATAGTGATCAAGAATATCTTCTTCTTGAACGCCACAAGAGATATTATGAACAACAAGCGGAGTTCCTGAACCTGAATTCAGTAATGTCTGAAAAAGAGAAGTCTTAGAATCACTAAGTATCCCTATATGTAAAATGCCACTACCTAAATCCCAGACAATAATATCTCCTGGGATATATTCCTTATTTTTTATTTGCATCCCGTGAGTCTTAAAAAAGTGCATCAGGTTTGGGACACGCCGATGATCGATATTCGCATCTGGCCTTGAACTATTCCAGGGATTAGGGTAATTTTTCCAATTATTTTTTTTATCAACATGAATAAGCGTTTGTAAATCAATCCCAAACGCCTTGCGGAATGTGCGAACAATCACATCCGTACAGACGCCTTCTTGAATATTCACATCACCATTTGGGTAGGTGATTTTTTGATAGGCTGGGTTATAGGAGGTGGTTTTTAGAATTTGATCCCTAGCGGCGCAAACAAAAATATTTTTAACTTTTTCATGAGAAGCATAAGCCTGAGTATAAAAAGAAAATGAAATAAAAAAGATGATCGTAAAAATATTCATAAACTGCAACAATGCACGATTCTTTCGGGTTAAATTTTTTGGTAGATTAAACAGGGAACAATATCGACAGATTCCCCAAAAGGAAATTGGTCTTCAGTAAACCCTATCCCTCTAAGTTGGCCTTCGAAATCATCAAGCTTATGTCTAACAGGTTCAAACCCAAACAAAGCTAAACAAGAATCAATAGCGGCATAGTCACTTCTATATGTATTGTCGGGATTAACATCCAAAGTATTAACAATAAAAACACCACCTTGCACCAAAAGACGCCTAGCATTTATAAAACACCCGGGTGCAAAGCACTCTATAGGAATATTTGCCGCAATAATCACGTCAAATCTATTATCTGGTAAGAAAGTAAGCTCCTCAATACTATTCATATCTGCGAGCAGGTCAGGTTTTTCTGCTTTAAATACATTAACGGTGTAGTGTGTAGCATTTCCTACACCAAATTGCCCACGACCTCCAGGACCTGTTCCGCCAAATACTAAGTTTGTTTGTGAGTCAAGAAGAGGTTTATCTGCGTGCACAGATTCGTCAGGTATACTAGCCCAGCTTTTATCAAGTTCATGTGGAAAAGTTTTAGAAAAACCGTGACACGCTGTAGCTTTATCAAAAACAAATCTCTCTTCAGCTTCTGCTCCACTCACTTCAGGTGAAACAAGTGGTTTAGCCATAAAAATCATTAGTGCTAGCATTCTGATGTTAAATTTCACGAAATATTTTTTCTGTAAGGTTGGATCGTGATTCTTATAGCATAGATATATAAATTGAGGAAATTTAATTTGAAGATATAGTGATTGATCCAATAGAGATTAAGGATAAGTTTTGAGTAGAGATTTGGTGAGGACCGACTTTCCCAGCACTTAAGTGATAGTATCATAGGCGCAGAGCGGTTTCACGGTCGAGTTCGGGATGGGTTCGTGTGTGTCACGCTCGCAATACCCACCAAATCTCTTCTCAAAACAGTGCCTGGTTCGTTAGTTTAGAGAGATAACAATTCCACATACGACTTTTCTTAATCGTATCTAGTCTTCATAACCATATTCTTGGGCGTTGAGTTTGTCACAATCAAGCCAATGGAGCGATTAGTACCAGTTAGCTACAGAGGTTACCCTCCTTCCACATCTGGCCTATCAACGTGATGGTCTTTCACG
>CANJXJ010000041.1 GCA_947478955.1 Alphaproteobacteria bacterium | reverse complement strand
AGAACTAAAGGCGCTTAAAAATTAAGCAAATAAGGTGGTTAATAACGAAAACAATTCGTTAAATGCCACTCTTTCTCTCTCAAATCCCCCGCGTATTCCTCAAATAAACTAAAATCTTCCCCTAGTCTCAAATTTTGCAGAGGGTTCTCGACAATATATAAATTAAACTTATTTACCATATTATTAATTAGTTTGACATAAAAAAATTAAGTTATAATTAAAATATTGATTGGAATGATACTTCTAAACAAAATCTAAACCTTTTGGCGGGCAGGGCAAACCGCATTTTCCCAAAGCGGGAGTGGTGAGTTCAGCTACTTAGGCAGGTCAAGAAATCTCTCCAAATTTGGAAAATGCTAGTCTTCGGTAAAGATCTAAATTATGCTGATGACATGTACGCACTGGCCTTCTGATCGAATCAGAGGGAGCTAGCATAGCTCAAGGAGAATAAATGGAACCGTTGAACACCGAATTTATGGTCATTGTGATTGCACTATGCACCTATTTTTTTGCAGCAATTCCTTTTGGATTGGTGTTTGCCAAGCTTGCAGGCCTGGGGGATATTAGGAACATTGGCTCAGGCAATATTGGGGCAACTAATGTGTTACGCTCAGGCAATAAAAAAGTTGCGGCCTTAACATTGCTTTTTGATGCCCTAAAGGGTGCGTTGGCAGTATTAGCTAGCGCCCATTTTATTCCAGGACATGAATACACTATTGGATTTTTGGCAATTTTTGCTCATATTTTTCCTGTGTATTTAAAGTTTAAAGGGGGCAAAGGAGTGGCAACAACTATAGGCGTTTATCTAGCATGGAATCCGATGTTTGGATTGTTGGTAATGGCAACTTGGTTACTTGTAGCGAAATTGTTTAAAGTATCATCCTTGTCAGCCCTTGTGGCGGCAGTGCTAGCGCCATTTTTTGCGTATTTTCTGGGGGTGAATCCCGCGATTATTCCATTTACTGCTTTAATTGCAGTTACCCTTTTGTATACGCATCGTGATAACATTAGGCGACTTGTTAAAAAACAAGAATCTATCATTTCATAAAGAGGCATTATGGTTCAAATTACACGCATTTATACCCGCTCTGGTGACAAGGGCAGGTCATCCCTGGGTGATGGTACCCGCCGGAAAAAATCAGACGTTCGCTTTGAAACAATTGGCAGTGTGGATGAGATTAATTCCTATTGTGGATTAATTGTGCTGGAAGTGCCAGAACCACTTAAAAAGCTTATTATGCGTATTCAAAATGATTTATTTGACTTGGGCGCAGATTTAGCTGTTCCTCAAGGGGAAGCACTACGCATTGACGTTAGCCAAGTGGAATTTTTAGAGGATCAAATTGATATGTTTAATGATGAACTTGATCCCCTAGACTCTTTCGTGCTTCCCGGGGGAACTAAAGCCAGTGCATTAATGCATGTAGCGCGCACAGTAGTGCGCAGGGCCGAGCGTGCCATGGTGCAGCTAAATGAATATGAATTGGTTAATGGGAATGCGATGAAGTATTTGAATCGATTGTCTGATCTGTTGTTCGTGCTGTGTCGTCATTTAAATGATAACGGTAAGTTGGATGTGTTGTGGGTTCCTGGGAAAAATAGGTGATGATGTGGTAACAAAACGGCTACATTGTCATCCGCTTGGAAAAAGAGATCCCGTGAAATATATCATTAGGGATTCCCGTTTTCACGGGAATCACAAAAAGATTAGGTAACCCACTTGAATAAGCTCCAAATCGGCATTATTGGCTGTGGGCAAATGGGCCAAGGCATTGCCCGGGTTTGTGCGCAAGTCGGCTATAAGGTAAAGTTGTATGACTCTTTTGAAGGGGCAGCGGAGCAAGCAGTTACTATTCTATTGGATAAAATCCCAACGGCTAATTTCCAGCTAGCAAAGTCATTAGATGATGTATCTGATTGTGATTTAGTGATTGAGGCCATTAAGGAAGATTATGTCACTAAGCAAGAGTTATTTAAAAGCTTAAGTAGTATCAATCCGAGCGGAATCCTTGCTACTAATACGTCCTCTTTATCGGTACAACGACTGGCCCAAGCGGTTAAGAACCCTGAGCGGTTTATTGGTCTGCATTTTATGAACCCTGTGCACGTTATGCCACTAGTTGAAGTCATTGCAGGTGAATTAACAAGCGTGAACACGATTGAACAAACATTGAATTTTTGCACATCAATTGGTAAAACTGCGGTCCAGTGTCAGGATCAACCTGGCTTTATTGTAAACCGAATTTTGTTGCCAATGATTAACCAAGCAATTTCTGCGCTAGAGGCGGGTCTTGCCAATGCTGAAGATATTGATACCGCTATGAAGCTTGGGGGTGGTTTTCCCATGGGGCCGTTGGCATTGGCGGATTTTATTGGGCTTGATACCTGTCTTGCGATTTTACAGAACCTTTACGAAGAGGGGAAAAATCTAACTTTTCAACCCAGTGAATTGCTGGTACAAAAAGTTAAACAAGGGCAACTGGGCAAGAAAACAAAACAAGGGTTTTTCACTTATTAAAAGTGGTCGGGACGAGAGGATTTGAACCTCCGGCATCCAGTACCCAAAACTGGCGCGCTACCAGGCTGCGCTACGTCCCGAACAATTTTTACAATATCTAAAAAAAGGCCGTTTGCCAAGAGGAATCCTAAAATGAGGGCAAAAAAACAAGTAATACAGATCAAACCAACCATCGGATTGTATGGTGACCTTGGTGTTGCGCCGAATAGTTTTTTTCAACTCCAAAAAATTCTAAGCCCTTATTATACGGTTGTGAAGCTGAAAGCACCGGATATTATCTTGCAAAAATGGCCTGATACGATGAAAGCGATAATTATACCGGGCGGGGCTGATGTGCCCTATCATCAAAAGCTACAGGGCAAGGGGTGTGCCAATATCCGCGCTTTTGTTGAAACGGGTGGCATATACGTTGGGATATGTGCGGGCAGTTACTTTGCGGCAAGCGAAATATATTTTACCTGCGCAGATGGCTCAATTATTGCAGGAAAAAGGGATCTAGGATTTTTTAAGGGCAGTGTGATTGGCCCTGCCTTTGGAGTTTATATTGAACAGGGTCATGCAAGTGCAAAACTTATACCGATTACTTTAAAAGACAAATTAGCTATCGCCTATTTCAATGGGGGCGGAGTTTTTGAGGGGGCTAAGGAAAGCGAGATACTGGGGGTGTACCAAGAAACCAACAAACCCATGGCAGGTGCAGTGTAAAGTGGGCCAAGGGTCGGCCTTATTGTGGGCTGTGCATCCGGAATATGACACTGAGTTTTTAACATCCCTCGTGGCATCAAAAATTAAGGGGTATGAAGCTATTGAGCGGATGAAGTATAGCGCTTGCAATGAAGTAAGGGATTGGTTTTTGAGAATATTGGCTTCGCTTACACTTGGATAAACTAAAGGAATATCATCCAGACCTCTCATAGAGGGCGTGGGATCCAGTTAATAAGTTCAATAATTATTACTGACTGGATCCTCGCCTGGCGTACTTTAATGGAAGGCGACCAAATAAATTTAGTTACCTACCGCTGCACAGGGCTTTCATCTTCGATAATGCCATCTTCAGCAAATTGTTTTGGAATGGTTGATTCATATTTTCCTTCAGTTTCGAGGGATTTACGAATGCGTTCGTCCTCTTCATCAAGCTCTTTACCATGTTTTACATTGAAATATAGTAACAATGGAGAGGCTACGAAGATAGATGATAGGGTGCCGATAATCAAGCTAACGAGAATTGGCAAAATAAATATCGCAATAACCGGTCCGCCAAACATGAATAGGGCAAGTACGGAAAGGAACGTGGTCACTACAGTTAAAATGGTACGTGACAAGGTTTCGTTAATGCTTTTGTTTAAAATTTCAATGAGCGTAATCTTGCGATAGCGTTTTATATTTTCACGAATTCTATCAAGCACCACGATTGTGTCGTTAATTGAATATCCTGCCGTGATTAAAATGGCAGTGATTGCGGTTTCATTAAATTCCAAAGGAAATAATGAATACATTCCTAAAATAAGGAAGCAGTCATGGCCAAGGGCAATAACTGCGCATAAGGCAAAGCGCCATTCAAACCTGAAAGCTACATAAATTAAAATACCTAGCAGGGCGTACAAAACAGCCATTAAGCCATTATGAACCATTTCATCACCGACCTTAGGGCCAACAGTTTCTATTTTTCGGTATTCAACTCCATCACCCAAAATGGTTTTGATACTACTAACTGCAGTTTCGGGAATATTAGTTTGACCTTTAATATTTTCGAATTTTATCATCAAATCTTGAGGAGAGCCAAATTCCTGAATGGCAATTTCACCGAGCTTTAAAGGTTCAAGTTGTTCACGCAGATGATGAATATCAGGTTTGCTTGGCATGCGAACCTCCATGACTACACCACCTTTAAAATCGATGCCATAGTTTAGACCTTTAACCAAAAGACTTCCCATAAAAATAAGGGTTGAAAGAATCACAATAGTAAAGGTGATTTTACGTTTACCAATAAAGTCAAAATTGGTGTTGTGTGGAATAAGATTAAGAACAGCCATATTTTTCCTTAGATGGGTAGAGTTTCAACTTGTTTGTTGTTAAACCACCAAGCAGTTACTAATTTGGTAACTGATAGGGCAGTAAACATAGATACAGATATACCGATTGCAGTCGTTACTGCAAATCCACGAATAGGGCCTGACCCAAATTCATAAAGCACAGCAGCAGCAATAAGGGTTGTAAGGTTTGAGTCCACGATGGTGGTCATTGCCCGATCAAAGCCGGCTTCAATGGCAGCCATAGCCGCATTACCTGCTCTGAGTTCCTCTTTGATACGTTCATAGATTAAAACGTTAGCATCCACTGCCATACCAATGGTCATGGCAATACCAGCAATACCTGGAAGGGTCAGGGTTGCTTGTAAAAGGGAAAGACCTGCAAAAAGTAAAACCATGTTAAATACAAGCGCTAGGTTTGCAAACACGCCAAACATTGAATAGCCAAGAATCATGAATACAGAAACCATTAGGAATGCAATAACTGTAGCGTTACGGCCATCGTTAATAGAGTCAGCACCAAGGCTTGGGCCTACGGTGCGTTCTTCAACAACTTTTAAAGGGGCAGGCAGGGAACCAGCGCGCAATAACAAGGCTAATTCATTTGCTTCCTTGATGCTACTAAAGCCACCAGTAATTTCGGCGCTGCCGCTTGGGATTGCTGATCTGAATACAGGAGCAGTTAGAACTTTTCCATCGAGCACAATCGCAAATTGCTTACCAATATTATTGGCGGAAATTTCAGCAAATTTACGGGCTCCAATATTATTAAAGCGTAAAGAAACACCAATTTCTCCGGTTTCGGCACTGGTGGTAGCTTGTGCATCAATTAAATGTTCACCACTAACGGAAACTTGATTACGGACAGCAATCTTACGACCGCCTTCTTCACCACCGCGGACATAATCCAACATGGTAGAGTCAGTTCCAGCATGGCCAGCATTTTGGGCTGCATTATCAACCATGTTAAAGGTCATTTTTGCCGTTTGGCCGAGACGTTTTTTTACTTCTTGAGGATCATCAACCCCAGGTAGCTGAATAATAATACGGTCAGTACCTTGGCGAAGGATGGAGGGTTCTTTCGTTCCCGTTTCATCAATACGTCGCCGGATAACTTCAATTGATTGTTCAATGATTTGCTTTGAGCGGTTCTGCGCTGCAATAGGATCAACCGTAATAGTTACTTGTCCATCAGCAGAAATTTCAGTCAATAACGAGGCGTCAATTTTTTTGATGATGCTAGCGATTTTATCCGTGTGGGCAATGTCCCTTAGTTTCAAAAAAAGCTTAGGGTTGGTGTCACGACCTTCAACACGGAGGTCAGTATATCCTACGTTTGCTTTTCTAAGAGAGCCCCGCACGTCACTTAGAAGGTTGCTTAAAAATTCTGCATTTACAGCTTTTAAATCAACCTCTAATTGAAGGTGAGAACCTCCCCTAAGGTCAAGCCCTAGGCTTACGGTGTGTTGTAACCATGAAGGCAATTTATCGGCGGTTTCTTTGCTTACCATGTTTGGTAGACAAAAAATCAAGCCGGCTACGCAAACTGCAATAATTGTAGCTTTACGTGTCTGGGAAAAACCAAATAACATCATCTGATAGGGTTCACTTACTTAGATTTACGGGTTGGCTTCGTGGGTTTTTTAAGCGCAGGTTTTGCTGCAGGCTTGGCAGCTGACTTAGCTTTTGCAGTCGTTTTTTTAATAGGATCAGGATCAGAAATTGCAAGCTTTGGCGCATTATCTTTATTTACAGCAACATGTTTAGCGTTTTCAGTTACTGGTTGTGTTTTAGACATTACTTCTGTAACCGTTGCTTTTACTACACGAACTTTTACGTTGTCTGCAATTTCAAGGGTGATTTCTCCGTCGTTTACAAGTTTATCAACTGTTCCCATAATGCCCCCTGCAGTTACAACACGGTCACCACGGCGTAATTCCTTTAGCAATTCTTGATGAGCGCGCGCTTTTTTTTGCTGAGGCCTTATCAAGAGAAAGTAAAAAACAACAAACATTAAGACGATTGGCAAGGCTGACATTATATCAAAGCCTGCTCCGCCACCATCGGCGAACAACATTGAGGTGCTAAGAATTAACGCTATAAATAAACTCTTCACAAGTTTTCTCCCTTTTAAACTTAAAATCAGTACATGGTACACCCTAACAAAAATTATGATACATTCCCAGTAGGTATTTGCAGTTCTAGGAAATCCCTTATGGATTTTATTTTTGAATATTATTTATGGATTAAGGTAGTACATGTAGTTTCAGTGGTTTCATGGATGGCAGGGTTGTTCTACTTGCCACGGCTTTTTGTCTATCATACCGAGTACCCTCAAAATGCAAAAATGCTCGAAATAATGGAAGAAAAACTCTTTCGAATTATTATGCAACCGATGATGCATTTAACGATTCTTTCAGGAGGTATGTTGCTTTTTATGCCGGGATATATGGCTATGCCCTGGGTGCATGCAAAACTTACTTGCGTAATCTTTCTAATTATGTTTCACTTGTGCCTAGGCAGCTGGAAAAAACAACTACGATTAGGTGTTTGTTCCAAGTCTTCAACGTTCTTTAGAACCATCAATGAGATTCCCACCGTCCTTCTAATTTTGATAGTCATCTTTGTTATAGTAAGGCCTTTCTGAGAGAGTATATGCATTTACAAGATTTAAAAAAGAAAACCCCTGCAGAACTTTTAGTTATTGCTGAAGAGCATGATATAGAAAATGCGAGTAGCTTGCGCAAGCAAGACTGTATGTTTGCCATTTTGAAAAAATTGGCAGAAAAAGAGATAGCAATTTACGGCGATGGAGTTATTGAAATTTTGCAGGATGGGTTTGGATTCTTGCGTTCTCCTGAATCAAACTATTTACCAGGCCCTGATGATATTTATGTTTCACCAAACCAAGTGCGTCGTTTGGGATTGCGCACAGGTGATAGTGTTGAAGGAGAAATTCGTGCTCCTAAAGAAGGTGAGCGCTATTTTGCTTTGATTAAAATCAAAAAGATTAACTTTTCAGAGCCGGAAGAAATTCGTCACCGTATCAATTTTGATAACTTGACGCCTTTATATCCTGATAGGCGACTAAATCTTGAGATTGGTGATGGAAGGCCAGCTAAGGACTTTACCTCACGTATTATTGATATGGTGTCACCGATGGGTATGGGGCAGCGTGCATTGATTGTGGCCCCTCCTAGAACCGGTAAAACTGTGATGTTGCAAAGCATCGCTCATTCTATTACGGCAAATCATCCGGATGTGTATTTAATTGTATTGCTCATTGACGAGCGTCCTGAAGAAGTCACCGACATGGCACGGTCAGTTAAAGGGGAAGTGGTCAGTTCTACATTTGATGAACCAGCCTCACGCCATGTACAAGTGGCAGAGATGGTTATTGAAAAAGCAAAACGGTTGGTTGAGCAAAAGCGTGATGTGGTAATTTTGCTTGATTCGGTTACCCGTTTGGCGCGTGCGTATAACACGGTGGTGCCATCATCTGGCAAGGTTTTAACCGGTGGTGTGGACGCTAATGCATTGCAACGCCCAAAACGTTTCTTTGGTGCAGCGCGTAATATTGAAGAAGGTGGTTCATTGACTATTATTGCAACTGCATTGGTCGATACAGGGTCGCGCATGGATGAAGTAATTTTTGAAGAATTTAAAGGAACTGGAAACGCGGAAATTGTGCTTGAACGCAAGCTATCTGATAAACGTGTGTTCCCAGCGATTGATATTAATAAGTCTGGAACTCGTAAAGAAGAATTGCTAGTTACAGATAAATCTGAGCTTGCTAAAATGTGGGTGCTGCGTCGTATTTTGAATCCGATGGGTACTGTTGAGGCAATGGAGTTCTTGCTAGATAAGTTAAAATTTAGTAAGAATAACCACGATTTCTTCCAGACGATGAATACCTAAATTTTAAGGGTCGGCATGCTAGCCTTGAGTTACAGTTTGTATGATTGTTTTGCACAAATGCCTTTTCAAGGGCATACGGCGGCGATTGTGGATCTTGCTCAAAAACTTGATCATCCCCTTGCTGTTAAAATTGCCACAGAACTTTGCCAAACGGTTACCTGTTTTGTGTGGAATGATTCAGGGCGTACGTGGGTAAAGACTATTGCCAAGGATGGCAGCGTGTGGCCAATCAATCATGGGCTTTTGGGGGTGGCTAGAAACTGTTTAGGGGCCCAAGGCAGTGACGTTTTGCACACAGTGTCCGGGTCATTTGAAGTGAAAACCCAAGGGAATACGGTTACTATATCCCTTCCAAAATTAGAGTTAGCCATTACAGAAATGCCAGAAAGGCTGACCCAAGCCTTTGATATTATGCCAGTATCAGTTCGTGAAATGGGAAAAACTTGCGTGGTTGAATTACGTACCGTTGAAGAAATTATGAATTTAGAAACCGACTTCAACCGTATTTCTAAGCTTGATTATGACCGGGTGGTGTTAACAGCGGAGGATGATACGGTTCCTTTTGATTATGTGTGTAGAAGTTTTTCGCCAAAACATAATATTAATGAAAACAACGGCAGTTTATACATCCAAACCTTTTTGTCATTGTTTTGGCAAGAGCGCTTGCAAAAAAATGAGTTTTCATTTTTGCAACTCAGCCCTCGTAGGGCAATAGGCAGAATATCTGTTGGTCAAGAAATGATTGAAGTTGAGGCGCCAGTTTGTAAAACCTTTGAGGGTGTCTTAAAAGTTTTATGAGGCTTTTATACGTTGTAGCTAAAGCTGAATATTTCTTAAGTCATCGTCTGGCCTTAGCAAAAGAAGCTAAAGCTGCCGGATATGCGGTTGCAGTGGCTACGACTCAATTTCAAAAAAAAGATCATCCTAAAATAGTGGGTATAGATACTTTTCCAATCAGGTTTAAACGAGGTGGGATTAATCCGTTTTCTGAGCTTAAGGCTATTATTGATCTGTTTGTGGTATTTAAGAAAAATCAACCAAGCCTTGTTCATAATGTCGCATTAAAACCAGCTTTGTATGGGGCGGCAATCGCTAGATTTTATAAAATCCCAACCATCAATGCTATTAATGGTTTTGGATATATCTTCACATCGCGGCACCTAAAGGCGCGTATTTTAAGGTCATTTGTAAAACTAGCGTTAAAACTCATCTTAAATCACGAGAGTGCTGCTGTTATTGTTCAAAATCAACATGATTACCTTGAGTGTGAATCCCTATTGCCTAGGTGTAAATTATCATTAGTTTTAGGATCGGGGGTTGATATAAAAACTTTTTACCCGGTGCCTTATCACGGAATTTTTACATTTACGCTGGTAGCTCGGATGTTGTGGAGCAAAGGGGTAGGGGAGTTTGTGAAGGCTGCTCAGCTTTTTGCTAAGAATAATCCACACACAGAGGTTCGCTTTTTACTTGTAGGGTCTAATGACCCTGAAAATCCTGAATCAATTTCTCTTGAGACTTTAAAAAAGTGGCATAGTGAAGGTGTTATTGAATGGCAAGAGTATACGGATGATATCCAGAATATCTATGGTCAAACCCATGTAGCTGTATTGCCAAGCTACCGGGAAGGATTGCCAAAATCTTTGCTTGAAGCGATGGCCTGTGGGCTGCCAATTATTACAACTGATACAGTTGGGTGCCGTGATCTTGTTGATGATGCTAATGGTATAAAAGTGCCCGTTAAAAATACTAAAGCTCTGGTTAATGCATTTGAAAGGTGTGTAGCTGATCCTCATATGTGTGAAGCTATGGGCAAGCAAGGACGTATAAAAGCGGAAAGTATGTATTCAATAGATATTATCAACCGACAAGTGATGGGCATTTATTGTAAAATTTTAGACAATTTTTAGGATTTTCTCGTCTTGTTTCTGAAGTATAGATGTGCTACCTATATACGATAGTGTGTAAGTTTCTGCCTTTTTGTGACCTATGTTGTTACCGAAGCGTGTATAAGGTGTAAGTACACCGACTGCGTTGAGGTGTGTCCCGTAGATTGCTTTTTTGAGGGGGAAAACATGCTGGTAATTGATCCTGATATTTGTATTGATTGCGGTGTTTGTGAGTTGGAGTGTCCCGTTGAAGCAATACTGCCTGACACTAAAGATGAGGCTGCGCAGTGGTTAGAGCTGAATAATGAATTTTCAAAAAAGTGGCCAAACATTACGCGTAAAAAAGACCCGCCACCCGATGCGGACGCTTGGACTAAAGTGCAAGGCAAATATCTTGAGCATTTTAATAAAGAGCCTCAAAAATAATGAGGTTCTTGAATTTATAAAAATCGTTCCTATACCAGTAGAAATGTGAAAGTTTTTTTAAGGAATATATATGGCGGCAAAAAATTTTAAAGTTGGTGAATATGTCGTTTATCCAGCGCATGGTGTTGGGAAGCTTATTGGTTGTGAATCTCATAGTATAGCGGGCACCACGTTAGAGCTGCTTGTAATTAATTTTGAGAAGGACAAGATGGTCTTGCGTCTGCCAAAAGAAAAAGCACAAAATGCAGGTCTTCGTTCATTAAGCACGAAAAAAGAAATGGACGAAGCCTTGAAGATGCTTTCTGTGCGTACAAAGCCACGCCGGGTAATGTGGAGTCGTCGTGCCCAGGAATATGAATCAAAAATCAATTCAGGTTTACCTGGCTCAATAGCCGAGGTTATTCGCGATTTGTACAGGCGTAGTAACGATACAGAGCAATCGTATAGTGAACGTCAAATATATCAAGCAGCGGTTGAGCGTTTTGTGCGTGAGCTGTCTGCTGTTGAGCAATTAGACGAGAAAACGGCCATTGAAAAGATGGAAGGTTCTCTTCGCGTTGCTTAGTGAAAAGAAAAGCTTGACTTTGGTTGTAACCGTTACTAGGATACACGAAGTTTAGAGGGAAAATTTAAGAAATAACACCCAGAGAAGTGTCTTATGCCAACAATTAATCAGTTAATACGAAAGTCACGCGAACCCAAGATCAACCGTAACAAGGTTCCAGCATTGGAAGCTTGTCCACAACGTCGCGGTGTTTGTACGCGTGTGTTTACAACGGCGCCAAAAAAGCCAAACTCCGCATTACGTAAAGTAGCACGTATACGGTTAACAAATGGTTACGAAGTAACTGGATATATTCCTGGTGAAGGGCATAACCTTCAAGAGCACTCTGTTGTTTTAATTCGTGGCGGTCGTGTAAAGGACTTGCCAGGTGTGCGGTATCACATTGTACGTGGTGCATTGGATACCCAAGGAGTAAAGGATCGTAAGCAGAGTCGTTCTAAATACGGTGCGAAACGCCCTAAGTAATAATAATTTATTGAAGTTCTTTGAAATAGTGAAGAGGTTTAAACATGTCACGACGTCGTGCAGCGGTAAAACGCGATATCAATCCTGATGCCAAATTTGGCGATGTGGTTGTTGCTAAGTTTATGAATTGTATGATGATGCAGGGGAAAAAGTCTGTATCTGAGAATATTTTTTATGCAGCTCTTGATAAAATTCAAGAAAAAAGCGGGAAAAATTCTATAGATCTTTTTCACGAAGCTTTATCAAATGTAAAGCCTGCGTTGGAAGTTCGTTCACGTCGCGTAGGTGGAGCAACCTACCAAGTTCCTACTGAAGTTCGTCCTGATCGTTCTCAAGCTTTGGCTTTCCGTTGGATCATTAACGCAGCCCGCGGTCGTTCAGAAAAAACAATGATTGATCGTTTAAGTGGAGAGCTGATGGATGCTGCTAATAGTCGTGGTTCCTCAGTGAAAAAACGCGAAGATACGCATAAAATGGCCGAAGCAAACCGTGCGTTTGCCCATTATCGCTGGTAGTAGGGAATTAAATCATGGCACGTACAACACCACTAAATCGTTATCGTAATATTGGGATTATGGCGCATATTGACGCTGGAAAAACCACTACAACGGAACGTATTCTTTACTACACTGGAAAATCTTACAAAATTGGTGAGGTTCATGAAGGCACTGCCGTTATGGACTGGATGGAGCAAGAGCAAGAGCGGGGTATTACAATCACCTCGGCTGCTACTACCTGTTTTTGGGATGATCACCGTATTAACATTATCGATACTCCTGGGCACGTTGACTTTACTATTGAAGTTGAGCGTTCATTGCGTGTTCTTGACGGTGCGGTTGCAGTGTTTGATGGTGTTGCAGGTGTTGAGCCTCAATCAGAAACCGTTTGGCGTCAGGCTGACAAATATAATGTGCCTAGGATTTGTTTTATTAACAAACTAGATCGTATGGGTGCTGATTTTTATCGTTGCGTTGACATGATTGTTGACCGCTTAGGTGCTCGTCCTTTGGTAACAATGTTGCCGGTTGGGGCGGAAGCTGATTTTGCTGGAATTGTTGATCTTGTTAATAACAATGCAATTATCTGGCGTGATGAAAGTCTTGGTGCAAAATTTGATATCGTTGAGATTCCTACTGATTTAAAAGAGAAAGCTGCTGAATATAGGCACCGTCTCATTGAAACAGCGGTTGAAGCTGATGATGTATTGATGGAAGCGTACCTAGATGGTAAAGAGCCAACCGTAGAGCAGTTAAAGAGCGCAATCCGTAAAGGTACTGTAAAAAGTATGTTTGTGCCGGTGCTTTGTGGAAGTGCATTTAAAAACAAGGGTGTTCAGCCGTTGCTTGATGGTGTTGTTAATTATCTTCCTTCACCTGCTGATATTGGTTTTGTTAACGGTATTGATGACCGTGGAAATGAAGTTGTTCGTAAATCGGAAGATTCAGAACCATTTTCAGGTTTGGCTTTCAAAATTATGACTGACCCGTTCGTAGGATCAATTACGTTCATGCGTGTTTACTCAGGTAAGATTGAATCAGGTTCTGGAGTTGATAACTCTACGAAAGATAAAAAAGAACGTATTGGCCGTATGCTTTTGATGCATGCGAACTCTCGTGAAGATATCAAAGAAGCTTTTGCTGGTGACATCGTTGCGTTGTGTGGTTTAAAGTGCACAACAACTGGTGACACTTTGTGCGATAGTAATAAACCAGTCATTTTAGAAAAAATGGAATTCCCAGATCCCGTTATTGAAATTGCGATCGAGCCAAAGACTAAGGCTGACCAAGAAAAAATGGGCGTAGCTCTGTCACGTTTGGTATCTGAAGATCCATCATTCCGCGTTCACACTGACCAAGAAACTGGTCAAACAGTGATGAAGGGAATGGGAGAGTTACACCTTGAAATCAAGGTTGATATTTTAAAGCGTGAATACAAAGTTGAGGCAAACATTGGTGCGCCACAGGTTGCATACCGTGAAACAATTACTAAAGCTGCTGATTATGATTACACTCATAAAAAGCAAAGCGGTGGTGCAGGGCAATTTGCGCGTGTTAAGTTTACATTTGAGCCGCTACCGCCTGGATCAGGATTTGTTTTTGAAAACAAAGTTGTGGGCGGTTCTGTTCCAAGAGAATACATTCCAGGCGTTACCAAAGGCCTGGAGTCAGCGCTTGATACCGGTGTGGTGGCAGGATTCCCCACAATCGACTTTAAGGCAACCCTAACAGATGGTGCATACCATGATGTTGACTCAAGCGCCTTGGCATTCGAAATTGCAGCGCGTGCAGCGTTCCGTGAAGGTATTTTAAAGTGTGCCCCAAAGTTATTAGAGCCAGTGATGAAAGTTGAAGTCGTTACTCCTGAAGATTATATGGGAGATGTTATTGGTGACTTAAACAGCCGTCGTGGTCAAGTAACAGGTATGGATCAACGAGGAAACGCTCGTGTGATTAATGCTATGGTGCCATTGGCAAATATGTTTGGATATGTGAACACATTACGTTCTATGTCACAAGGACGCGCACAATTTTCGATGGTGTTTGATCACTATGAACAAGTTCCGCAAAACGTAGCGGACGAAATTAAAGCTAAGATGGCGTAAGGAGCTAATCATGTCAAAAGAGAAATTTTCGAGGAACAAGCCACACTGTAACATAGGGACTATTGGTCACGTTGACCATGGTAAAACTTCCCTTACAGCAGCGATTACAAAAGTATTAGCCGAAAGTGGTGGGGCGCAATTTATGGCCTATGACCAAATTGACAAAGCCCCAGAAGAAAAAGCGCGTGGAATTACTATTTCAACAGCACACGTTGAATATGAAACAGCGAATCGCCACTATGCACACGTTGACTGCCCAGGGCACGCTGACTATGTGAAGAACATGATTACAGGTGCTGCTCAGATGGATGGCGCGATTTTGGTTGTGTCAGCAGCAGACGGCCCAATGCCTCAAACGCGTGAGCACATTTTGTTAGCGCGTCAGGTTGGCGTTCCAGCATTAGTTGTGTTTATGAACAAAATCGACATGGTTGATGATGAAGAATTAGCAGACCTAGTGGAATTGGAAGTTCGTGAACTTCTTTCATCTTACGGTTTCCCAGGGGATACAATTCCAATCGTGAGGGGTTCAGCATTATGTGCCTTAGAAAGCCGCGATGATGCAATTGGTAAAGAAGCAATCCTAAAGCTAATGGCGCAAGTTGATGAATACATCCCTCAACCAGCACGTGCAGTTGATAAGCCATTCCTAATGCCAATTGAAGATGTGTTCTCAATTTCAGGTCGTGGAACAGTTATTACAGGTCGTGTAGAGCGTGGTATTGTAAACGTTGGCGACGAAATGGAAATTATTGGAATTCGTCCAACGACAAAAACAATTGTAACTGGCGT
>CANJXJ010000040.1 GCA_947478955.1 Alphaproteobacteria bacterium | reverse complement strand
TTGTGGTTAGCCCCCTTTTTTGGGAAAAGCTTGCGCTTAGCTTATGACCACGACAGCATCCCTGCCCTTTCCCCTAAGCGCGAAGCAGCTTGGGCAAAAATTTGCACCGCTGATTTTTTAACAATTAATGAAAAACGCCAAGCGGTTGGCTATTCACCAATTGAAGGGGGTTATTGTTTAGGTGGGCAAGCATAAATACCTTCTTGTTATTCCCGTAAAGATGGGAATCCATAATCGTGAGAACTTAGGTCATAAAGCCCAGTGAAAGTATTCAGCATTTATATGGTCAAGCCATGGGGAAACTAGAAGGCGCAATTTCCCTACAACTCCCTAATTTCCCTCCGACTTGATCGGAGGGTCCAAACTACATATGGATCCTCAGGTCAAGCCCGAAGAAAACTGAAGAACCTACACAAGGAAAACATGTATGAAACAGCATCAAACGAGTGAATTTTGCTTAAAAAGCATAGAAGAAGACGGGGTATTTTATGGTTATGCATCGGTTTTTGATTGTATTGATTTTCAAAATGATCAAGTAATACCAGGGGCATTTTCAAAGAGTCTGGATGCATGGCGAGCAAAAACCGCCTGGCCCAAAATGTTGTGGCAACATGATCATCATCATCCCATTGGGCAATGGCTTGATATGCAAGAAGATGAAGTCGGGCTTTTGGTTAAAGGGCAGCTTTTGCTTGATGTGCGCAAAGGGCGGGAAGCATACGCGCTTTTAAAACGCAATGTGGTAAATGGTTTATCAATTGGATTTTCCTTGGAAAAAGCAGCGCTTTCCCCCAAGGGGCATCAACTCTTACAGGAAGTTCATTTGCATGAGGTTTCATTGGTTACCTTTGCAGCAAACCCAAAAGCAAAGGTGGAGTGGGTAAAACACTGGGATTTCCCCATTAGTGCGCCAATTGACTTAGCAATTGAGTGTAGGTTAGCGAAGATGGTGGAGAACTTGTGTGAGAGGATCGGTGGATTGAGACTATAGAACCTCACCAAAACAACGCTAACTATAGCATAAAGTCATATCTAGCTATGACTTGATGGTAGTATTCTTACAAAAATTGTTGTATGGGTGACAAGTAATTTTGGCTTTTAATGGCCTTAATGGAAGATTTACTTCCTAAAATTGCATCAATAAATATTTTAATTACAAAGGAGATTAATATGCTTAAAATTTTTACAAGTGCAGCCTTAGCTGTGTTAATGGCTACGGCTGCGTATTCAATGGAAGATGCATCATCATCGCTACCGGTTGATGGGTCAACAACGGTTGTTACCGGAGGAGCTACTGGCTATTCTGAACCTGTTGCGGGAGAAGTGGCCGCCCCAAGAGCTGCATGGGAAACATCTAATGAACCCAGAATTATTTCAGCATATATAGAGGAAGTTACGGGCAGAAAAGGCCAAAATGAATTCCCAGAAAAATCCGTTCTTGAAGCCCAATTTAATGCGGCTTTAACACATGGCGAAATATATACTAAAGAAGAAAGCGATCTTTTAACCCGTACCGACAATCTATGGGTTAAGCTTGATCTTAGCGTACTAGCTAAAGAATTACGAACTGAAAAACTTAGAGTCGGCACATTCTGCTGTGTGACTGAAAGACCAGTCGTTTAAGAATTCGCAAGAGTTCTTGGGGGTACATACGGGCAAGCATACGCAGCAATTGCATATATGTCAGCAGTTAGAAGTGTAAAGATCCAAATGGCTGGAAACGAGGATATGTTAGCTATGTTCGAGCAACCTGATATAAAAGAGTTACTCGCTAAAATACCAGACACTGGTCTCGTAGCAACAAATGAACTCAAAGGCGCACTCAAAGCCGAAAGCTCTAGATTAAAGGGGTTTGAAAGCTTGCCATTGCAATCTCTTGCGCAAATAAGAGCACTGCACGGAAAAACTATCGTTGAGATGAGCGCAGAAGAAAGCATAATTTATGACACTATCTGCAGACAATTCCTTAGTTTCAAGATTTTTGATGGGATATCCATGCACTTTGATAAAATTGAGGACCTAATGAGCTCAGTAGGGCTTTCGAATCCAGAGGTGGAAAGATTTTATGGAGAATTCCTTACAAAATAAATATATAGAAATAACGACAGGCATTCATTAGATACCTGTCTTTTATACGGTCAGAAAGCCGCAGTAACACTACTGCGGTTTTTTTATTAGGAATGTCGGGAGGGAAGATTTGTCCCCATCGCTGTCATCCCCGTGAAAACGGGGATCCAGGAATTTTATAAATCTGGATTGCCGCAGCGCCTTCGGCTCCTCGCAATGACGACCACACTGGACCCTATGGTCAAGCCATAGGGAAACTAAAGGGGCCAAGTCCAAGAGAGACTATGCTTTCTTAGTTTTCCTCGAGTCCAACTCTCCAGTTTTCCTCCGGCTTGACCGGAGGATCCAATTGAAAAATATTGACATTACTCAATTGACATTACTCACTAGACCCTATGGTCAAGCCATAGGGAAACTAAGAGTCCGCCTCCCCCTCTTAGTACTAGGGTGGTTAATCCGATGTTAAGAATTTCAATTCAATATATTCATATTAAATATATTCCGAAGGAAAATAATATGCTTAAAATTTTTGCACGGACAGCCTTAGCTATTACAATGGCTACAGCTGCGTATTCATCAACACAAGATACCAATCCAGTTGATGATATAATGCCCGTTACTGAAAGACCCGCTTGCACTTTCACAAGGGGTGTTATCACCCTTCCAGGTATACCAGAAACAAATATGGTGCCCCGTGTTATTACAATTACGGGTGGTGGCACTCTCACGCTTACGGATGATGCCCTGCGCGATTGTCTCCCTCTTACTTTCACACGTAATGGTCTACCTTCAACTACGATAGACCCTGCCCAGTAGAATATATCATTATGAATTCCCGCCGAAGCTTACCCTCGCGGGGGCGGGGCGGGAATGACAAGGAAAAGCAATATTACTCACTGGATTGCCGCGTTACCTTCGGTTCCTCACAATGACTGCCATATCGTGTCATCCCCGTGAAAACGGGGATCCAGGAAGTTTATAAATCTGGATTCCCGCCTCCGCGGCAATGACAAAAGGAAGAGCCGCAGTATTTTTACTGCGGTTTTTTTATTAACAACAACAAAAGGAAAACATATGACTACATTAGAACAATCATTAGATCGCCTAGAACAAGCCGTAAACACTTTCGGTCAAAAAGAAATACTGCATAAAGCATTGGAACGCCCGGTTTTTGAAACCAAAAACGTTGAAACAAAAGACAAAGCAAACCCTGTACAAAACTTTGTAAAATTTGGGGAAAAGGCTTTGTCCACGCAAGATGGCACCGGCAGCCTGGTGATTCGCAAACCAAGCATTTCAAGTATTGTAGCAACACCCACCTGCCCTACCCTGTTCAGGGAAATTGCAGGCCATGCGACTATTCAATCGGACCATTTAGAAATTGTAAAAGAAAAGGGCAACACCGATTCCGGTTGGGCAAATGAGACCACCCTGGGGGCTGAAACCAATGTTGCGGAATTGATGAAAATATTAATTCCCGTTCATGAAATGTATGCCAGAACCAGGATTAGTCAGCGGTTGATTGATGATGCGGTGGTTAATTTAGAAACCTGGCTACTAAACAGTATTGGTCAGCGATTTGAGCAATTAGAAGAGGATGCATTTATTAATGGCTCAGGCGATCGCATGCCAAAAGGATTTTTAACCTATGACCGAGTAGCTGATGACAGTTATGAATGGGGCAAATTAGCAGAGCGTCGCACTGGCCGTACTGGAGAGATTATAAATGCCGATATTTTGCTCGATACGGTTTCAAGTTTAAAAACCCCGTACTTGTCAGGCGCTGCGTGGCTGATGTCCCGTTCAGCCTTTGCGCAAATCAGACGGTTAAAAGAACCAACCACCAATCGGTATTTGTGGCAACCAAGCTTCCACGAAAATGGCGGCAATACCTTACTTGGATTCCCGATTGTTTTAAGTGACTCTATGCCGGCCTTAAAAACCGATGTGGCATCAACTCCAATTGCTTTTGGGAATTTTTCAATGGGGTATCAGATTGTTGATCGGGGGGAGTTTACGATTTTACGGGATCCCTATTCGGTAAAGCCATTGGTTGAATTTTATGTGACCCAGCGCATTGGTGGCGATGTGGTTGATTTTGATGCGATTAAGTTAATTACTGCAGGAGCATAAAAATGCAGATTCAACGGGTTACGATATCGCCCTTAGAACTGGTCAGTTTGCGTGAACTAAAAGCCCACATGCGCATTGACTATGACGTTGAGGACGATCTGTTAAGAAGCCTACAACGGGCAGCCTATGATTGGGTAGAACAATTCACCGGCAGGTCACTGCTGACAAGCAAGTGGAAACTTTTATCACTACCCTTGAAAGGGGGTAGTGAAATTGGGCAATCATTGCCCTTTCCAAACTTATTAGAGGTTGAGGATGTGTTCCATGTTTTCGACCAATCCCACAAAGAACGGGAGCGTCGATATACAATCCATCAGCGCCATGGCGTTCCTTATATACACTTAATAAGCAAGGGGGTACCGATTGAAGTCCTGTATAGCGCTGGGTTTGGCCCACATTCTAGCTTTGTACCTGAAGCCTTTCACCATGTGATTAAGGTATTGGTGGCCTTTTGGCATAACAACCGAGAGGGATTAAACTGTGGCATTCCAGACACGGTCGAGCTTTTTTTACGTCAATATCAATTGCGGAGATTAATATGAAAATTTCGGACTTTAACGAGCGTGTACAAGCATTCTACGCCCATGAAAGGCAAGAAGCTGATGGTGATTTGACCCAATTTTTTGAAGAGGGCGGATGGTACTGGGCAAAAATTACCCCCCAACTAGGCAATTTTGACCTAGCTAAAAATGAGACTACACCTTGGGTCAATCGATATGAAGTAGCTATGCTTAAAAACGATATCTGTCATACTAGACATGCATATTTAAGGCAGCTACGCTGGAACTATAAACTTTTAGATATTTACACTCCCTGGCTAGAAACAAGAGGCAAAAACTATATAACAGGCCTAGCTAAGGAGAGAATTAAAGGGGAACACTATGGCTGACTTTGGCGTCCTAAGCGCGATTCGAGATATGCTTAAAATGCAAACATCAATCAAAGAAGAAGGCATAGAAGATCATATCTACATCACGTATCCAGCAAAAACATCAACATTTCCCATGGTTATCCTGGAGCTGGAAGAAGTGTGGACATCCCTTGCCCTGGGCAAACACTCCCCCAGGGCAAGGCTCAAACTAAAAGCGCGCACCTTAAGCGACAAACCAAGCGGTAAAGAATCAATCTCCATCGCAGAAAAACTGCGGGGATCAATTGATGGGAAAACCATTCGTTTAGAAGATGGTAAACTTGTAACCTTGCGCCTTGAAAATAGCATTGTGGATATTCCAACGAACATAAATAAAACGCGCAATGTCGCCCAATTTTTTGAAGCAATTGTAAGGGGATGAAATAGGGGGACAAGTAAAATGCAAGCCACCGACATGATTGAAACTTTATTAAACACAATAGACCAATATGATAGCACCCTGATTATTTCCCTGCCCCGTTGGGCACAACACTCAACGTAAAAATAATGGAGGCGTTTATGGAAACAGAACTAACCATTAATATAGGGGGGCTTCCCCCCTTTTCAGCTAGAGGGTGCGAGCAAGAGCTGACTCCAATTAGCCAGGGAGATTTTCACCGTACCATCAACGGTGATTTAATTTATTTAGGAAATGATACACATACCAAATATAAAAGCACGATTAAATGCAACGACAAAGCAGCCATTGCCACCGATGGGCTATACCGAGGACGGGAAATTGAATTGGGATGCATTCAACGCCTTTGGCAAAAATTTGAAGCCAACCAAGTGGAAGTACATTTAGATAAAATTCCCGTGGAAGGGTCGTTGTATGCATACAACGAAGACCAAACTGAAATTGCAATTTTACAATCTACTGACAAATACATTCAACTAAACACCCCCAACCCCGGAGGGTTCATTTGCTATAGGCCAAAACTCACCATGCGAATTATTCAGTATTCCTTAAATACCAATGAGTGGGGTATCAAGGTGGGTTGGCAAATGGAATGCGAAGAGATTTAAAAGGGCTGACTACCATAAGCAACCCTTCACGGATGATTCCAGACTAATTTCCATCTGGCGCCAAGCCTTGGCCCAGGTAGATGACCAGAGGGAGTTCCAGTTACCAGTTCTCAAAATGGATCCTCGTGTCAAGCACGAGGAAAACTAGAGTGAGCATAGTCTCCCTATGGCTTGACCATAGGGTCCAGTCAGAAAATACTGAATAATTTCACTGGACCCTAAGATACCAAGCCTCACAACGCGCTTGTGCGCTGTTCGTCTAGGTTCTAGGGAAACTAGAAAATAGCACCATCTCGAACTAGAGTTATTCCCCCATTAACTTTTCATTAATCCTTACCTTGGCAAAATAAGCTCAGAAACAATACACCAAGAATGTTTATGAAATTTGTCATCACATTACTTCTTTTATGTGCCACCGCCTATGCTGCTGGCGCAGAATTTTTACCAACATCGCTTGAATTAACAGAAGATGATGCCACTAAGTCACCCACCCGACCAATTAAAGAAAGCTTAGCCCTAGCAGTTATTCAATTCCGCTTAGAAAGAAGAGCAGCAGAACTTGGCGATGCTTTTCCTGCGGAACATGTTCGCCATAGGCTGGGAAATGAAATTGCTACGCAATTTAATAGCACTTTAGATGCTTATAAAACAGCTGGCTCAACAGAGGCAGCAAATTCGATATTAAGGATCTTAGGCATTTTTTGCGTAGAGCAAGAACTAAGACTTTTCAAATTGCAAAACACAAGATTGATCACGGGTGCAGGTGTCATAACTTATGAGTATGATGTGGCTACATTACGTACCATTTTAGATTTTGCACAAACAGAAGGACCTGCGTTACCAGAACGTGTTCTTCTTAGTGCGCTAAAGGTTGTGGATGACCGCCTAAATACCAGAGATTTTGTTGAATATTTAGTTGCAATAAATGCTGAAACTATTTTTCCTGGGATTCAAGATCATGCGCTTATTTCGCATACTAAGGAAGTAACTAAAAATGATATCACGCAGTTGATGACTAAATTGTGTGAGCTTCCTTCTTACTAAGAAGGATGAGTAATCATTTTCTTATTTTCATTTCTTATTAAAAATGACACACTTTATAAGTATATATACAAACACTTTAAGAGGTCATTCGTGAAAAAATATTTATGTCTAGTAATTCTTGCCTTTTTCGGCGTGTTAACGCTTTCATCTGTAGAAGCATCAACTACACCAGCCCCAGCAGCAGCCGAACCCGCAGCAGCTGCGCCAAAAAAGCTATCAAAAGGGCAAAGGAAAAGAGCCAATCGTAAAGCGCGAAAAGCAGAAGCTGCAAAACCTAAACAATAATATCATTAGTTTTTTGTTTTAAAAATTGGCGTCCGGTTGTGCGCCTTTTTAATACCCATTTCTAGTTTTCCTCTGGCTTGACCCTAGGATCCAATTAAAAAGTACTGATACTACTCACTGGACCATATGGTCAAGCCATATGGAAACTAAAGAAGATTGCTGCTTCTAGTTTTCCTCGAGCTCAATTCTCTAGTTTTCCTCCGGCTTGATCCCAGGATCCACAAAATTATAAATATTGACCCTACGATCAAGTCATCGTGGAAACTGGCGGAGGCAGTAGAGAAACCCTTAGCTTTGCGAATTAATCAAGCGTCAGAATAACAAGATATGCACATAAAAATCCTAAATTGAATATCATTATTCTTTGTTAACGAAATATTAATTCATTTATAAGATACTCACAATTGCTAACAGAGTTTTATTGTTAGCAATATTTATACTTATATTTCCATTAACATATTCAAGGAGAAGTATAGTGAGTATTTCAAAAATAAAAAACTGTTTAGCAGTAGTAGTTTTATTGGGAGCAACTTCAGGTTATAGCGCGACAGGGGCATTTCCTCCAGCAAGGGGATACGAAGATGTGGGTTCATTAATTTCATCTGCCCACCCTAAGCTAATACATCATGTAACCTCAAGTCATTCTGATTTTAGAGATGGTTGCCCTCGCCGCCATCGTCGTGGATCTGCAGGCTCAGATTCTGATTCGGAGGATGAAGGTGGTTTCGTAAGAATAGTTAACAAAAACAGCAAAGGTAGAGTTGTTGCTGCAAAATCTCAATCTCTTGATTTGTTAAAAATGGCTGCTGAATCTAGCGCAGGTATGGCTGAGGCTGAAAGACTTGTGCGTAAATCTCACTTTTTAATCGCTAAGGCTGTAGATTGCCAGGCAAAATCTCTTGAAGCATTTGCTAGAGGCGCAAGTGTAAGGTTAGAGTCCGACGTAGTGGTGGATAGATCAGGTAGATTCTTCGAAACAGGATCAGCTTGCAGCCGTGCACGGGAAGAGAGAGAAACAGCAAGCGCTCTACATTTTATGGCAGCTGCTGATCGTCGTATGGCGCATGCAGATGCTAGCCTAGCATTTGCTGAAGAAGTAGTAGCTATGGACTTGGAACGTAATGCAGCTCCTTTGTTGCGTACTGCTTCATATAGCTCATCGGATGATGAATCACCTAAGCCCGCTACCCTTTCAAAAAAGAAAAAGCAGCCGAAGCATAAGACAAAATGCTAAACACCACTTTTAGTAGTGTTTCAAATTGGGCGTCAGGTAGGCGCCCTTTTTAACAACAAAAGTATTATTTTGAATTTGAGAAAAATTTATCGGTGGTTTGTATTATTTTACCCTCTTAATTTAAGGAGAATCACATGGGCATCTTAAAATTAAAAAACTCTCACATCGTAGCGGTTTTATTGGGTGTATCTTCTGGATATTGCGCAGATAAGCTATTCAATGAAAATAGTGGCGATGACCTGTTTAGCCCTAAACCTAGGATGCTACATCGGGGCATATCAATACCAACTTTAGTAAGAGAAGATGACGGATTAGGTAGTGATACCGCTAAATACGCTCAACTTCTTACCAAGTATATGAAATTAGAGGAGCGCAGAATACTTGCGAGACAGCGTTGGGATGAAAATATTGCAAATGGAATTAGAACTTTGCAGAGGTCAGAGTCTGCGCCTAGAGAGGATATATACGAGACATCAGCAACATCGCCCTCTACAGTGGGTAGGTACCCTGAACTTCTTAAGAAATATGCCGAACGAGAGGCACACGCAAGGCGAGCTAAACAGCGTTGGAGACAAAATATTCTAAAAGGATTGAGAGCTCTTAATGACCAAGAACCCGCAGCAATAGTTACCCCTCATAAACTACGAATTGATGTAGAAGATACGGGCGTGGATAATATGAGCTTGGTTACACCCATTTCATTTATGGGCTCGCCTAGGCCATTTGTGCGCGCTGACTCCCCCTTTTCCTCATCGGTTTCTGAAGCAGAAGATGATGTAATATATGCACCTCGCCACCCATCAAGCTCAAGCTTATCTTATCAGACATCCACAGACCGTAGTGACGCAGGTTCGTATGTATCTGACTCAGATGAGGAGCGAAAAGGCAGAAGAGGAGTTTTCTCTAGCATATGGGGATGGATAAGAAGCATTTACTCTAAATATTTGTGCTGAAAATTAATAAAAACGAGTCTCTGGGGTAGCTTATCCCTGAGGCTTTTTCTATACAGATCTTCTTTAAAATATATTTTTAAAACCACTTTAAATGCGTGATCTTTTAACCCCTCATTAACAGTTGGGTGGGCACAGTAAAATTGTAACCAAGAACGGGAAACAATTATGGACTTTACTCTATCTGCCTTTGTAGATTTTTTTTCAATAATGCCATCAGATCCGCAAAAAGAAGAGGAAAATCTTGAGTATATCCTGGGGTATTAGGTCCATTCTTGCTATGCAAGAAAAATGAAAATAAAATTTCTATTTTCATTTCTTATTAAACATGACACAATTTTAGAGTACAAACATTTTTTAAGGGAACTCTTATGAAGAAATATTTATGTTTAGCACTTCTTGCGTTTTTTGGAGCAGCAATACTTTCACCGGTAATGGCAGTTGGCGGCCCTGCAGCAGATGCAGATGCAGCTGCGGCAACACCAACAGCAGAAGGTGAGCAAGCGCCAGCAAAAGAGAAAAAAGTAAAAAAAGATAAAAAAGATAAAAAAGTAAAAAAAGATAAAGAATAAGTTTAGTGACTAATTTAAAAAATTAGGCGTCCTTTTGGGCGCCTTTTTTATACATTTTATAGAATTGTTTAATTATTTATTAAGTATCAATGCGTACACTGTGCAGGAAAATACTACTTAATAGCACCTCATGAAAAGGCATAAATCTAAAAATAGTACCCAATCATTGGCGTTTTATATAATAGTAGGTATTTCAACAATAAATGCAGCGACAGCTCCAGCTCTTGATCCGCTTACTGAGCAATTGCGAGATTTTTTTGCACACAATCCAGTAGCTGGAGCAAAACAGCCTTCTGTTTTAATTGATCAACATCCTAAAAAAGAAGAGCGTAGCAACCAAAATAAATCATCTAACGCCCCCGCTCGCCTCGATCCGCTTATTGAACAATTACTAGAGTTTTTTTCACCTGCGCCTAAAGCAAAATTGTAGTCTACCTCCAATATTTTGTTAACCTTTTGTTAACTATTGGGTGGGCACAGTGAAGCTATGGATTAAAAACAGATGACTTATGCGCTTTATACTATTAGCCTTTGTAGGATTTTTATTAATGATTCCTTCAGCTCAACCACAAGGAGTTGATACTGTTGAGCAGATTTTGGGGTAATATTTACCCCTTATTTTCCTTTTTTGTTTCCATATAGGAAATATAAAAAGCACTCAGGCCAATAACGCCGGCTCCTAGAATAATTGATAATTCTGGAACTTGGCCGAAGAACAAAAACCCAAAGGTTCCCGCAAACAAAAATTCTGTATAACGAAATGGCGCTAGGGCAGATGCATCGGTTGCCGCATAAGCCCGGAACAAACATACCTGAATAAGGTTTGCTCCGATTCCAAGAAATACGAGAAATACTAATTCATTTAAGGTCGGCGTTATCCAAAAGAATGGCAGGAATAGCCCTGCAAAAATTGTGGTTCCCACCCCAAAATAAAATAGCAACGTTAAGGTGTGTTCAGTTGAAATCATCCGTTTTGCCATTACGCACAAATACGCAAATAGCATTGCTGCCCCCATGGGAACAAAAGCCTCACAGCGGAAACTATCCAGACCTGGCTGAATGATTACTAGCAAACCAATGAACCCCAAAAGGGTGGCTATCCAACGATCTTTATCAACCTTTTCTTTTAATAAAAAATACGCCATAGGCAAAAAGAACAATGGTTCACAAAACATAATCGCAGTGTTTTCAGCCAAGGGCATAATGTTAACCGAAAGGCAACAAAGCCCCAGGGCTAAAGCCCCCACAATGGCACGAAGGGCATGGGTTTTTGGTTGAGCAGTTTTAAAGAGGTTTTTTTCGTGACGCAACATAAGCGGCAGCACCGTAAGAGCGCTAAACAAAAACCTAAAAAATATAATTTGCACCACATGCAGACGTTCACCTAGGAACTTCATCAACACGTCATTGGTTGAACTCACCAGGCAAATCATGAGGGCCCAGAAGACACCTTGTAAATAACCGCGGCGGACGAACCACCCAAGAATTGGAAGATTAGATAGGGTAGCTGAAGTCATTTGATTGAAATCCTATTAATTTTTCTGGATTCCCGCCTGCGCGGGAATGACAAAGAGTAGCTAACTGTAGCCGCATTTTTATTATTTCACCATCATATTTTGGAGTTTTTATGTTTAAGCTTTGCCTTACAAACACTTGGAACAGTTTTGAAGAGTCGCAAGTATGTTCCTGGAATGTCGTGGAGTTGGTGATTACCCATCAAGAAGGACATGTGGCCTGTGCAAGTTTGGCAGTGGGAAATTTCCATCCTCCCCCTGCTGCCTACATGGCAATTTTTGATAATGATGTGCTGTTGTTTCAAGGGGTAATATCAGGTCAGTTTGAGCATCATCAGCATTTAACAAAGGTTCAAGTGCTTGGCATTTCTCCCACTTTTGAAGCTGATTTAAAAGAGTTGTTAAACGACAAGTCACCAAGTTATAACCCAGCATTTTTTCAAGCTTCCGTCGCTAAACCAAGTGACTATTTAGAAAGTGAAAATACGCTTTTTTACTGGGACAGGGTCACCGGCAACATTGGCTTGAGCGATTATTTTAAGGGCAAAAATTGTGTTGATGTAAGCGGCAAGTATATTGATACCTCTTTTAAAATGCAGCAGATTGCCATGCCATTGGGCCGTGTGGTGATCAACCTAAGTGTGCATTGGACACAAACTTTAGAGGGTGCCTTTAATGCAGCGCCCTATATTGCCCGTGCATTTGCGGATAAAATTATCGCCACCTTAACCCCTGAAGCAGTTACAAATCATTGGCCATTGGTTGATCAGCGGCTGGGATTGGGGCGCCGTCAAAGTGGCTATCGTGTTGAAGTTTCAAAAATCACACCAATGCATGCAACAGGACTTCGCACCCATACAAAGCCAATTTGCACCAAAGTGGGAGACGTCCAAAAAAGCCTGCGCGCCAAGATTCATTATTTTAAAACAATTTTAAAAATTCATTGGCATTACAACCAACCACGGATTGAGCAGATGGTGATTCAAGGACAGTTGAACCATTTCCAACACCGCTTTACCAAGCACCGGGTCCGCCATATTCCCATATCAATTGAACTACCTAAATGCGAACAAGCAATGTTTTTTGAAACAAAGCAGGGGCACGAGTTTGTAGAATATGCAAGCCGCATTGCGCAAGCCCAGCTAAAAGCATCAGCCAGGTGCATACAGGTTTTGTGCACCCTGCCCTGGAATGTAGGACGCGATTTAACCATTGATGATTCCTTGAAAGCGACAGGAAAATTCATCGGCAAAGTAACCAAGGTACGCCATGTGGTAAAAGGATTGCAGCGCCAAGTGGAAGTCACGGTTGGTTGTGTACTTCAACCAGGTGATTTGGTTAACGATACAGTTGACCAGGGGGATAATTATGCACAAGAGCCCTGGAATGATGAGATGAATTCAGCAGATGCGTTGGCAGGTATTTCTTCTTTCAAGCTTTATCCTAAAGATATAATTCAACGGATTGAGGTCAGAAATTCAGCCGCTGAACAAGAAGCTTATCTTTTACAAAATCAGTATCCGGTGCGTGATAATATGAATGCGGTTTTACAAGAAGTGCCCACCTGTGTTCATTTGCAGCTAAAGGATTTGCGAACAGATAAACCGTTGGTAAGGCGGTTTGAAAAGATGTTGGGGGTTGTTGAAACACCCACTCAATAAAGTAAGGCATATAAGAGCAAATGCCGCTGCGCTTTAGTTGAAAATGCACATATTTTTTCGAAACAGTTATGGACTCAAGCACGCCTTAACTTTTTTTTAAAGTCACTGCTTTAAATTTAGAGGGAGAAATTAATACTTCTGGACCCCCTTATGAAAGCCATCCTATTTATTTTTTTGGGGGCCCTTACTTCCCTATGGGCAGCTAATCCATTAGACACAAATTTAGATCAAGTACAATGGTACGATATGGTGGTGTCTGTATCTCGCTGCGATAGATTTAGCGGTATACCAAATGATATCTTTTGCCATCTTGAGGGACTTCCACCTGGCATAACAAAAAATGCTTATGTAGACGCAGCCCAAGCAAAAGCAACAGAATTAATTGACGCTGAGCTTTTAGCAACCTTCCCAAGAGAAGACTATCGTACAGATGCCCTCTCAGCAATTTTGATGTCACAAACAATAGACCCAACTAGCATCCAAGAAGCAAAAGGACGTATTGAACAGCTATGCACTTTTGCCGCACAAAAAGAAGAAGATTTTTCTATTCGTTATGAAACTATAAGAATGTCTTATACGACACCTGAAAGCCTTGATAAGCAGAAATTGACAAACATGTTATTCGATATAGCACTTGAGTCTATCAACTGTGCTTATGTAAGCAAGAAGGCTGCCTTCTTATCTTTGAATATATTAGCAACCACGCGAGCTACGGAATAACAAGTTAGAGTACCCTCCTCACCCTTTTTTCCCAATACAGTTTTAAATACAACCGCAGCGCTGAAAGCTTTCGCTTTTGGCGTTTTTTTATTGGCAGGAAATGGATTTTTTCCCCTCATGTCATCCCCTCGAAGGAGGGGATCCAGTGAAATATATCATTATGGATTCCCGCCTCCGCGGGAATGACAAAAAGATGACAAATCAACATCAACATCAACATCAACATCAACATCAACATCAACATCAACATCAACAAAAGGAACCACCATGCTTCGATCAAAGATCCTAGGGCAAGACCCATTTAACCACACCGCAATAAACCCGCCTGCGAATACAAATTTTGACATAGGCCATTTTTCAATTGGCCCAGGTGAGATAACACCAACCGTGTTTGAAGAAATTCCCATTCCACCGAAATATTTGTGGATTAGGGCGCGGGTTCATTTCACCCCTTGCCCTGATGTTCCTGTGTTACGCACCTTAGACAGTTTTGTGTGGAAGGGGGATGAACGCTGCCAATCGGTAAAGTTAGAACCTTTTCAACTTTTATATGCTCAAAAAGATTACAAGGTTGATAAGTGCTGGATCCTTTCTAAACACCAGGCAGTTTTTGAGTACACCTTTGCCGTAGCCCCCACTATATACAGCAACGATGATGGCATTCATTTGTGGCCGTGCGGTGCACCAATAGGAAATTTAACAGAAATTGAGCAACTGTTTGCCCAAGTAGCAACTGATGGCGAACAGGTCTATGTAAACACTTTTAGCACCTGGAAAAGACACTTAGGCGATATGGATGGAATGGTGGAAGGTCTGGTATTTGAACCACCTACTCCGCCTTCTAACGCTATTATTTCCCCTCTTAACATCACGGGAAATTTTACCGCGCTCATTGAACAAAACGGCTTGGAATACACCTTCACCAGTTGCCGGTGTGAGCCTACCGATACTTTTGAATTCATCGACATTTTATGTGAAAGGAAAAATTTATGATGACATACTAAAGTGACCCCCAAAGTCAAGAACACTAAGCAGCTATTTTTGAGGAGAGATTCATCTCTTGTTTCACTTTCTTTTGCTGCTTAATTTCTTTTTTTTCTTTAACCATTAAAATATTTGTGGTGGTGGTTGGGCCTTGTGGATCTCGT
>CANJXJ010000039.1 GCA_947478955.1 Alphaproteobacteria bacterium | reverse complement strand
TCCTCCGGTCAAGCCGGAGGAAAACTAGAGGTAGTAATCTTCTTTAGTTTCCATATGGCTTGACCATATGGTCCAGTGAGTAGGATCAATATTTTTTAATTGGATCCTCCGTTCAAGCCGGAGGAAAACTAGCAGTAGTAACCTTCCTTAGTTTCCCTACGGCTTGATCGTAGGGTCCATATCTATAATTTCTGGATCCTGGGATCAAGCGAGAATGACAAAGAGTAGAAGTAGAATGAGAGAATGCCAGAAAGAAAGCCGTCATTGCGAGGACTGTAAGCCCGCGGCAATCCAGCGTAATAAATCATCTCTACTTTTTACAAATGCTGAAAAACCTTAGGAGAGTCTTAACCGAACCTTATCTGCGGTAGGGCCAGTTAACCAAGTGTTCCAACCAAGGCCGTGCTTTTTATTCAAAAGTGCCCCGTGGTTTTCATTTTCTTCCAATGAAATGTTTAGAAATACCCGAGGGAGGGAGCCCATATAACTTACTAAAAGGCGCTTTAAGCGGATAAAATTTGTGCCACCCAAGGCGGTATCAGGAAAGGGTAGAAATTGCTGAACGGTAGCCCAGTCTTGGGCAGAAAAAGTCATTGTAAATCCTGCAGCCTGATCCCAGCATCTAAGTCCTAAAATGGCATTTTTTCCAAGAATTTGGAATTGACCACTGGTGCCCAGGGTGCTGCCTTCAGTTTTATCAACTGATCGGAACGCCCCTTCAAAAGGGCTAATTGATACCTTAACCCCAAAGAATCTCTCAATCATCGCCGTCAAGCCAGAAAGGGATCTAGACCGCCTCCAAAAATGATCAAAAAATAAAGTGTGAGCAATGTCACCTTGTTGCTTAAAGCCACTCAGGTCTTCTTGTAATTTACCCAAGGGCGTATTTAACGGTGGGCTTTTGAAAAGGTGAGGGTAGGTGCGCTTTCTCAACCGATGCCACATGGATGCTAAGCGATGGTGGAAAATGTCAAGGAAATGCAGGCCTGAGTAGTCTTTTTCCTTGATTTGATCAAGCAGCATTTCAGTATATGGAGTGGGTAAGGGACCATTCACTCCACCAAGGCTTAAGGTATTGATCGTAACCTCTGGTAAACCAGATAAGGTGTCGTTTGTTGCAATGTGGTCAACCTCGGTACCCTCTTGATGCATGGTGAATTTAGAACGAATGCGAACGGCTTCACGGGCTGGGTCTGAGTCTTCTCCCAAGGGGTTAATGTTGGTTCTGATTGATTCAACAATATAGATAAGTTGGTCAAGGTCGAATGCTTGGGGAGATTCGAGAATTTGTTCGGGTAGGGTTTTTTTGAGGGGTGATTTGGTCATGGCTAATAACTGTCTCCCACATTGTCATTCCCGCGTAGGCGGGAATCCATTATGATTAATTGCACTGAATCCCCGCTTTCGCGAGGATGACAAAACCGCACCATAGGAAGTGGGAATAACAGATCACAACTGAGCCTGTGCACCAGGTTGCGGTTGCCATTGCATCCATTCTCCCTTGTTTTTTCCATCATTCAAACTGCACATTACAAAGCTATTCCAATTCACCAATGCACCAAAATACTCTTTCAAAATGGTTCCCAAGATGAGGTTTGTACCGCCTTGATGGCTGGTTTTTTCCATTTCTAATTGTACTTTGTATCCTTGGACAAACCCACGCCATGCTTCATTACCAAAGCGCTTGGTTACTTGAGTAACGGTCATATTTTTCAAATCATCAATCGAAGTGGTGGGCTGGTTAGGATACCGGCTAGCAAAAAGGTACAAGAAATCCTTAAGCGCTTTAATACCTTGAGTAGGATCTAAAACCCCTAGATAATTACTGGAAAGCTGTGATATCAACATCCACAGGCTTTCCCCATCAACCATGGTATAGTTTTGGGAAGCAGGCTTATTCAAAAGAACGATCTTTATAAGCGGCGCCTTATCTTCGGGTTGTAATAATGAATTTGGCATCAATTGATCTGCCAAGTACCGATTCGTACACGTAATTTTAGCCGTCGCAATAATATCTTTGGCTTTAATGGGTTGAAAGTTCCTGTCGATAAAAGATAGGTAAACATCAGTCCCAGGCATCCCCCTCAGTTCAGCCGGCACCCGTTGAGAAAGCCAAAAGCCATCTTTCGCATTGTTGTGTGCTTCAAGGCTATAATACGGGCTATATTGAACGACCTTTTGGGTTTTTTCCTCAATTCCTTCAATACTTTGCACACTGTAAATTTCAGTCGTACGTTCTCGGCGTATATCAGGGATGAGCCGATAGCGCAAATGCCTGTGATGAATCCGAATAGGGTCTGAAGGCCGGTCAAACAAATTGATGATCGGTAGGCAGTTCAAGGAAAAAGAGGAAGCATCCACCCCCGTTTGTTGAAACACGGTCGCGTTTTTTAAAGGGATTAAAATATGCATTTCATTTTTAGGATTAACCTTCGCAATTGCCGCTCGCAGGGCGGCAATTTTGAAGAACAAAAACTTCTCGCTAAAATGAAAATACTCTTGAAAAAGGGCGTAATGGTGGAGACTATAATCTGGCACCGGCAAAGCCAATTCATCACGCTTGTAGCCTACAGGCTCTAAAATGCATCCTCCAATAGCGGGAGTTTGCGCGTCACTTGTAATATATATTTGGTCTGTATACTCACTAAATAAGGCTTCGTACAGAAGATTCGCTTTAACCCACTCACAATTAATGTGCACCATCAAATCATCCAGTGCCATGGAAGAAAAAGGGGCACCTTTTGAGGTTAGGGTAATCTTTAAAAACCAGTGGTTCTGAATAGGATTAGCAAAAGTAAAAGCATCTTTTGAAACTAAATCAACCGACTGAATTTCAATAGGCCAAAGGTGTAAATCATAAACCGTGCGAAAACTGCATTGAACATCTTCAACAGATCTAGCTAAAAGCTTCGTGCCTTTTGGTAAAAGCTGTCCTGTATCTGGCGGTATCTGACTTGTATCGATCTGTAATTTTGCAATAGCCATAGCCGGGATAGGGTTAATCAAATGAGGATACAACACACTCAACAAAGCTTGGGCTGTTTGAGGGAATCGATCATCAATTGCTCGGCTGAGGCGGGCGGTTAAAAATGCAAACGATTCAAGCAACCTCTCCACATGAGGATCTGATGATTCTCCATCTGATAATTCAAGTCGACGAGCAATTTTTGGGTACTGCTTTGAGAACTCTTGGCCGCTTAGGCGCAAGTAGTTCAGTTCTTCTTGATAATAGCGGACCAGGCTATCGTCGACCTTTGCCATAGAGTCTTAAATTTAATCTCTTATGACAATGGTAAGGTAAAAGGTAGAAGGTCGACAATAGCAATATCCTATTGTGTTGTAGTAGCTACTACGGATACAGCCGTAGGTGCAACAAGAATACCGCTGATGGTGCCTGGTGCAGGGTATAGGTTGTATCTATCTGCTCCTAGGCGTGACCAGTTCACATGGCGAAGTTCCCGTGCCATAGCTGCAAGGTCATCAGGCGCTATAAATTTATCATAGTGGTTTGGTGATTTATCCAAAAATACATTCCGAGCCGTAGGTGACGTTAAAATAACCGTTGTTAAGCGACTTCCTGCAGTTTCTGGATAAGAAACTTCACTTTCGTATGGGCTGTCTTTTAATCTAGTCATGACATCAAGTGGTGATATTCCATGCTCTTCGCCACTTGAAAAAACAAAAACATTTAAATTGTTAAGGGATGCCCAAAGCTGGGTATAAAGCGCATCACAAGGTAGCCAGCCTGATAATTCACCAGGCCTATTTGCTAATGCTATCATTTCTGTTCTAAGTGATTCTGGAGAAAGTTCCTCAGGAACAACAGGTAATGATGTTGCTATCTCTAGGCGTCTTAAGTTTGCTTGTCGTTCTTTTTTAGCTTCCATTAAGATCTTGGCATTTTCAAAGGCATCCCACTCTGCTTTAATAGATGATTGCATTTCTTGATTATTAGTAATTGTGCATAGCTCTCGGCAAAAATCATTAATAAACTTGCCATAACGGAGGGAAAGAGCGTCTATGGTAAAAGCACCAGCGCTGGCTCCTGGAAGCATACAGGCCCCAATAAAACCTTTTAGCGTATCTCCAATCAACCTATATTTTTCAGCTACATTTGCATCTCTGGCTGCGTAATTTATACCTGCTTCTTTTGCTGCTGTTGCAACCTGGTACACCATTTCTTTTTCTTCATGGTCTTTGAAAAATTGTAAGTTTGCAGTTTTAAACTTAGTAAATTCTTCAACAGCTGCAATTACGTTTGCTTGTGCTGCTTGTAGAGTAGGCGCTGGGGTGGTAGGAATTGCAGCGAGCTTTGCAAACTCAGTATTTACTTTTCCATGGGCAGCAATTAACTCTAAAGCTTTTTGTAACAAAGCAGCATTCTTAGTCTCTGTTCTAAATGCATTAAACTCACCTTGAACTTTAGTGAATATTTCTACAGCAGCTGCTTGTTCTTGGGGAAATTTTGCTTCAGCTGCTAATTTTGCAACAGCAATCTCTTCATTCAGGCGAAGAACAGCAGCATCGATTGTGCCTAGAAGCATGTCTAGTTCAGGATTAACGCTTCTTAATCCTATAATTTCATTAATGATATTTCTAAATGTTCTATTAGCAGAGCACGCTGCTAACTGGGCCGGGGTATTTAGGGCGGTGTTCAAAGTATTTAAGGATGTTATTAATCCGGGTAGCTGCGTCACAGTAGTCACCAAAGCTTTCTTTGATGCAGCTACAAAATCTTCTATTTCTGATGTCGCTTGTTGATTTCTTTCCCTATAGGCATCTAATTTTTCTTGTAATTCATCGGCTTGAACTGCAGATGTTAATCTAAGTGTTGTGATCTGCCTTTCTATAAGCGCTTCAAAATTAGGACCATCCATGTGCTGACTTGCAAGCAGATACAAGCCTCTAACTTCAGGAGTGCTTGCATTATCAAAAATTGCCCGCAATATTTTGTAGCGACCATTTCCTTCTTGAATTCCAGCCATCGGGCCATCAGTTGGGATAAACAAACTATGTTCACCGCACATACCATCGCCTACGGATGGAACATGTTTAAGATCTAACTTACCATCGGCATCAGTTGCAAGTCTAAAAGCTGCAGTAACAGAAGCACTAAGGTCTAAATCTAGTTTTGCTGTGGGAACGCCCGCCAGTTTGGCTGTTAGATCATCAATCATTGCTGTATAGGTTGTGCCCAGGGTTTCTTCTCTAAACCCTGTCATCAGCGCTCTAAGTTTTTCAATTAAACTTTCATCAACCCATCTGGTAGCTATGCGGTTTAAATTAGCATCATCGAGATACGTAAGGCTTGTAATATTCAGCTCGTGTCCAGGTTGTTTAAAAAGGCAGTATCTTAGCTCTTGTTTTACGCAGCTTCTAAGGTCAATTATAGTAGATTTTTCATTCCAAAAATATTCCTGTGCAGCTAAGGAAAGAATGGTAAGCACTGTTAAGTGTTCTTTTTGTACAGCATTCCAAGCGGTTGCTTTATCCAACTGACATAAGAAATCATACACAATGCGATGGTTACGGACTTTGCCAATTCCCCATTGGGTGTTGAAAGCGTAATATAATTCTGTGCTTAAGTGCGAAGTAACCATGGTTTCAGCTTCTGCAGCAGTTGCTACCCGGTTAGCAAGCGGCGTAAGTAACTGAGCTGTATTTTGTCTTGCTAGAGTATCTGTAGCTTCATTATAACCATTCGCAGCAAGTTGGGTGGTTCTGGCGCGAACCTCTTCAACTTTCTCGTGCAGGGCAGGTGTAACTAGGGGTTCAGATGCTATGATAGGGTTCAGGAAAATCGCAGCCATTAATAGGCTGTATATTCTTGTTCTTATTTTCATTTTCTAATAGATATTTTTACTAGTGGATAAATAGATTTTCACAAAGAAAGATTAAAATAAGTTTAAGGAAATTTGAAAAATTGAAATTGAGCAAGCGGGATTGATCTAAGTGTTATCTAGGTATGAGACGTCCTTTAGTATTTAAATAAAAATTATTTTACTAATTATTAATAATTAATCTTTAAAATATGAGTAATTGAATATTATTCAAAGCTTAGCTTGTGTTTAAACGTTATGTCTTATTATCTCTATTTTTTTGTGCTGCGTTGGTTTCCGCAGAACCAAATGAAGGACAAATACAGGCAGCATTTGATGCGTTCAAAGCATCTCCTGCCTATACTGCAACGTTAGCTTTAGGGCAGTGCTCACGGTCAATAGCATTTCTAGAGCAGCTAAATCATGATTTTCGTTATGAACTAGATGATGCAAAAAGAACTCAATACATTCAAATGATAGAACAAATTCTTTATCAAGGAAGAGGTGTAGGAGGATTTTTAGGGAGAGTATGCAACAGTCGTGAGAGTGCCATCATGACAGAGGCAGCCTTTTTGTTAGAGTTTTGGTATCAAAATCAAGGTGTTACTCGTTATTTTTTTAGTAAAAATTTAGCTTCTGACAACCCGCTGGTCCAAAAGCATTACCTCATATCCAAGTACATAAGTATTGTTGCTAGTAAGATGTTTGATATACATAATGGAGCAAAAAGATTTTTTAAAGATGCTCTTCCTGAAATAATTGTAGCTATAAAAGAATTTGATCCTGACATGACTGAGGAAAAATTTTTAAAAATTCCAAGTTTCCGTCAAGTAGATGTGCTAGTTGCAAACTTAAGTGCTAGCTTGTGTTTTTATGAACAAGTTTGGAATAGAGCGGAAGATTACCTTGATCTCGAAGTTGATGATGGACTAAATGATATACGCGCTGATATGCGTGTTTTGATGAATGCTAATACTATTATAGAAGCTACCGTTGCTGTAGCTGAGCTTGAGGTCAAATGTTGGGCTCTTCCTCTTGAGGCTCTAGAAGCAGGAAATGAACAACAACGAGTGCTTATTGGCAGAGCATTTGCAGCAATTGAACGAATAAAGTCTGTTAGTCTTGAAGGGACATTTTTGACGAAAGACTCTAGAGCTATTGAGGATAAATTTGCCGCTCTTGCTGTGCCAGCAGATGAGGATCCCGAGAGAAATGCACGAGATCGGAAAAGGCACACCCTTTTATTATTGATATCGATGGTGCTCCAAGAACGTTTTTATAACCCTCTTTATGCTAGAGAAGACATGAAGAAAATTATTTTAGCAAAATTACAACAATCAAATTATTGGGAAGGGGATACTGCGCTATTAACTAATAAGACAGATTTAGAACCTTATCCTACAGAGCTTCCACATTATGCAGATGAAGCAATAAGAATGGTCAAATACAATGATACTGTTCCCAAAGTTTATAAATTGTTTGTTGATAACATTAGGCAGCAAGCACTAGCAAAAAGGGGTAGCGGTTACGCGCCTGGAAATAATATTCACTACGTTGGTGGCAATACATTTTTGCATTTAGCAAGTTTAGGTGATGGCCAATGCGGCTTTTTTAGCATGGGGCTTTTAGACGATGGTTTAGGCGCATACCAACTTACGAATTCTAATGCTCGTCAAAAATTTCTTGAAATTCTTGCTAATAGTTTAGAGCTCCAAACATTATATGATACAGCGGCAATGAGCGGAGTAACTGATTGGATTCAAAAATATGTTGAAGGTAATGTCGCTACTTTAAATGGTCCTTCGGGTGAAGCTTTAGTTCCATTTCTTCTAACATTAGATAGAGTAACGATACAACAAGCGCTAGTTCCGTTGGGTACTGAATTCACCCAAGAAAATACGCGCATTAAAGATGAATTTGGTATGCAAGAAACAGTTGCAGGTAGTGGTAGTTTTACCTATGAAGACAATAGTAGCGTTTCCCTGGCTAGGAAGCAGGTAGACTTACCAGCTGAGGACTATGCGCTTCTTTTAGAAAAAATAAAAAGAGAAGATGGTATAAAGGATTTAGTGAAAGCTAATAGAAATGCTTACTTCATAAAGTGTAATAAAAAGTATGTTGAAAACTTGAGGGGGTTATTATTAACTAATCCACATGCTAGGCGAGCATTTTCTGCTCATGTGTTGCAGGCTTTGGCTGGTAAATTACTTCCCGAAGAACAGCCAGTTATATCTTTTGAAAGAATTTTATCATCAATGGAATGTCAGCGCTTAGATCTTCAATTATTGTTCAGTCCAGGTTCAGCTAGATATATTGATGTAGCGTCGTCAGAAAATCGCATGATACCTTTACCAACTCAAACTATTGCCGAAACATTAGGGATTAATATGCAAGTGATAACCACACCTGAAGTTGCTAACGAGGGACTTATGTTTGTAGATTTAGTTGCTGATCCAAGCAGAGTATTCTCTCCGGGATTATATGTTCTTCAAGATCTTCTTGTAAGCCCCAGCGCAAAGAATGTAGTTATATGGAATTTTGGTGGTGGTCATTATGAAAAACTTGTCCCTCTTTCAGACCCCGTTTCTTTAGCAAGGGCATTAAGACATCTAAGCTGGATTACCTGGGGGATAGGACTGAAACAACTGATGGATTTTTTCTTAAAATCAAGACATCGCTTACACCCAGACTCCTTAGAAAGTAAAAGTTAATAAAAAATTTCTTTACAAATTATTAGGTAAATGCTAATAGAATAAAAATATATGCTGTAACAATATCTTGGTTTATGTTTAAGAAATTTTCATTAGTACTATTTTGTCTTGGGCTGCATGCTGAAATATCTGACGAGCAGATGCAAGCAGCCTTTGCCGGATTTAAGGCTGAAAATATGGCTATACTTGCACCAGCTCAGTGCGCTAATTCAATACTGTTTCTTGAAAAATTGACTGGCGCATTTCGTCGAGAACTGGTCCCTGCACAAAAAGCAGTTCAAATTGAAATGATGGAGAAAATTCTTTATCGGGGGGCAGGCGTTGGGGGATTTTCTGGTAGAGCCTGTAATGCGAAAGAATACGCAATTATGACAGAAGCAGCGGTGATATTAGAGCTCTGGCACAGGAAGAAGGCAGGAGGAACGAGACAATACTTTATCAGTAAAGCTCTCGCGTCTGATAATGCTTTAGTGATAAAACATTACCAGATCCTAAAATATTTGAGCATTGTTATAGATACTATTTTTGACGAGCATGGCACGAAAAGATTCTTTAAAGATGCTATTCCTGCAGTGGTTGAGGCTATAAAAGCTTCTGAAGCTGATATGACCGTGGATAAATTGCTAAGAATTCCAGCGATGCGCCAAATAGATGTACTTATTACGAATTTACAGGCAAGCTTAGGTTTTGTTCAGTGTGAAGGAAATCGTCCTGAGGATTATGCAGCCCTTGATGCTGATGATGGGCTGAATGCTTTAAGAACGGATATGCACGCGTTGATGAGTGCAGAAACTCTTGCTGATACCCTAAGAGAAGTAGATGCTATTGAGGCTAAATGTTGGGCTCTGCCTCTTACAGAACTAGAAACAATGGATCTAGATAAAAAAAACCTTATCGGAAGGGCATTTGCTGCAGTTGAACGCATAAAATCCGTCCGTCTGGATGGAACGTTTTTACGTAAAGACCCAAGAGCTGCAGATGATAAACTTGCAGCTCTTCCTGTGCCAGCAGGAAGCGCTAAAGACGTAGCTGATGCTAAGAAAAAAAATACATTGTTACTGCTTCGATCTATGGCTTTACAAGAGTTTCTTTATAATTCCCTAAATACTCTGGATGACCTAAAAAAAATAATTGTAGCAAAACTACAGCAATCCAATTATTGGGAAGGTGGAGCTGCGGCCTTATTGGCTGGTAAAACTGATCTGGCTCCATATCCCACCGCGCTTCCTGACTATGGTGATGCAGTGTTAGAAAACCTTCGTTATACCAATACAGTTCCTAAAGTGTATCCGGTCCTTGTAAGTGCAATTGAACGATTAGCAATGACGCACAAATCAGGCCTTCATTATGTAGGTGGAAATGCCTTTTTACATTTGGCAAGCTCTGGCGCTGCATGTCAATGTGGTTTTTTTAGTTTTGGATTTATGGATGATGGCGCTGCTTCCAATGCACGTCAGAAATTTTTCGATATTTTTTCTAATAGTCTAGATAGTAATACGTTACGGGATGTCGCAAAAATGGCTTCAATTTTAGAAGTTATTGAGCTCTATGCAAATGGAACAGACCCAGACTTTAAGCTTCTTAAAAAAAGAATTAAGACTGGCGAGATAGTACATGCTGCGACTTTAGCTAGGAAAGCTTGGAAAGAGGGCCTTTATGCAACTGGTGACTTTTATCCAGGGGCAAAGGAGTTAGCGGATGGTATTAAAACTCTTGATAAAGCTGCAATTCTTAGAGCACTGCAAGCTCTTGATGCAGAATATGTAGCTAAAAGATTAGCAGAGGCTAGGCGCCTTAATCTTGTTGCAGTTGGAGATGGTTTTAGATTACTCGATGAAGATCCGCGAAGAATAGGGTTTCAATTACTTGAGTGGGATAACAATTATAAAAAGAGCGCTGTTTGTATACAAGCTTTGCGACGCCTTCTTTTAGCTAACCGAGAAGCTAAGACAGCATTTTCTTTTTACACTAAGCACGTACTAGCAGGAAAATTATCACCAGAAGAACTGCCAGTTGGCGTTGTAGATTATTCAGATACTAACCAACAGTTGTTATTTAGGCCAGGTTCTGAACGTTATCAAAGCGTAACGGACCTCGAGATTCTTACAACTGCAGTATCACCCACACAGACCATAGCTGAAGCGTTAGATATTAATGTTCAGGTTATCTCTGCTTCTGGCCAGTTTATTAGATCTTGGGGTCAGGTCATAAACCATCTGGAACCCAGCAGAGCATTTTCATCAAATCTTCATGTATTACAAGGCATTCTTGTGAAACCAACAGCTAAGAATCAGTTACTTATTAATTTTGGTGGAGGGCATTACGAAAAATTGATTTCTCTTTCAGACACAGTGGCTTTAGCACGAGGATTACGCCACCTTGCTTGGATGCGGCGCGGTATTGCCGAATTAAAGAAATTCTAATTTTTATTGGTTAATCCCTAACCACAATCTTTCTTGCTATGCCCCATGCAAGAAAGGCTTCAGCGCCTATCATTACGGCTAAGGGCAGATAGGTATGGTCATAAAAGTGGGCGATCACTTGTAATCCTGCTGCGCTAAACACTAGGCGCATAGCAACTAACATGCCAGAAGCACGAGCTGCGGCCCCATCAACTGCTCCCATCGCTATGGCGTAGGTAATGTTAATGGGCATAGCGCAGGCCATGCTTGACCCTATTAAAATAAGGGTTAATACAAGAGGATTCGTAGGTAAAATGAATCCATAAAGCCCTGCTATTATTCCTAGCAGGGCATATAATTTTATACTTATCTTAAAACATTCTTCTTTGCCAAACTTCTTGTAAAGCATGCCACTGCAAAAACTCATGACGCCAAATGATGCCGCAAGTGCTCCCTGATACATTCCAAAATGTTCTAGGGAAACATGTAAATCTTCCCGATAAAAAATGGGCGCCAGTCCCACAAAAACAAAATAACATACAGAAATGCTTAAGGTGACGGCTGCGGGCCATAGAAACTTTTTTGATTTAAATAATGGAATGTATGTGTTCAGCCCTAAACTTGCTTTAATTTTACGAGGCCTATCATGCTTGGGAAGATATTTTATACTTAAGGCGAAACAAATAAGCGATAATATTAATAAAGTTAAAAAGCTTGCTCTCCACCCAAACCACAAATTCAAATAGCTTCCTAGCACGGGAGCAGCACCCATCGTGACGGCGCCCACACCATTTAAAATACCCATGTAGCTTTCACGACTATTTGGGTAGTGCTCATAAACAATCGCATAACTTAAAACGTTAGGGCCACTCATTCCTAAACCTTGTAATACACGTCCTACCAATAAAGTTTCAAAAGTGGGGGCAATATAGCAAAAAATGCTCCCCGTTATGAAAACGCAAAGGGATAATAAAGTTATATTTCTGCTATTAAAACGCTCAGCTAAGGGGCCAATCCATAAAGTGCTTAATGCATAGGCTACAAAATTTAAGCTTAAGGTGAGTTGCACCTGTTCAATGGTAATGGAAAACGCGCCCATAAGCTCAGGAAAGCTGGGGGTGAAAATATCCATTTCCATGCCTGTTAAGAGACTCATTAAGCAAAGGCTTAAAAAGCGCAAATCTACCTGCGGAGAGCCTACATATATAAAGTCTATAGGTTTAGGTTTTCTAGCGGCCATCGAGGAAGCGGTTGAAAGTCATTCATTGATGGTAACACGCCGTTATGGGTTGCCTCAATAGCTGCCCACCCAATCATGGCCGCATTATCTGTGCATAAGTGTATTGGTGGAAAAATAGCCTCAATAGTGTTTTGATCACATACATCTCGTAATTTCTTTCTCAGGTATTGGTTTGCAGCAACACCACCAGCCGTAACCAGACGCTCTACTTTATGATGGCTGCACTTCAAAGCTTTACTAGTACGTTCTTTAAAGATTTCTCCAACCGTGTATTGAAAACTTGCGGCAATGTCACAAATCGTTTGTTCATCAAGTGTGTTTTTTTCAATTACAAGTTTTACCGCTGTTTTAAGCCCGGAGAAGGAAAAATTGGGCTGTGGGGTATGTTGTAACGGTTTTGGAAAAATAAATCGCCTCGGGTCACCCAGAATAGCTTTTTTCTCTAAGGCGGGCCCTCCTGGAAAATCAAGATTTAAAAGTTTGGCGATTTTGTCAAAGCATTCACCTGCAGCATCATCTAAGGTTTGCCCTAACAGGGTATATTTGCGAAAACCAAGTACTTCAACAAATATACAATGCCCGCCTGATGTTAATAACAATAAGTACGGGTAAGAAACATCATGACTAAGGCGTGCTGTCAGAGCATGCCCTTCCAAATGATTAATTGCATATAAGGGTTTACCCAATGATAGGCTAAGAGATTTTGCAAGCATTACGCCTACCAATACTCCCCCGATAAGCCCAGGCCCTGCAGTGACAGCGATTGCGTCTATCGCATTTAAGGAAATTCCTGATTGTTGAATTGCTTGATTAAGTATGGGTTCAATATTCGTAAGATGTGCGCGGGCTGCAAGCTCAGGTACTACCCCCCCATAGGCGAAGTGCTCTTCAATTTGACTGCGGGTAACTAAACTCAATATTCTGCTATCAATAGGATTTTCTTGTATTACAGAAATAGATGTTTCGTCACAACTTGTTTCAATTGCCAAAATTACCATATATATTTTTCTTCTTTAACCTTTCCTTAAGTAAATTCTTATAGTGTAATTATAGTGATAAAGAATTTTTTAAATTTCTGGAAGGTAGAATATGGCTAGCAAAGAAAAAAAACGCGTAGCAATTGCATGTCAAGGCGGAGGTTCTCACGGCGCTTTTACTTGGGGTGTGTTAGATAAGATATTAGAAGATGGCCGTTTTGAAATTGAAGGTCTAACCGGAACTTCTGCAGGTGGCATGAACGCAGTAGCTGTTGCTCAAGGATTGGCTAAAGGCGGAAACGAAGAAGCGCGTGCTACCTTGAAATTATTTTGGGATAGAGTTTGTGAAAGCGGTAAGAACAGTTCAATTAACAACCGTGGTCCTATCGATAAAAAAATGAACAACTGGACAATGTATAATTCTCCAGGGTTTGTAATGTTTGAGTTTTTAAGCCGTATGCATTCTCCAGATGAGCTTAACCCAATGAAAAAAGATCCATTGCGTGATGTGATTAATAAAACTTTTGATTTTGAGCTTTTACGTACCCAGGATGTTTGTAAGGTATTTTTATGCGCTACTCATGTTTTCACTGGTAAATTGACTGTATTTAAAACTGAAGAATTAAAAACGGAATGTTTGCTTGCAACTGCATGTTTACCAACCATTCATAGTGCTGTCTTGGTGGATGGCGAATACTATTGGGATGGTGGATTCATTGGAAACCCAGTGATGTTCCCATTGGTTTACGATTGTGAAACATCTGACATTATTCTCATTCAATTGAACCCAACCATTAGAAACAAGGTGCCATCAAGCGCTCGTGAAATTGGTGATCGTTTAAATGAAATTACAAATAATGCTTCGGTTGTTCGTGAAATCCGCGCTATGCATTTGATTACTCAATTACAAGACGAAGGAATTATTCCTGAAGGGCGTATGAAGCGCGTACACTTACATCTTATCGAAGATGAATCAACTTTCCAAGAACTTGGTTGGGGAAGTAAGTTAAATACAGAAGCAGAATTCTTTGAACACCTTTTCACTAGAGGCCGTGATGCTGCTACTGCTTGGATTAAGGAAAATTATGACAATGTGGGTAAGAAAACAACAGCTCCAATCCGTGAACACTTCACTGGAAAAGACTGGGATAAGCATACCAGCCATAGTGGTCCTCATAAAATGCTAGATAATAAGAAAAAGAAATAGAAAATTTTTTCTTCTTATGAGTTTAAGGGGGCTCTGAAAAGGGTCCCTTTTTTTGTTAAATCGTGTCTTATTTTTATAAAATTCATAAACACAGTTGTAGGTAATTTATGTCAGGAAAAGCAAAAAAACGCGTAGCGATAGCTTGCCAAGGTGGTGGTTCTCATGGTGCCTTTACTTGGGGTGTCTTAGACAAAATATTGGAAGACGGTCGCTTTGAAATTGAAGGCCTTACAGGAACTTCTGCTGGTGGCATGAACGCTGTGGCTGTTGCTCAAGGGTTGGCTAAGGGTGGAAACCAAGAGGCCAGAGCAACATTAAAATTATTTTGGGACAGGGTTTGTGAAAGCGGAAAAAAAAGCTCGCTCAATAATCGTGGTCCAATTGATAAAAAAATGAATAACTGGACAATGTATAATTCTCCTGGGTTTATGATGTTTGATTTTTTAAGCCGCACCCGTTCTCCAAGTGAGCTTAACCCAACGAAAAAAGATCCCTTAAAAGAAGTTATTGAAAAAACTTTTGATTTTGAGCTTTTACGCAACCAAGATGTTTGTAAGGTATTTTTATGTGCTACCCATGTGTTCACTGGAAAGTTAGCTGTTTTTAAAACAGAAGAATTAAAAATTGAATCTTTACTTGCAACGGCATGTTTGCCAACAATTCACGAAGCCGTAGTAGTAGATGACGAATACTATTGGGACGGTGGATTCATTGGAAATCCAGTAATGTTTCCTTTGATTTATGGTTGTGAAACGTCTGACATTATTCTCATTCAATTGAACCCAACCGTTAGAAATAAATTGCCACAAAGCGCTAGAGAGATTAGTGACCGTTTGAATGAAATTACCAATAATGCGTCTGTGGTTCGTGAAATCCGCGCGATGCACTTTATTAGTCAACTGCAAGACGAAGGGATTATTCCTGAAGGGCGCATGAAGCGTATCCATTTACACCTTATTGAAGATGAATCAACCTTCCAAGAACTTGGATGGGGAAGTAAGCTCAATACAGAAGCAGCATTCTTTGAGCACCTTTTTACAAGGGGACGAGATGCAGCAACTGCTTGGATCAGGCAAAATTATGAAAATGTTGGCAAGCGTACAACGGCACCGATCCGTGAACATTTCACCGGAAAAGATTGGAACAAACAGACAAGCCATAGCGCCCCGGTAAAGATATTAGATAAGAAAAAGAAATAGAAGATTATTTTATTACGCAGTGTGTTGCACCCTGATCAAGCGCTGCTCTGTTCGTCTTTGCGACGGAGCTACGCTCCATCGCAATCCAGTGAGTACTATCAACTTATTGAGATAATGAATTCACAGTGGCTAGATTTATACGGTGGAATTATTTAACTGGATCATTACTCGTTTCAGCATCTGAAAACCAAAAGATCCCTGATCAAGCGTTGCCCCGTAAAGTGACCCCCAAAGTCAAGAACACTAAGCAGCTATTTTTGAGGAGAGATTCATCTCTTGTTTCACTTTCTTTTGCTGCTTAATTTCTTTTTTTTCTTTAACCATTAAAATATTTGTGGTGGTGGTTGGGCCTTGTGGATCTCGTG
>CANJXJ010000038.1 GCA_947478955.1 Alphaproteobacteria bacterium | reverse complement strand
CCACGAGATCCACAAGGCCCAACCACCACCACAAATATTTTAATGGTTAAAGAAAAAAAAGAAATTAAGCAGCAAAAGAAAGTGAAACAAGAGATGAATCTCTCCTCAAAAATAGCTGCTTAGTGTTCTTGACTTTGGGGGTCACTTTATTTGGCGCTACCTTGGATAGAACTGCTATCTCTTCGATACAGTTATCCTAAATCTTATACCTCATACCCAGCTCAATAACCTTATGATGGGGGATCCGATAGAAATCAGTTGCATTTTGAGCTAGTGAAGACAAATAGATATAGAGGTTTTCAGAAAAACCAGATAAAACAGGAGATTTTGATCTTATAGGAATTTCTTTGCTCAAAAACACTGATATATCTTCCTTTATTTCTATAATTTTCTCCTCCCGCAACCAATTGAAAACCTTATTTAAGTTGGGTATTTCCTTGAAACCTGATTGGACAATGATTTGGGAAACATTACTCATAATAGATTCGTATTTAAAACGCTTAACTTTTATCTGATAAGGAATTTCTGTAGTTATAAAAGAGACAAAAATAATTCTCTCGTGAAGGTATTTATTATGATGCAGATTCATGACCAATGAGCTGGGTATTTTAAAGGGTTCCCGGCACAAAAACAAAGCTGTGCCTGGAATGCGATGGGGATAAATGTGCAAATGATTTTCTATGAATTTTTGGACAGGTGTATGTATAACGATCTTTTGTTTTTTTAGCGCGCTGGTTCCCTTTCTCCAAATATGCATCGCATAGTAGACCATTCCAGTAAGAATGATAACGTACCATGCGCCCTCGAAAAACTTGATCATATTGGTTGAAACAAAAAGAAGGTCAAGGAAGAAAAGAGGTATAAATACGCACCCTATTTTCATCTTACTCCACGCCAATTTATCCCTGGCCATCATAAAAATAAGTATTGTCGTAATCAACATAATGCTGGCTACACATAGTCCGTAAGCAACCGCAAGTTTTTCTGAAGAGCCAAACTTGAAAACAGCGGCAATTGTCAGAGCATACATAAAATAATTGATGGCTGAGATGTAAATTTGGCCAATCTGGCTTTCTGACGTATTATCCACCTTGATGCGCGGTAAGTAATTTAACATCATGGAATGATACGCAATAGAAAAAAGTCCAGATAAAATGGATTGGGAGGCGATAATGGTGGCAAATGTCGCTAAGAGTACTAAGGGATGCAAAGCCCAAGCGGGGGCCATCAAATAAAATGGGTTGGAAACAGCTTCCGGCGATAACAATAAAAGAGCACCTTGCCCAAGATAATTTATAACAAGCGCTGGGAAAACAAAATAGGTCCACGACAATTGAATAGGCACCTTACCAAAATGCCCTAAGTCAGCGTATAAAGCTTCTGCACCAGTCACCACTAAAATCACCCCACCCAAGACAGAGAGACCCATCCAAGAATGATGAATGAGAAAATTTAGACCGTAATGGGGGCTCAAGGCCCTTAATACAGAAGGGCATTGATAAATTTGATACACACCAAGGAGGAATAATACAGAAAACCAAACTATCATAATGGGGCCAAAAAATTGTCCAAGGCGGCCTGTTCCAAATTTTTGAATCCCAAACAGAATTGTTAAAACTCCTACCGTTATAGGAATCAGATAATAATTCAATTGAGGGGCAATTAAAGAAACACCTTCTACAGCGCTTAATACAGAAATTGCGGGTGTAATGATTCCATCTCCAAAAAACAATGCAGCTCCTAAAAGACCAAGAATAATAGAAACAGAACGATATTTATTGTTCGATGCAACCAAGGTAGAAAGCGCTAAAATACCACCCTCTCCGTTATGATCCATCTTGAGAACGAGGCGCACATATTTAAAAGAAACGACAAGGATTAAGGCCCAGATAAATAAGGAAATAATTCCAAGAATATTAGGCTCGATTACAGGTAAATGAACAATGCTTAAACAACTTTTGAGGGCATACAATGGGCTAGTCCCAATATCACCATAGACCACGCCTATAGCCCCCACCATTAGATATGGCAGCTTCTCCTTGGTCCTTGATTGAGTCATCTTGTATTCATTCCCCTCAAATAACGGCTACTAAAATGCTACCATGGAGGTGAAAATTATTACATCTTTTGATTTTGACGCAATCATGTCGGCACTAGCAAAGCTAGGCTAGCTTAGAAGAGGCGGTTGATTTTAAAAAACCACCTTACCCTTTTTAGTCCCCCAAACAGCCGTTTATAGGACTCAAAAAGTGTGTCCTTTTGGATTTTTAAAAACCAACCAAAATTGTCATTTTCAGAAGACGAATGCACGAACTGTCAGAAGCTGTCTGCACCAGCCGAAATGATTCTACTCTAACCATTCAATTTTCCAAGCAGTTTTGTACCATCCGGCCGCAATTCTCCCTTGGGAGACACATGCCGGTACAGCGTTTGTCTAGTAATACTCAGCTCATTACAAAGGTCGTTCACCTTAGTTTCTGGTTGACCCATGGCAGCAATTGCCAAACGCAGTTTAGCAGACGTCATTTTGAATGGTCGCCCACCTTTTCTACCACGAGCTCGTGCTGATGCCAATCCGGCCACAGTGCGTTCAGATATCATTTCTCGCTCAAATTCTGCCAGGGCGGCAAAGATACCAAAAACTAGTTTCCCAGCAGCGCTAGTTGTGTCAATAGCAGCACCTTGGCCGGTCAACACCTTTAGACCGACGCCTCGCGCTGTCAGATCATGAACCGTATTGATCAAGTGACGCAGATTACGTCCCAACCTGTCCAGCTTCCATACAACCAGTGTATCTCCTTCACGCATAGCCTTGAGACAGGCGGTTAAGCCAGGACGGTCTTCAGGTTTTCCTGAGGCAAAATCTTCATACAACTGCGTCCGGTCAATACCTGCCGCAATAAGAGCATCATGTTGTAGGTTCGTAGTCTGTGAACAATCCGTCTTCGATACGCGCATGTAGCCAATCAGCATATTTCACTTGTCATTTAAACGTTCGATTATGTGACAAGATACAATGAAGCCGTTCCTCTGTCAAATTTAGTCACTTAACTCGTCATTTATAGTAAGGTATGCAAAGGGTGGTGATTCACTAAAATGTGACAAAAATTCGATGGGGATCTGAAATTTTAATAATAGAGATCTTACCTCGTTAATTGATTTAGGATCCTTGCGTCCAAACAAAACAAGATTCAACAAACACTGGGCTGCCTCAGGGTCGTACTTTGCCCTCTTAACACCTTCTTCCAACGCAGCAATTGCTCGTGGCCAAAGACTGGTATTTTCTTCTGGCAATGTGTATGACCAACCATTATCAACATGTTGCTCTGGTTCTGGCAAAAACAGTTCTGCCTGTGCGCCATGAGCTTCTAATGCTTTAGTTTCGATTAGATGCATTGCCGTAGCAGCTGCTTCGAGCATTTGTAGTTGTGCCTGCAAGTCGAATGACTCATAGGTACGCCAAATCCTCTTTCCTGCTCGAAAGGGGTGGTTACACGTTTCCCAAATTCGCCGAATATCTCGTGTTTGTGAAGGATAATATGATATTGGAGCATTCAGTTCTTCTATCAATGTACGTAATAGACGGAACCAAATACCAGCATGTATCCGTCTGCGCGGCAATTCTACCTGACCAATCGTCCGTGCTTGCCAAGTGCGGTGATCCATCAAAGTAATCGTTTTACTAGCCAAACGTGGAATGGAATCTTCAGCTTCCCATTGTATGAATTGACCCAGCGTGCCCAGATAAGGTTCTAACCAACAATTATGTTGTGGGCAGCTAAGTAGCAGTGGTAGCTGCCACATCAAAAGTAGTGCATGCTTCTCATTTTCAGCTAAACATTTTGGACATGCTCGATATATTTTTTGCTTTGGAAGCCAAGCATGCCAAAAGGGGACGTTATGATTCGACCGTTTCAGCCGTATGCGAATAGGAAGTAATATGGATATTTGCTGAAAATAGGAGTCAAAATCTGATGAATCTGGATCAAGATTATCAAATAGCCATGGTGTACAGCCAGCGAAGCTCATATCATGCAGTTGATTCAGATCGATGCCACTACGACTACTAATTTTATCCAGAAGATCTGCCGGTGGATTGAGATCTAGATCAATTGATTGGTGATAATCCAAATCATATGCCAGCAAATCTGACAGATCCATATGATAACAGTGAGCGAAACGGAATAGCCAAGATGATAAAGCTTCACCTTGGTGTGAAACAGGATGTAGAGGCCAGCGCTGCTGAAGTTTCACAGCAACTCACGCTCAAACTGTCGGCGGCGTTCACTGGGACCAATATAGTCGGCTAAGATCAGTGTGCGATGATTGATAGCTTCTTCGCCGCTATCTAACGCTGCGACTGCGGCAGATGTCAGTAAATTTGTAAGTTCTCCAATGGTGCCCTCGCTACGAGTCAATAAATAACGTGCCATATCTAGTGTTGCAATGTTTGATTGGTGTAGCAGCGGAAATGAAGTGGCAAAACTGGCTAGTAGTGAGCAGGTGTCATCATTGACTTCCCACATTGGTAATACGAGTGGTTCAAAACGGTTCTCTAGCTGATCGTCAGAACGAATAGCTAGATAGGCTTCTCTGGTACCAACTCCTACCAGAGAAATACGCAACTCATTACCCAAAAAGCGCAGCAGATTGAGGAATTCACGACGAGGGCTGCTATTACCAGCCAATACATTATGTAATTCGTCGATCACCAGTATCCTCACTCCCACGCTACGCATTAAAAATAGGGATAATCGCTCCAGTTCAGGTAAACGCTGACGAGGCCTCAACGGGGCGCCTAGCGCTGCTAGCAACGCCATATAAAAACGCGTGACCGAAGGCTCAGATGGCATCTGCACACATAATATGGGTATATTTTCCTGGTCGGAGCTAGTGCTTGGTGGGTGCAAACGGCGAAATTTTTCAATGATCATTGATTTACCGTTGTTAGTTGGACCGACTAATAACATGTTGGGCATGCGCTGTTTGTTAGGCCAGTTATACAGGATTTCTAGCTTATTCAATGCTTCTACTGCGCGTGGGTAACCAATCCAACGATCAGCACGAATACGCTGAATTCGCTCAACCGCAGGTAGACCCGCTAATATCTGTGATGAAGGTAGTAGGTGGGAGAGGTCGATGGTGGGATATTCGTTCATGATTTACCACTCTTCAATCTGTTTGAACGGAACAGCAGGTATGGTTTTTGAAGTGTTAATTTTAGCTGTTTCTTCGACTGGTGGTTCAGGTCCGATGAACGGTGTTACTTCCTTGATGTGTTGGCGGCGCTCATTATCACGCCGAACCTTGCGCGTTACTTTTCGAGCCGTATGAGTTATGTCAAGCATTTGTTGGATCATACTAAACAGCGTTGACTCATCTACCTGGTCACGCCCACGCTGGCGTAGCTGAGCCAGAGCTTGGTTTTGTTCCCACAAGGTTATTGCGGGATGAGATAAGGTACGATAAGGGATTTCCACGTAATACTGCTCAGTTGGTTCCAGCACCCATATGCGGCTGATATCGCGCGGGTCGCGTCGAATTAGGAATCTCTGTAACTTATTACGTCGTGCTATCCATGGTTTCAGCACGTCGGCAAAGTAATGAATATGGTCAATGACAAAACCAGTACGTGTTAACGTACGGCGAATAACTGGTAAAAAATCCACCAAGAAGGCAGCGGAATGAGTGACTATCATCGGAGTACCTGAATAGGCAATACCATCTGCCCAACGAGCAGCAGGCGTTTGATGCAAACTCTCATGCATAGTACCATGATAACTGGCTACCGCTAAGGTTAACCAACGCTCTAATTCTCGAAGAGTTAGCGTGGCCATTCGTTCTGAATCGTATTTGCCGCGCTGAACAGGATTAGAAAATGTGGTGCCTGGCAACTCATGCACGCGTTGCATAGTTGTACCGATGACCCTCTCCACAATACCGCCATAATGCGGTTGACCCAAAGGTCGATAGCTGAGCTGAATACCGTGCTGTTCGCAGCCACGGCGTAGTGCCTCGCTCTTGAATTCGGCTGCGTTATCTACGTACAGCAGTTTGGGCTTGCCACTCATTGGCCAATCTACTTCAACACTTAGTCGCTCCAACCATGAACGTTTATCGCAGACAACATGAGCCAGGCACAGGCCAACAGAAACAGCCGATGGTGCTTCTAGCGTTACGATCATTCCGAGAATACAGCGGCTATACACGTCAATGGCAACTGTCAAATATGGCCGACCGATTGGTTCTCGATCACGTTCATCAACAATGATCAGGTCAATCACAGTATGATCAATTTGAACTTGATCTAACGGAGCTAATATCGGTGGGACAATACCACCAGCTGATTGCAAGGAACGAACGGCATCCGCACCTTCTCGTTTGCATGCAAGATGTATAGGATTTATCTTGGCAATTCGCAGAGCAACTGTATTACGAGCCGGTACAGGTAAGTTCTGGACTTTACAGGCATAGGTAATCTCACGATACAGTGCTGATAATCTAGGTTTCTGCCCAGTCATGAAACGCTTATGGAGAAATTCATTGATCAGGCGTTCAACTGATTCCAGCAAACGCCCTTTGTTTTTACCACCATTGGATTTGCCTGAAACCAAATCTGTCAACAGACCTTCACCTTGCCTGTACCGTCTTACGAGCACGTATATCTGACGTCGCGACAAACCAAGTTGTAGGGCGGCTGAATCAGCTGCTTGATGGCTAATTGAATGCAATGCTGCCAGTGGTGCAATTACTTGGGATTTTTGTCGAATTTGTTCCCATACTTCGCTAGATAAGGTAAGCAGACCAAGTTCAGAGATGGCAGGTGGCTGTGGTTCCATACTCAAGTCACTTTGGTGAAGATGACTCCTGATTATATACAGGGATGGTACAGATATCTACTGACCAATTGATCAATAGTTGCTCACAGCCCAATGCACCACATCTATGAAAGGCCCAATAGGGCAATCCATAGTTTTCGTGATAATTACTTTACAACAATGCCAAAGGGGACGAAAAGCTCTTTTCCTTTGATGCTAACTTGTGCAAAAAGTTTGATGAACCCAGCTTTTTCAGCCACGATGTGAAACTGGAGTTCAGGCCCACCTCTATCAGTTGGCTTTGATGGCTCTTCTCCCATGGGGTGGATATGCACAACCGTTTGCCTGTCATCAAAGAATCCGACAATATGCGCAAAGGCTCCCATAACTGGCTCTAAGTCTTTAACTGGGTTTCCATCTTTATCTGTAATAGTGATTTTTCCCAAAGCTGGCTTGCCAATTACAAGACTTTCACTATCAAAAGATAGCTTAAACGTATAGCCATCCATTGTGCTTTCTAAAACAACAGCTTTATTAATTTCTGATTTTGCCTCTTTACCGGTAACAAGATCAGCAATTACATATTCTTGCGCATCGGTATCAAGCGGATGCAAATCTGCCCAAATACGATAATTTGCTTGTTTTTTGGCATCCCATTCAAACTCGTAAAGACCGGGTTCTTTTAAAGCTTTAGGGTGGATATGGCTATAATCTCCTAGGGTGTCATCGATAATTAAAAGATGAACTTTTTGAGTATGCACTTCTTTCAACTTATCAAGGGAAATGGATTTATCGTCTTTTATTTTTTCCAACTTGATTTGCACCCGTTTTTTGTCGCCTTTGTCTTCTATTTTGTGGACGCTTAACTTAATAGTTGGTTCACTTACCGCCGCATGATGATCGCCATGACTGTCTTTGGCTGTATGTTGATGTTCACTGTGTTTTTCTGTGGTGCTATGTGAGTGATCAGTTGTGTCAGTGTGCGCATAGCCAACATTAGCTGAAGCTGTTAGTAGAAGAGTGACGCTCAGCAATATCATATGATTTTTCATAAAGTATTTCCATTTGTCCTTTGTAGTTAAGTGTATATCGACAGGATTACAAGTCAACGATTAAACATCTTTAATACCTCTATTTCTAAGCTTCTCTATGGAATTTTAGTAAAATATTAATTCTAAAGAGGTATACTTATTAGGTGTAGGTAGGCTAAACAACTTAAGCAAGGCCGATAGTAGGAGTGAATTACAGTGCGCCGTAGAAATACTATTGTTAGCTTTGTTCTTTTGATCCTTTTTGCAAGCGTCTTAGGTTCTAACTTTTCTCAAGTTTTTGCTGATGCTGGACATTCTCACGGGGACGCTCCTACAAAACAAGTTGTGGTCTCAAATTCTTCCGCTGAAGCTCGTTTAATGAAAACCGGTAAAACCTTTGAGATTGTTTTAAAGATCACCGATAAAGAGAAGCCAGAATTGACTGCATATATTACGGACCCTGAGTCTAATTTACCCATTGCTAATGCTACAGTTACAGTTAATTCAAATGGAGGAGCTGCGGTAACGCTTAATAAAACAGATAAAAAAGGAGTTTATGCAGAACGTTTAAAAAATATAGATGACGGCACGCTTTCTATTTTGATAAAGAAAGAAAAGTTTGAAGAGAAGTTCATTTTTAATGACGTCCATTTATCTACTAATAAGAATTTTTTATCTACTAGCTACCAAGCCTTAATTTTAGTTTTTGTAAGCGCAGTGCTCCTATTCTTGTTCAGAAGGAAATTGAGATTTTCAAAATCAAAAGCTTCTTCTTTTTTAATAACTTTGTTGATCTTTGGTTTAGGGATATCTGACGTCTTTGCCCATGGTGATGAAGACCATTCCCACAGTGGTGAAAAAAAGAAAGAAGAGCCTGAGCATACCAACACCAGTGAGAATTCTCAGGGTATCCACAAATCTTCAGCGGGCCTTATCGTTCCTAAGGAACTACAACTTCACTTAAACATTACAACTGAGAAGGTGGTGGAGAGATCGTTGGGACAAACCCTGCGGCTAATTGGCCATGTAGTCAGTGATCCTTCAGGATATGCACGTCTTCAAGCCTCTCAAAATGCTCGTGTTTTAAATGATCCAGAATATCCTCTGCCATTACCGGGACAAAAAGTTAAAAAAGATCAGGTTGTTTTAAGCCTTCAACCTACTTTAGGTAAAACCGAAACTTCTGATCAAAAAACTGCGCTGTATAAAATAGAAAGCGATATTGTTAAATTACGCAAAGAAGTAGAGCGCAAAGAAAAACTGGGAGAATACGGTACTAAAAAAGACCTGGAAAACGCCAGAACCGAACTTGAAAGTGTGATTAAACAAAAAGAAGAAATTATAAATAAGACATTTAAGCCTGAATATCTTCGGTCACCTTTGGATGGCATTATTTCTGATCTTCATGTTAGACCGGGAGAAATTGTCACATCGGATAAAACTATTTTGGAGATAGTTGATTCATCCAAGTTAATGATTGAGGCATTGCTTTTTGATTCTACCCAGAGCGATGAGATTGTTAGGGGATATGCAAGGCTTCCTCTCAACGCTGATAAGACCATTCCCTTAGAGCTATTGGGTATTTCTCCTAAGGTAAACAAAGAAGATCAGGCAATTCATATTCTTTTTAAAGCTAAAGAAATTGATTCATCAATTAAATTAGATATGGCAATCGAAGTGATTGCAGAACTCAAATCTTCTAAACCCACTCTTGCAATTCCCAAAGGTGCGGTTATTGAAGACCGAACTGGAGCTTGGGTTTTCGTCAAGATCAACCCTGAAACTTTTGAGCCTCGAAAAGTGCGGGTACATCGCTATATCGACGATTATGCAGAAATTACAGAAGGAGTGAGTCTTGGGGAAATTATTGTGGTTGATGGTGCGTACTTACTGAATCAAGCAAGGTAGCGGCACTATGTTTGATAAGCTAATCCATTTTTCTCTCAAATCTCGATTATTCATCATTATCAGTGCTGTATTTTTAATGGCGTATGGCCTCTTTACTTTACGTCAGTTACCAGTTGATGTTTTGCCTGATCTCAATCGTCCTATGGTCACCATCATGACCGAAGCAAATGGTTTGGCTCCCGAAGAAGTGGAATCACAGGTAACCATTCCGTTGGAACGATCTTTATCGGGCGTGTCAGGATTGGTGCGTCTCAGGTCTGTCTCTGGAATTGGGTTATCCATTATCTTTCTGGAATTTGAGTGGAACAGCGATATTTACCGCCAACGTCAATTGGTCTCCGAACGGTTGAGTACAACTGTTTCTGCTATTCCAACCGGACTTACTCCTACCATGACACCTGTTACATCCATCATGGGTGAAATTATGCTGATTGGCGTTTCGGCCGTAAAAGATACAGTGACCCCGATGCAGCTGCGCACGCTAGCGGAGTGGACGATAAGACCAAGACTTCTCAGCCTCTCCGGAATTGCGCAAGTCACAGCCATCGGGGGTGAAGTTAAGCAGTATCAGGTCAACGTAGAACCTTCATTGCTTGCCAGTTACAGGCTTACCTTGGAAGAACTTGAAATTAGTCTGAAGGATTTTGCAAAAAATACCACGGGGGGATTTTTGGCTGAAAACTCCCAAGAGTGGCTTATCCGGAATATTGGCCTCACCAATGAGCTATCAGAATTAAAAAAGACGCTGGTTAAGTTTCAAAATCATGCGCCTATTTCTCTTGAGCAAGTAGCCGATGTCCGTATTGGAGCTGCCGTAAAGCGAGGAGATGCTAGTATTAATGGAAAACCAGCGGTTATCCTGGCAGTTCAAAAGGCACCTACCGCAAATACGTTAACTCTGACGGAATCTATTGATAAGACAATCCAAGAATTGAAATCAACTTTACCAGATTCAGTAGCCATTTATCCGGAGATTTTTCGTCAAGCTGATTTCATTGAGAGGTCAATTAGTAACGTAGAAGAAGCTTTAAGAGATGGGTTTATTCTAGTGACGATTATTCTTATCCTCTTTTTAGCAAATACCCGCACAACATTTATTAGTTTAACGGCAATTCCGTTGTCAATTATCATTACGATGATCATTTTTAAGTGGTTCAATTTATCAATTAATACGATGACCCTTGGAGGGCTAGCCATTGCCATTGGTGAGCTTGTTGATGATGCTATTGTGGATGTGGAAAACATCTTTCGAAGACTTCGAGAAAACAAACAAAGCGTTACTCCTCAACCAGCTTTTGAGGTAATTTTTAAAGCCTCTAAAGAAATTAGAAATTCAATTGTGTATGCCACACTCATTGTCATTTTTGTGTTTTTGCCGTTAATGGCCCTAAGCGGTGTTGAAGGTCGCTTGTTTGCCCCTCTTGGCATTGCCTATATGGTCTCCATCGGTGCTTCGTTGATTGTTTCGCTTACGGTAACGCCAGCTCTTTGTTATTACCTATTAAAAGATGCTAAGGCCGTTGATCATGGAGAATCTTGGGTAGTACGGCGGTTAAAATTCTATGATGAAAAGCTGCTCAATTGGTCGCTGGATTATCCAAGAAAAATACTTCTTCCTGTTGTCATGCTATTAATTTTGGCGGCGGCAAGCCTTCCGTTCATGGGTAAAGGATTTTTGCCGCCTTTTAACGAAGGAACGTTGACTGTCAATTTAAGACTTCCTCCAGGGGCATCTCTTTCTGAGTCTAATAAAGTGGGTCTTGCTGCTGAAGCGCAATTGCGCGAAATTCCAGAAGTTACTTCAATTGCCAGACGGTCAGGACGGGCTGAACAAGATGAGCATGCTGAAGGCGTAAATAGTTCTGATCTTGAAATTTCCTTGAAAGAAAGTAAAAGGACCCATCAAGAGATTTTGGGGGAAGTCCGTAAGAAATTAACGACATTACCGGGTGTTTCCCTGAATATTGGGCAACCGATTTCTCACCGTCTTGATCATATGTTGTCTGGGGTAAGAGCAGAAATTGTTATCAAAATTTTTGGAAGTGACCTTAAAACTCTTAGAACGAAAGCTGAAGATCTCAAAAACGAACTGAAAGGTATTCCCGGCCTTGCAGACCTGCAAATTGAACAACTCGTTAACATTCCTCAAGTACAAATCCTTCCTGATCGCACAAAGGCTTTGATGTATGGAGTCAATGTAAATCATGCAGTCAATTATCTTGAAACAGTTCTGCAAGGTAGAGAAATTGCTCAAGTAAGAGAAGGGGAGCGTCCTGTAGATGTGGTGTTGAGGTTAAGTGAGAATTGGCGAAATAAGTCAGATATCCTCAAAAACATTATGATACCAAGTGGTTACGGCCTTATTCCTGTCAATCTGGTGTCACAAGTGGAGCAGACAGAAGGTCCCAACATGATTAACCGAGAAAATCAACAAAGACGACTTGTCCTGATGGCTAATGTGAGCGGCAGAGATCTCAATTCCGTGGTTCAGGATATTCAAGTGAAAATACAAAATATGAGCTTGCCGACAGGGTATCATATCGCGCTTGAGGGGCAATTTAAGAGCCAACAAGAAGCTAACCAACTCATCGCTGTCTTAGGCGTGTTTTCGCTTTTGTTTATTTTCCTGCTGCTTTACAGCCACTTTAAATCACCTCACTTGGCTCTTGTCATTATGGCAAACATTCCGATGGCCCTGATAGGGAGTGTGGCGGCGCTTTGGATAACGGGTCAACAACTCACAGTAGCAAGTCTCGTTGGATTTATCACTTTAACAGGTATCGCGTCACGCAATGGTATCCTGAAAGTTTCTCATTACCTTCATTTGATGAAATATGAAAATGAACAGTTCACAAGGGAAATGGTAATACGAGGGTCCTTAGAACGTCTTACGCCTGTATTGATGACGGCTTTGGTAGCAGTCCTTGCTCTTGTTCCTCTTATTTTAGATGGCCAAGCGCCCGGTAAAGAGATTCTTCATCCAGTCGCTATTGTTATTTTTGGAGGACTGTTATCTTCTACTCTCCTAGATAGTATTGTCACTCCTGTTATTTTTTGGTTGCTTGGGAAACAAAGAATCGAAAAGGTACTTGTGGATTTTGAATCTTGATTATTTTTGCTTTTCTATTGAGATACTCTGGCGAGCTGTTAATTTGTTGAGAGATCCCGTCACGTTAATGTTGGTGGTGCAGACAACTTCTGACAGTTCGTGCAATCGTCTTCTGAAAATGACATTCTTTTAGTAGGTGCAAGAAGGACACAAAGGGAAGTTAAGAGATTTAGCTAAGATAATTTTTGCTAGTTTTTAAAAGCCCAAAAGGACACAGTTTTTTACTCCCATAAACGGTCGTTTGTGGTACTGCTATTTAGTCAAGGTTTCTACAAACTTTTTAGTAGGCTGAATGTCATTTTCATAAGACGGGTGCACCAACCAACAAGAATAACGACTAAACATAACTAATAGACTTTCTCATTGAGAGTTGTGCGGTTGGCCTATCTCATTTTCTTTTTTAGCAACTCTGTTGTTGCGGATAAATGGGTATAGAAAGGTTTTAACTCTTCTTCTTTAAGCTCAATTAAAGAATAAACTTCTGACGGAATTTTTTCTGTTAGAACTAGATCTTGGCTCTCATTATAGTTCACAAACTTACTAAGAAATCCTAGAGTTTCAGGCTCTGCAAGCCATATGTTATCTAAGAACAATTTTTGCATGGCTCTATATAGTGGGCGAATTACGGTTTTGTATTGGAGATTAGAATAATCAATGATTTTTTCATAAGAAGTAAAATCTACCTTTTCACCCAAATCAGCTTTTGATGATTTTTCCCCCCATGCACTTTCTGCGTTATTTAGCATGTTACACCTAAAATTACTTAGAGCTTGTATTTCTAGTCTTAATGCAAGCAGAGGGCCGTAAAATTCTTTTAATTGTTTTTCACGAAAAGAATATTTTTGTTGTTGCCTTGAAATGAGCCAAGTCACCACAATCGCTGCTAATGCTACTACTAAGCTAAGAGGAGGCGTTACTGCCTGAAGAATATTTACCGCTTCTGCTACCATGTGTTTACTCCAAACCTTTTCTTTTTGGTTCTCTTCTTAAAGAGTTTTTGTGATTTTGAATCGTGTAGCACAACTCATAAATTTCTTATATTTTTATTTGTTAAGCAGCGAGCTTTAGGTTTGTTGATATGTCGTCGCGGACATTGAACATCCACTGCAAATGAAGGCGTAGTAGATACCTTCTGAATAGTCTAAACAATCATCGTTGGCGATTTGTCCGATAAAAATCATCGTATTACTACATTTGGGACAACTAGGATAATAATCATTTTGTATCCAAGTTGGAAATCCGCCAACCTGCGATTGTACTACCGGCGAACACCAATCTACACAATAGTAGGCTGACCGTGGTTTGTCAGATAGCATTAAACAGTTTTCAATGGGTCTTTCAAAAACGTCATCTAATTTTGGGAGAGGGTCAGGATTTTTGTTAAAATCTGAACAGTCTACTAATCCATTTTCACCAACCTCTGCAAAAAACGGATCTGCATGCCAACAACACCTCAAGCAAGTACCAATACTTAAGTGGGATTTATCACATTCTATGAATTTTAAATTATCATCTGCTAAATCAAGGGTAAATAAGCTCGTTAATTCAGCACCGCAGAATTTACAGGAAGACTTTTGAGCCGTGAAAGTAGTGTGCCTTGAGTTAGGGAGATTATTTTGTTGTTTAACAAAAGGGTAACATTTTTTGTAATATAAATTTTGTTTGTTACCGTTGGAGTCAAGTTCCCATCCAGCAGTCTTTGTGTATTCCAAAAATTTAGGCTCGGATTCAAAAATATTTCTATAAAGAGGATTTTGTTGTTGAGAAAAAAAAGCCACCACTTCCTTATCCCCAATCCACGCTAATGCTGAAATAATATGGTCGATCCTACCAGTATTGTTCAGCAGCTTTTCAAAAAGTTTATTTCTTATGCCTATACTGGCAGATCGAAAAAGAAAACTAGGATAGTATTCTTCTTCTTTGACTAATGCTTCTAATATGCTTGAAATGTCTGCGTTGATAAAAGATACAAGTTTAATTGCAATGTCTATTGCAGTATCTTTTGCGTCTTTTTTTTCTAAAAGCTGAAGTACATATGTGATAGCACCAGCAATTTGAGTGCTATCTAGGCGTAAATATACTTGGTCTATAGGATCAGGATAGGGGACGTAGTGAATAAGAGGATCACGTTTTGTCGGCTGATGGTAAATTTTAATAATTTCTAGCGGATTATTTACATTCTTATATTGATTTATATCTTTTTTATTAGCTGATACATATGCTTTGTCTTGTTCATCCCTTTTTCTCTGAACACATGGCATACAAAACCCACCAGTATCCTGAGCTGTTGTGGGTAAGATAGTACGTTCGCAATTTATAGACTTGCATGGTAATCGCTCTGGCATAACATTAAAGCTTACTAATAAGTTAGTATGAACATAAATAATTTGAAAAATATACACAATCAATACGTGCATCTACTATGCAAAAAACCTATCCTTATCAACTTGGAGGCAGGATGCCTAAAGAAGATTTAATGTGGAGCACTCTTCGAAATGACCTCCTTCGATTAGCCAAGCATTTAGGAAAAAACAGAATGAAATTAAAAAAATAGAAACTCAAGCAAATGCTTAAAGAAGGAGATCAGGTAACCACTTTTAGCTGTGACCAGTCGGTTGTATAGCTAGGTGATTGACTTAAAGACTTGCCTTTCCACTTGGGATGGATCCCGCAGGCCGCGTACTGAAGTGTATTTTTGCCAAACCGTTGATTTATTTTATCCATCGCCTTACTAAGCACTGAAGAATCCTCAACTTTATTAAGATCACAAGTCATGAAGGAACGCTGAAGGGTAGGGCGTTGACTAAGGTTACAAGCCAGCACGCCTGCTTTTTTATAGCTCTCTCCGTTTTGAAAAAGTGACTTGCAAAGGGGCAATACCTCTTTTAGCAACCTATGAGTATCGTTGGTAGGTGGATCAATAATCTTAAAGGCTTCTCGACATGCATACTTTTCTCTGTGCGGATTACTGCGAAAATAAATGCTTACATACCCGGCGTACAACTCATCACTCCGTAGCTTTTCTGCGAGGCGCGAAAGATGAGTTGCGATACTTTCTTGAATGCCTTCAAGCGTTGTTACCTCTTGGCCAAAGCTCCTGGAAACCTGAATAGATTTCTTAGGAGAAACCTCCTCTACCGATAAGCAAGGGACACCATTGAGTTCCCGAAGGATCCGCTCTCCAATAACGCTATACTTTTGACGTACCCAGCGAGGGTCTAGGTTTTTAAACTCATAGGCCGTATAAACTGCTCGCTCCCGTAAGCTTTTACCGAGTTGCCGTCCAATTCCCCAAAGTTCTTGGACTGGAAAGCTTTGTAAGGCCTTATCGATGGTATCTTGGGAATCTAAGAAGCAAACGCCAGAAGCCTGCTTCTTAGCAAGTTTATTGGCAGCCTTAGCGAGGGTTTTAGTGGGAGCAATGCCGATGCTAATAGGAATCCCTACCCATTGGGAGACAGTTTGACGAATACGCTGAGCATAGGTGCTTAGGTCAAAGGAGAATGAGGAAAAATCTAAGAATATTTCATCTATCGAGTAGATTTCAGAATAAGGCGTAAAGGTTTGTAAGATATTCATTACCCGCTGGGAGATATCTCCATAAAGAGAAAAATTTGAAGAAAGGACGTGAACATTATTGTGTAGGACGATGTCTTGGATTTTAAAGAGCGGAACTCCCATCTAAAGTGACCCCCAAAGTCAAGAACACTAAGCAGCTATTTTTGAGGAGAGATTCATCTCTTGTTTCACTTTCTTTTGCTGCTTAATTTCTTTTTTTTCTTTAACCATTAAAATATT
>CANJXJ010000037.1 GCA_947478955.1 Alphaproteobacteria bacterium | reverse complement strand
GGCTGCATCTCCGCCTGAGGCGGCTGCATCATCTCCGCCTGCAGCGGCTGCATCTCCGCCTGAGGCGGCTGCATCATCTCCGCCTGCAGCGGCTGCATCTCCGCCTGAGGCGGCTGCATCATCTCCGCCTGCAGCGGCTGCATCATCTCCGCCTGCAGCGGCATCGTCTCCGCTTGAAGCGGCTGTATTATCTCCGCTTGAAGCGGCTGTATTATCTCCGCTTGAAGCGGCTGTATCTCCGCCTGAGGCGGCTGCATCATCTCCGCCTGCAGCGGCATCGTCTCCGCTTGAAGCGGCTGTATCATCTCCGCTTGGAGCGGCTGCATCATCTCCGCCTGCAGCGGTTGCATCATCTCCGCCTGCAGCGGCATCATCTCCGCCTGCAGCTGCTTCATCTCCGCCTGCAGCGGCTGTATCATCTCCACCTGCAGCGGCATCGTCTCCGCTTGGAGCGGCTGTATTATCTCCGCCTGCAGCGGCTGCATCATCTCCGCCTGCAGCGGCTGCATCATCTCCGCCTGCAGCGGCATCGTCTCCGCTTGGAGCGGCTGTATTATCTCCGCCTGCAGCGGCTGTATCATCTCCGCCTGCAGCGGCTGCATCATCTCCGCCTGCAGCGGCTGCATCATCTCCGCCTGCAGCGGCATCGTCTCCGCTTGGAGCGGCTGCATCATCTCCGCCTGCAGCGGCATCGTCTCCGCTTGGAGCGGCATCTTTTTCCGATTCCTCATTGTTCTCAGATGCAGCATTTTCTGCTGCCTGGTCATCGCCAGGCGCTAAAGCCTTAACTGCATTCGTGGCTGGGTCATCATCTGATGCGTCTTCATCCGAATCATCTGCCTGGTCATCATCTGCGTCCCCTTCTGAATCATCATCCAGTTCACCTTGGTCCGCGTCATCTGTTTGGTCATCATCAGGCATATCTGGATCATCATGGCTAGCAGTGTCTTCCTCTTTATCACCCTCTTTAGCCTGATCTTCTTCATCTTCCGAAGGTTTATTGCTATAAATATGAACATCTATTTTTGGATTTAATGTGTAATCCATTGTCGCCATATCTTTACCCAATAAGCGACCATCGGTTCCATATTTAAAGAGGGTATTATTGTATTTGGTAATTTTTAATTCAACCAAAAGCCAATCCAGCACTGGCTCTAACTGTTGCACATAGCACTGTTCATATTCAATTTCTTGAAGCTTATCGATAGTCCCGTTCATTTCTGCAATGTTAACAATTGTGATTTTATCAATTGGATTTGCTTTATAGATATGACTTTCCAGCTTAGTTTGCAGATTACCCCGCGGGATATATAAAATAACATGGCTATGACGCAACGTGTTTGATGACAAAATGTCAGTTCTTGCAGCCATGTTAGTACTGCGAGAAGTGCGCGCGTAAAAACCACGTAAGGTGCAATGATCTTTAAATCCATCAATCGCTGACTCGGTATAGTCTAGAATTTTTACAACCCAACTTGGCATTTGATTAGGTTGAGCAGCATCTGAAGAAGCCACACCCGGATTCATAGGAATCAAACGATCAAACCCTTGCATAAATTCTATAAGATTAGATTTGGAATCTGCCAAGATATTACAATTGCATTTTTCTTAAAGTGTAGGGAAATTACCGACAGACTAAAAGCGCAAACTCAAAGTGATTATGCTGTCAGAACTGTTTAATCATCTCCATTTTTTCAGTGATTATGCTGTCAGAACTGTTTAATCATCTCCATTTTTTCAACGAACCAAGAAATTTCTTCGCTTTTTTAGCCTGATCTACGTGTTTTTGATCAACCCCAAGTAAACCCATCACAGATTGTGCTACTGCTTTTTTATCGCTGCCTGCCAAGGCTTTCACAGCACCTAGAGCTTTCTTTCCTGCCGGTGGCAACCGTCCTTCAATTTTGTCTAAAACAGCCGCCTCACCACCATCTATTAGCGATTCTACTTTACTTAAAGCATGCTTTCCTTTTGATAATGTTCCCTCCTGTTGACTCTCTGACTCATTGTCCGGTGCATCTGATCCATTTTCTTGTAAATCCTCATGTGAATCTTCTTGTTGATCTTCTTTCTCAGGCAGATCGCCTTCATCTTCAGAAGGTTTATTATTATAAACATGTACATCCGCTTTTGGATGAAGGGTGCAATCCATTGTCGCCATATCTTTACCCAGCAAGCGACCTTCGGTTCCATATTTAAAGAGAGTATTATTATATTTGGTAATTTTTAATTCAACCAAAAGCCAGTCCAGCACCGGTTCTAGCTGTTGCACATAGCACTGTTCATATTCAATTTCTTGAAGCTTTTCGATGGTCCCGTTTATTTCTGCAATATTAACAATTGTGATTTTATTAATTGGATTTGCTTTATAAATATGGCTTTCCAGCTTAGTTTCTAGGTTACCGCGTGGAATATATAAAATAACAGGACTATGGCGCAACGTATTGGACGATAATACATCCGCCTGTGCTGTCATATTAGTGCCACGGGAAATACGAGAGTAATATCCACGCAGTGCGCTGTAACCCTCGAATCCTTCAACTGCTGATTCTGTATAATCTAGAATTTTTACTAACCAACTCGGCATTTGGTTAGGTTGGGCAGCATCCGAAGAGCCCTTCACCAGATCCATAGGAACTAGGTGATCAAAGGCTTGCATGAATTCGATAAGGTTTGATTTAAGTTCTGCCAAGATATTACAATTATACTTTTCTTAAATTGTAAGGAAAATCCCGACAGACTAAAAGGGCAAACTAAAAGTAATTACGCAATACGTTTCTTTAAAACGTTGGTAATTCGCAGTTCCACGTAATTATCAACATGGGCAATCATCTCTGCCAAGTTATCACTATAAAAATGATCCGTTGCTTTTAAAACATGATAATCAATAGCAATACCTTTTTGACTGCGCAGTTTTTGCACCAAGGTATCCGTATACTGATACGGCACTACAGCATCTTGCTCGCCATGAATAATCTGCCCAGAAACAGGACATGGAGCTAAAAAGTTAAAATCATACATGTTTGTTGGTGGGCTAAGGGCAATAAAGCCTTCTAACTCGGGACGACGCATAAGTAATTGCATCGCAATCCACGCGCCAAATGAAAACCCTGCTACCCAAAAACTATTTACTTGTGGATGGGTTGATTGCAACCAATCCATCGCTGCAGCTGCATCAGCTAATTCACCTTCTCCATTATCATATGCACCTTCCGAACGACCAACGCCACGAAAATTAAAGCGCAAAGTGGAAAATCCTTTTTTTGCAAAAGTTTGATATAAAGAATATACAACCCGGTTATTCATGGTCCCACCATGCTTTGGATGGGGGTGCAAAATTAATGCGACAGGTGAAGAAGCCGTGGGCCCTGCAGTATACCGACCTTCAACACGCCCAGCGGGCCCTGTAAAAATTACTTCAGGCATCTTGAATAAATTCCTTTCACTATTTTACAACTATATTCAATAAAAAATAAAACCAGCGCTAAAACACAACCTTTAAAAGTTGACTTTTTTAATCAGGTATCTTAAGTTCAACACACCGTGTCAAAAACATTTCGCCCCAAGGTAACACACCAGTGGAATTATTGCTATGAAATTAAACACCAAGTCGAGATATGCCATTATGGCTATGGTTGATCTTGCGAGCCAAGACGCAGCGGCTTGTGTACCTTTGTCTTTAATTGCAGAGCGCCAAGGCCTACCTTTGCAATATCTGGAACAACTATTTTCTAAACTAAGACGAAGCAATCTTGTAAGAAGTGCTAGGGGCATAAATGGTGGTTATGAATTAGCACAGCCTGCTAAAGACATTCGAGTTTATGATATTATTTTAAGTGCTGATGCACCAGTCAAAGCTACACGCTGTAATTCCCATGAAAGCAAAGGATGTCACACCTCTGGAAAACAGTGTAATTCCCATCATTTGTGGTACGAACTAGAGCATGTGATGCATGACTACTTAATCCAGATAAGTTTGCAAGACGTAGTGAATGGCGACCATAATCACCCTATCGTTGTCCTGAATCGTCAAAAAACCAACGACAGAGTAAATAACAAGGAGGTCACATGATTTACCTTGATTATAACGCCACAACGCCACTTTTGCCGTATGCTCGTCTGGCAATGGTTGAAGCATTTGACTGCTTGGGCAATCCGTCATCAGTACATAGTCATGGGCGCGCTGCTCGAAAAAGCTTAGAAAAAGCTCGCTCCCAAACTGCTGAATATTTTGACCTAGCACCCCGCAATATTACGTTTACCAGCGGCGCCACTGAAGCCAATAACATGATTTTAAAAGGCTTTGAAGGAAATGTTTTTGTCTCTGCAGTGGAACACGACAGTGCACTAAACATTAGAAAAGACGCCGCGATCATCCCGGTAGATAGAAATGGAATTGTTATTCTTGATGTTCTCGCTCAACTTTTAAAAGATAGCTCCACACCTGCGCTGGTTTGTATTCTTGCGGTTAATAATGAAACTGGCGTTATTCAACCAATTGATGAAATTTTAAAGATTTGTCAGAGCAATAACGCTCATTTGCATGTCGATGCCGTCCAAGCTGTTGGCAAAATCTCACTGCCTTGGCAAAACATCTCAAGCTTTACGATTTCCGCCCACAAATTTGGCGGCCCCAAAGGAGTAGGAGCTCTTATAATTAATGGGCCTCTCCAGTTAAAAATTCTTATCGAAGGAGGCGGTCAGGAACGCGGTGTACGGGCTGGCACTGAAAATATTATTGGGATTGTTGGCATGGGCGCCGCATTGGCAACACCACAATTTGATTGGCAAAAACTTTTGCCCCTACAGAAAAAACTTGAGACAAGTCTTTTGAAGGCATGCCCCGATGCAATAATTTTTGGAAGAGAAGCCACACGCATTTCCAACACTACATCCATTGCAATGCCGGGTGTTTCCAGCGAAGTACAACTTATACATTTTGACCTCCATAACATATCAGTCAGCTCAGGGGCTGCCTGTTCATCAGGAAAAGTAAAAGCTTCCCATGTGTTGAAAGCCATGGGTATAAGTGATGAATTATCCAAATGCGCATTGCGTATTAGTTACGGATGGAAAACAACCGAAGACAATATTGATCACTGCATTGCTGCTTGGATTAATTTACTTCAGACCCAAGCAAAAAAACCAAAAGAGATACATGATGCCTAAACAAATTTATCTAGATTACCAAGCAACCACCCCGTGCGATGAACGAGTTGTTGCAAAAATGCTTCCGTATTTTACGCAAAATTTTGGCAACCCCCATTCCCGCAACCATTCTTTTGGATGGGAAGCAGAAACAGCAGTTGAGCATGCTCGTGAGCAAATTGCCGACCTTATTAATGCCGACCCTAGAGAAATTATTTTTACTAGCGGCGCCACAGAATCTAACAATCTTGCCATAAAGGGCGTTGCGGATTTTCACAAAAGCAAAAAAAATCACATTATCACCTGTGTAACTGAGCATAAGTGCGTACTGGATAGCTGTCGTCATTTGGAAGAAAAAGGCTTTGCGGTTACTTATCTTCCTGTACAACAAAACGGGCTAATTGACTTGGATATGTTAAAAAATGCTATCACCGACCAAACTATTTTAGTTTCCATTATGATGGTTAACAACGAAATTGGCGTCATTCAACCCATTGCAGAAATAGGAAAAATTTGTCGCGAGAAGGGTGTTTATTTTCACACGGATGCCGCACAAGCAACCGGCAAAATTCCTATTGATGTTGAAGCTATGAATATTGATCTTTTAAGTATCTCAGGGCACAAAATTTATGGGCCCAAGGGAATTGGCGCGTTGTTTGTACGTCGAAAACCACGAATTCGCTTAAATGCTATTATTACGGGCGGTGGTCAAGAACGAGGCATGCGCTCAGGCACCCTTCCTACCCCTTTATGTGTGGGATTGGGTGAGGCCTGCGCTATTGCTAAAACTGAAATGGCATCTGAAAATGAACGAATCAAAAATTTATTCAATCGTCTGTATAAAGGACTGCAAGAAAACCTTGATGAAATATATGTAAATGGTGATACTACTCAGCGCATACCTGGAAATTTAAACATCAGCTTTGCATACGTTGAGGGGGAAGGCTTGATGATGGGCATTAAAGATTTGGCAGTTTCATCAGGTTCTGCTTGCACTTCTGCATCTTTAGAACCATCTTATGTATTACGTGCTTTAGGCGTTGAAGAAGAGCTAGCGCATACATCACTTCGCCTTGGCATTGGGCGATTCACAACGGTCGCTGAGATTGATCAAGCAATTGCTTCAATCACCACATCAGTTAATAAACTACGCGACATGAGCCCTCTTTGGGATATGGCCCAAGAAGGCATTGATATAAAATCTATTCAATGGGCAGCACATTAAGGAGAAATTTATGGCATACAGTGAAAAAGTTATTGAGCATTTTGAAAATCCTAAGAACGTAGGCTCATTAGATAAGGCAAATAAAAACGTAGGCACAGGTCTTGTGGGTGCGCCAGCATGTGGAGACGTTATGCAATTGCAAATTGCTGTAAACGATGATGGAACAATCAGCGATGCCAAGTTTAAAACCTTTGGGTGCGGCTCTGCTATTGCATCATCTTCGCTGGTCACTGAATGGATAAAAGGTAAATCAATCGATGAAGCATCGACCATAAAAAACACTCAGATCGCTTCTCATTTAGCGTTGCCCCCTGTAAAGATTCATTGTTCAATTTTAGCTGAAGATGCAATCAAAGCTGCAATTGCTGATTTTAAAGCAAAGCAGAAGTCATAAACCTTATGCGTCAAGCCATTACCATATCTCAAGCTGCCCTTGAACAAGTCCGCGTTCTTTTGCAAAAACGTGAAAAACCTAGCGTTGGTATTCGTGTGGGCTTAAAAACCAAGGGGTGCAATGGGCTAGCGTATAGTATTGAATATGCCGATGATAGACATGCATTGGATGAATGTATTGTAGTTGACGATGTAACAGTTCTCATTGATCCTAAGGCCATTATGTTTTTGATTGGCACAGAAATGGATTTTGTAACCGATAAATTTCAATCAGGATTTGTGTTTAACAACCCCAACGAAAAAGGCCGTTGTGGCTGTGGAAAATCATTTCATGTGTAAAATGTTAGATGCGAAATGATGGAGGTAAAGATCAATTACTTTGCAATCAATATTCACCATCGCACAGAGCAAAGTATTAATTTATAGCGCTCTTATTGCCTAAACCTCAAAGAAATGCTACACAGAAATCAAAATTATAGTCAAACCTACCTCAGCAGGTAGGTAAAGGGCAGGAAAAAGCTGTATTTACAGGGACTAGAAGAGGAGCCAAAGGTAGTTAATATTTTATTATAGGGGGCATAGAATATGTTTAGATTAAATAAGGAGGAAGGAGAAGCTGTAGCTTTACTTTCTATAGGTACTTTCTTAGAATACTTTGACCTGATGCTATATATTCATATGGCAGTTTTGTTAAATGAACTATTTTTTCCTACAACGGATGCCCATACAGCAGCATTACTTACAGCTTTTGCTTTTTGTTCAACATATCTTTTAAGGCCGGTTGGCGCTCTTATTTTTGGTTATATAGGTGATCATGTAGGAAGAAAAGTCACAGTTGTAATTACCACAACACTAATGTCTCTTTCTTGTCTGGTGATGGCTAACTTGCCAACTTATGCTCAAATTGGTATCTCAGCCTCCTGGATTATCACCATATGCCGTATTGCTCAGGGAATGTCTTCAATGGGAGAAATATCAGGGGCACAACTCTATTTAAGTGAAACAATACAACCGCCAGCACGGTATGTAGCAGTTGCAATGCTTGCCTTTGCGGTTTCTCTTGGAACTTCAGCAGCGCTTGGCTTAGCATCCTTTGTTACATCTTTTGGCTTAAATTGGCGCATAGCTTTTTGGGCAGGAGCAACTATTGCTATTGTGGGCGCCGTCGCCAGAACAAAACTTCGAGAGACTCCTGATTTTGCTGATGCAAAGCGAAGGGTGATGAATGCCAGTACAGATGAAAATAATATAATAAATAAGAAAACCAGATCACAATTAATTAGGAAAGAAAAAGTCAATCAGAGAACATCTTTAGCTTTATTCTTAATGGACTGCATGTGGCCTCTTTGTTTTTATTTTGCCTATGTCTATTGTGGAAATATTTTGAAGCATGTTTACAAACTTACGCCAGAACAAGTTATTCATCAAAATTTTATTGTTTCGCTGGTGCAGATAACAAGCCTTCTGTTATTCGTAGTCTTAAGCTACAAAATTTACCCCTTAATAATTTTAAAAGTAAAGCTTATCATATCTTCTATTATTATAATGACATGCCCTTATTGGCTTAATCACATAGCAGACCCCTTCCATTTGCTTTTACTTCAATCTGCCATAATATTTTTTGCAGCTGATGCAGCACCTGCCACATCTATTTTTTATAAACATTTTCCTGTTTTTAAACGTTTTACATATATTAGCTTCACCTATGCTTTATCTCGTGCTTTGACATACGTAGCCACTTCTTTCGGCCTTGTATATTTAACGGAATACTTTGGTAATTGGGGTATTTTAATCATTATGGCCCCCATATGCATTGGTTACTTAATTGGCTTAAGACATTTTGAAAAACTTGATAAGCCTGGTGCTCATATGATGATTAAACCCATCGGGGCAGTGGCGTAGTTATTTTTAAAAACATTACTAATGGCAATGTTTTCTTCATTAGATAAGGAGAAAAAGCGAGCAGTAAGCCTGCTCTCTATAGGTACTTTTCTTGAATTTTTTGATTTGATGCTGTATGTCCACTTAGCAGTCTTGCTAAATGAGCTATTTTTTCCAAAAACTGATCCTCATACTGCCAGCCTTCTTGCTGCATTTGCTTTTTGCACCACTTATATATTCAGACCTATAGGCGCATTTATCTTTGGATTTATAGGAGATTATGTAGGGCGCAAAGTTACCGTTGTGTTAACCATCATGTTTATGTCTTTATCTTGTGTTTTCATGGCAAATTTACCAACCTATGCACAAATCGGCATCGCTGCGTCTTGGATAGTCACCATATGCCGCATCATCCAAAGCATGTCTGCAATGGGAGAACTTACAGGTGCCCAATTATATTTAAGCGAACTGATCAAGCCTCCTGCTAGGTATCCTGCTGTGGCTTTGCTTGCATTTGCGTCCGCTCTAGGGGGCGGGACCTCCTTAGCCATAGCATCTCTTGTAATTCATTTGGGGTTAAACTGGCGCATTATTTTCGGAATAGGCGCGGTCATTGCTCTTGTTGGCACAGCAGCAAGAGTATTTTTAAAAGAAACGCCAGATTTTAGGAATGCCAAGCAACAAATCAAAGATAAAACAACCTCTATGGCACCACCTCCCGAGCGGATTAATTCCAAGACATTATGTGCCTTATTCTTGATGGATTGCATGTGGCCCCTTTGCTTTTATCTTTCCTACATCCATTGCGGTTTAATATTGAAAAATTCTTTCAGTTTTAGCCCCGAGCAAGTCATTCACCAAAATTTCATTGTCTCAATAGTTCAAATCGGCGCATATTTACTATTTACGTGTTTAAGTTATAGGATATATCCTCTTAAAATACTTAAAATCAAGCTATTTATATCGTTAGCTATTATTATAGGATATCCGTATTGGTTAAATAACCTTAGTACTGATCTGCAAGTTTTATTGCTGCAATGCTGTATAATATTTTTTGCAGCAGACGCTTCTCCGGCAACATCAGTGTTTTATAAATATTTTCCCGTATTAAAACGCTTCACTTACATCAGCTTTACTTATGCTTTATCTCGCGCAGTGATATATGTTATCGCTTCTTTTGGACTTGTGTATTTAACTAAGTACCTTGGAAGCTGGGGGTCCTTAATCCTCATCATTCCTGTATTTGCGGGTTATATGTTTGGCCTTCAACATTTTGAAAAATTAGAAAAGTATAATCGTAATATTTAGCCGTAAGATTCAACATCGTACATTTTTTTCCGGTTTTTCTTCATTTTTTAATGTGTAATATGCTATAGTGCGCTAAAAGACTTTTAGCCTTATGTGCTTTCCAATTTAAAAATGTATAAAAATCCTTTTGAACTTTTTGGGCTTCCTATCAGCATTTATGTACATGGAGCCACATTAGATCAGCGTTACTTTGAAATAATGCAAGATCTTCATCCCGATAAATTTAGCGGCGAAGATGCATTTATGAAAAAAAGTGCTGAACAGATTGCAGCACATGCCAATGAAGCTTATCAAATTCTAAAATCACCACTAACTTGCGTTGATGCCGCTATAAAAGCAAAAAGCTGGGCTTTACCCCTTGAAGAAACAACGAAAGATTCCATTCTTTTAATGGAAATGATGGAATTACAGGATCTGGCACGATCTGGCCATGATCTGAGACCGTTTTATCAAGATGCACTTGTCCAATTTGAAAAAGCTCTGCAAGAAGATATTGAGACTAACGCTCTAGCGGCTTACACAAGGCTTAGGTTTTTGGCACGTCTTTTAGGGACTATTGATGCTCCTGCAAATTAATGAACCAAATACTGGTGCCCAAAAGCCAGAAATCACAGCACGTGCCGTCGGTATTGATTTAGGCACAACCAATTCTGTGGTTGCTGTTTGGCAAAATGGAAAAGCCGAAGTTTTGCAAGATGATATTGGCCCATTATTTATGCCATCAGTCATTAGTACCTCAATGGGTGATTTGCATTCCACCAAACGAATGATGCATCAGCCAACAACAATTATTTCTGATAACCACACAGCCTTGACGGCCGCACAAGATATTTTAAAGCGTTTAAAAAAACGCGCAGAAAATGCTCTGGGCCATGAAATACACCAGGCAGTGATTACTGTTCCAGCTTACTTTGATGACACCGCCCGTCAAGCGACTAAGGATGCAGCATCTTTAGCAGGCCTTGAAGTGCTACGGTTAATTAATGAACCTACTGCAGCCGCATTGGCCTATGGTCTTGACACGGGAAAAGAAGGAATTTTTGCTGTTTATGACCTAGGCGGCGGCACTTTTGATGTTTCAATTTTGTGTATGCGCAAAGGCGTATTTCAAGTTCTTGCAACCGGTGGACATACTCAATTAGGAGGAGATGATATTGATGCTTTGATATCAAGTCATTTCGGTTGGACTGATTCATTAAAAGCAAGACAAGCCAAGGAAACCTTAAGTCAAGGCTTAAACGAAGAATTACTAAATACCCTGTGTGAGCCATTAATTAAACAAACCCTTGCGATTTGCGACCAAACCATTAAAGATGCGGGCATAACCAAAAACCAAATTGATGGTGTAATTCTAGTTGGTGGATCAACGAAACTTCAAACAGTTCGAATATTGGTTAAAAATTTCTTCGAACAAGATCCTTTTACCAATCTTGACCCAGATTGTGTTGTGGCATATGGCGCAGCCCTGCAGGCTCACCAGTTGACCTTTGGCACAGACACTTTACTGCTAGATGTAACCCCTATTTCATTGGGTATTGAAACCATAGGCGGGATTGTCGAAGTCATTATTCCCCGAAATAGCCCCATTCCCATTCGCATGGCACAAGATTTTACAACTTACGAAAATGGGCAAACAGCAATTAGTATCCATGTTGTACAAGGAGAACGTGAATTTGTAAAAGACTGCCGGTCGCTAGCTCAATTCTCTTTAACAGGTATTCCTCCTATGTTAGCCGGGGCTGCTCGTATTCGCCTAACATTTAGCGTAGATGCGGATGGCTTATTGACTGTAAGTGCTAAAGAACAAACCACCGGAATGATCCAAAAGGTTGAAGTCAAACCTTCTTACGGCTTAAGCACCGAAGATTACACCCTTATGCTACAGCAAGCCTATAAACATGGAGCAGAAGACCTTAATAACCGATTGCTTATTGCTGCAAGAATAAAAGCACAACAACTTGTAACACAGCTCGAAAGCGCCCTAAGTCTAGATGCAGATTTACTTGACGAAGACCAGATAAATGCTTTAAAAGTTTGTGTCTGGGATGTAAAACAAACGCTTGAAACGCAGGACCGTGCATCTATCCAAAAAGCCTGCGATACTCTAGCTTTGTTAGCACAGCCATTTGCTGAAAAACGTATTGCACATGCTATAAAACAAAAATTTCAACATCAAACTATATAGTTAAGGAACTTTATGCCATCTATTCATTTTATCAAGCCAGACGGCGAAAAATTAACCGTGGATGCACCTCTTGGTCTTTCTGTTTTGGAAATTGCTCATCGCAATAATATTGATTTAGAAGGTGCCTGCGAAGGCTCCTTGGCCTGTTCGACTTGCCATGTAATTGTTGAGGAACAATGGTTTGACATATTGCCCACTGCCACTGAAGATGAAGAAGACATGCTAGACTTAGCATTCGGCCTTAGCCATACATCACGGCTTGGTTGCCAAATTATTATCACCGAAGAATTAGATGGACTAACTCTTAAGCTGCCAACAGCTACTCGTAACATGATGGTTTAGTAGAATGAATACAGCATTTGCAAAAACAATAAGGTCCACCATAACCAAAGCCGACATTAATAAAGTAAGGTCAGGGCTACTTCACACAAACTTGAGAAACCTGCAGCTATAGGCGGATAGATATCAAGAGAATGTAGCGACCCTCATTTTAAGGACTGCCACTCAAAACGTAATATTATTGAAATGCTTGCATTTTTTTAGTAACATTAGTTTATAAAATTTAGATTGAATGAGACTCCATGCGAAAATTTTCACCCCGAAAATTTTTACAAATAGTGTTTTTTAATCTCGCCCCTGAAGTATTTTTGCAAATAGCCCCTTTCATTAGGCAATGATTCTTTCTATCCAAAGGCAATAGCTTGCCGTAAAAATATTGTTAACTCATTTTTTAAAAAAATAATCCATGTCAGAAAAAGAAACAAAATTAGCCACCAGATCCTTGGGTTTAACCGAGTCCATTATAATGGGGGTATCAGGCGCTGCGCCTGCATTTAGCGCGGCTGCATCAACTGCTGCTCTTGTTACTGCTGTAGGCATTCATTCTCCGAGCAATATTTTATTTTGTGGACTTATTATGTTTGGAGTCGCTTTTGCGTTCATGTATTTAAATCGCATGTCTGCAAATGCTGGCGCCTCTTATGCTTGGCTTAGCATTATATTTAACAAAAATATTGGATTTTTTGCTGGATGGTCACTTCTTGTTGCTTCAACCATTTTTATGGTCTGCGGCACAATTCCTTTGGCCACTTCAACTCTGGCCCTTATAAAACCTGAGATGGTAAGCAACCCCATGTGGGTAACCGCAATAGCCGCAGGATGGCTCACCCTTATAAGCGCTGTGCTATTAAAAGGAATAAAAATTACAAGCTACCTACAAATACTATTCACTATATTTGAAATCGGTATTCTTCTTTTCGTAATCATCGCTGCTTTTGTTTACTTTTTAGAACACCCCAACCATGTTATTACTTTTGATAGCTTCAATCCTTTCAATTTTTCCCTTAACCTTTTTGTGAAAGGCGCAATCATTTCCCTATTTTTATTTTGGGGGTGGGACGTCACCATGAATTTAACCGAGGAAACAAAAGACCCTCATAAAATTCCAGGCAGAGCAGCCCTATGGTCAATGGTTATTATCACGCTGCTTTTTGTAGCTTTTATCATGTGCGCCTTAATCGTATTAACAGATGAAGAAATTCAGCAAGCAGGCCCAAATATTCTTTTGCAAATAGCTGACAAATTATTTCCTAAACCCTGGGGAAACATTGCTTTGATCGCTGTCATTACAAGCTCACTTGGGACAATTGAGACCTCTATTTTGCAATTCACCCGTACCATTTTTGCTAAATCCAGAGATGGCGTACTTCATAAACGGTGGGGCAAAATACACACGTCATGGCAAACCCCATGGACGGCAACCGTTCTCATTTGGGCGCTAGGAATAATTTTTTTGATATTTGCTTCACAAGAACCAACAATCAAAGACATTATTAACGTTTCTATTGATTCCATTGGATTACAAGTCACCTTTTACTATAGCTTGTGCGGTTTTGCTTGCGCGTGGCACTATAGAACTGCCGTTGTTAAAAAGTTTTCTAGGGTCATCCCCCTTGTAATATGGCCAATCATCAGCGCTGTTACCTTAATCTCAATTGCCACCTATGGCGCTATGTATACTTTCAACAAAAAGTCAGTCCTCATAGGAATAGGAGGCATGCTTATTGGTATTTTTCCTTTACTGCTAAACAAACGTGCTTCCTCAAGAAAAAAGCGCTAAAAAATTAAGCTTTAATAAAATAGCGGCCCTTAGAAAAAATTATCCACAGGGGGGTTGTCTTTTTAGGCCCGCTCTTCTAATTTAGTGCTTACATTATACGTTTTCATTTTATAGGTACATCTTATCATGGCCCAACCTCAGTTGGTCAATCAGGGAACTGTTGTAACAACAGCGGATCGCTTAGTCCCTACTGCTATGCTCAAAGACCAATGGAATATGGTCAAAGAGATAGTAGCTACTGATATAGGAGCTAGCCATGGAAAAAGCTGGATAGACCCCCTTGAGTTGTTGGGTCTTGACGGGATGGTCCTAGTCCTTGGGTCGCCTAACTCTTTTGCAAAAGACTGGGTTGAAAATCATTACTTAGAAGCATTAGTAAAGGCGTGGAAACAGGTAAACATGGTTATCCAAGGGGTAACTATTGTTATTCACGAACAAAAAATTACTGTTGCTAACACAAATTCTGAAATCACTCCCCCGCAATCAAAAATTGAAACATTCGATTCATTTGAAAAGGATGAACCAGGAAGCTATACGGGTGCTCCCTTAGACAACCGATTTACTTTTGAAAATTTTGTCGTAGGAAAGCCAAACGAATTGGCATATGCTGCCGCATTACGGGTTGCTGAATCTTCTACACCGCAGTTTAATCCCTTGTTTTTATACGGCGGGGTTGGTCTTGGTAAAACCCATCTGATGCATGCGATTGCTTGGAAAATCCGTACGTGCCACCCTGCCCGCAAGGTTATTTATTTATCTGCGGAAAAATTTATGTACCAGTTTGTGCGCGCTTTGCGGTACAAGGACATGGTCGCATTTAAAGATCAATTCAGAGCCGTTGACGTACTCATGATTGATGATGTGCAATTCATCAGCGGTAAGGACACCACCCAAGAAGAATTTTTCCATACCTTTAACGCATTGGTTGATAAAAACCATCAAGTAATTGTTTCAGCAGATAAATCACCTTCTGATCTTGAAAATATGGAAGAACGCCTTAAGTCACGCCTAGGTTGGGGGCTTGTAGCTGATATTCACCCCACGACCTATGAATTACGCCTTGGAATTTTACAAGCAAAAGCCGCAGCGCTTGGCGTAAAAATGCCAAAGGAAGTTTTAGAATTTTTAGCATTCAAAATCACTTCAAACATTCGCGAGTTAGAAGGTGCCTTAAATCGTATTTTAGCGCACGCAAGCCTGGTTGGTAGATCAATCTCTCTAGATACTACCCAAGAAGTGTTACGTGATTTGTTGCGCTCTAATGACCAACGTTTAACCGTTGAAGAAATTCAACGAAAAGTCGCCGAATATTTTAACATTAAAATGTCTGATATGGTGTCAAATCGCCGCATGCAAAACATTGCAAGGCCTCGCCAAGTTGCCATGTATATGGCAAAGCAGTTGACCAGTAAATCACTGCCTGAAATTGGCCGTAAGTTCGGCGGACGCGATCACACAACCGTTCTCCATGCCGTTAGAAAAATTCAAGAACTATGCGCTGATGACTTTGATTTTGCAAATGATGTCGAAATTTTAAAGCGAAGCCTGCAAACTTAAGATTTTACAAACTCACCCTTCACAATTTTGGAGAAACCATGGAACTCACTGTTCAAAAAAGCCCTTTTTTAAAAGCATTGTCCCACGGGCAAAGTATTGTTGAAAAACGCACAACAATCCCAGTTTTAAGTCATGTCTTGCTTAGCGCCACTCATGCTGGCCTTACGTTGACATCTACTGATCTTGATATGGCTTTGGTTGAAACTGTTCCGGCCCAAGTGCGTATTGCCGGACGCATTTGCGTACCCGCGCACTTACTTCATGACATTATTAAAAAGCTTCCCGATCTTCCTATTGATATTGAGATCAACCAAGAAACCCAACAACTTAATGTGAAAGCTGGTCGCTCTCATTTTAACCTTCCAGGACTTGCTCCTGAAGAGTTTCCCGAAATTACTAGCTCTAGTCTTACGCACCATTTTGATATCAGCACGAGTGATTTCCGTTACATGATTGACCACACTAGGTTTGCCATGTCGACTGATGAAACCCGTTATCACCTGAATGGTATCCATTTCCACCTTTTCGAAGAAGATGGCATGAAGCTACGTGCTGTGGCCAGTGACTTACACCGTCTTGCTTGCGTAAGCATTAATGCACCAGAAGGATCGGCAGATATGCCATCCATGATTATTGGTCGTAAAGCTATTGCTGAAATTCGAAAGCTTTTAGATGAAGCGCCTGAGCAAGTAAAAGCAGGACTTTCCGACAGTCGTTTTGAACTGAGCGTACAAGGCGGTCAAAATCGAATGAGCTTTAGCACACGTCTTGTTGACGGAGAATTCCCTGAATATCAGCAAACTTTAATGGCCGATATTGAACGCACTGTGAAAGTAAATACCCGTGCACTGTCTGATGCAGCGGACAGAGTTAGCACCGTAATTACTGACCGTGACAGAATTTTACGCATTAACCTAGAAAACCAACACGCTAAACTTTCAGCTGTATCTCAAGAACTTGGTGCTGCTCAAGAAGAAGTTGACGTGGAATCTTCGGGTGGAGACCCTATTCAAATTTGCTTTAATGTACGCTATGTACTTGATGTTGCTGGCTTGATCAAAGATGAAGAAATGAATCTGCATTTAACGTCTCCTGACACACCAATCATTATTCGTCCTGCAAATACCAACAGCGAAGCATATGTGATTATGCCGTTGTTTGCTTAAAGAAAGTGGCTGGCGTCTTTTTGCATAAGAGAGAACCCTCTGCAAAATTTGAGACTAGGGGAAGATTTTAGTTTATTTGAGGAATACGCGGGGGATTTGAGAGAGAAAGAGTGGCATTTAACGAATTGTTTTCGTTATTAACCACCTTATTTGCTTAATTTTTAAGCGCCTTTAGTTCT